>WGNT01000051.1 GCA_016124425.1 Cytophagales bacterium
AAAAGCTGTAAAAAGTAGTGCCGATCAAGTCGGCACTACACGAGGTAAACATCCAAGTGAACGATCACTGTATGCTTCCTCTCCGGTATCACAAAGATAAAAATTTTCTCAAAACCCTTGTTTCAAAAGATAGTACCTACACCCTCCTATCAAAATAAATTTACAATTCCGGTTGAGAGAGAATTTTCGGATTTTGAAATCAAAAATCCCGGAGGGATGGCCGATTTGATAGCTCCGGGTCTCAACCCGGAGGTTAAATGCGACACAAAATGCCCCCGTTTTGGCCGCAGGAATGTCAACTTCCTACACAATTTCCCGCCAAAACACATTCATGGTTGGGCTGCCGTTTTGTTTCGGAACCAACCAAATTAATCGAATTCCGTCACCCCAAAAAAAGCAGAACCGGGCATATCCTAGTTTTGGCGTTAGAGACTGGGTTTTCAATCATCCCTGCGGCCAAAACGAAACCTAGCTGTTGGAATCAAGTGGGGTTCGACTACGCTCACCCCACTATGCTCACCCCACTATGCTCACTCCGCTTCGCTGCACCCTAGGCTATGGTATTTCGCCCTTTCAGGGCTGGATAGACGGGTTTTCATTCTATGGATGGGCGGCACCCATCCCTTTGATCTTATGCCCTTTCAGGACTGTGACCATTTTTACATGTTTGCCAAAGTCCAGATCGTACTCATACATGATAAATTGAATTCGGTATGGATATTGGTATGATTTTATCAGGACCACCATTACTTTGTGATAAGAAAATAATTGAATCGGTCTTCACACATTTCCAATTATCCTTATATTTAAAACCATGGACTTTTATGAAGAATTAGCAAGGTCAGAAATGAACTTCTGGTATATTAAGCAAAAGAAAAAGCCCTCCTTTATAAATAGGTTGTCAAAAGGTACCCAAAAAAGAGTCAACAATCTTATACCGGAAAGGATTCATAAAATCGTCACCTATGCAATTGAAAAAATGGTCAAGGGGGTATTATTTGGAACCACTTATATCACCCCCTCGATTTTAGAAGAAAAATCATTATGGGTGAAGGAGCAGCTGGTAGATAAAAAAATAAAATTTTACCGGAATACCGCTTCTGCGGAAGGAGCTATAACCGGAGCAGGGGGGATTTTAATGGGCTTCGCGGATTTTCCTGCCTTTTTGGCCATAAAGATTAAATTATTGTTTGAGATTGCCCCGACATATGGGTATGATATCAAAAATTATAGGGAGAGACTGTTTATATTGTATATTTTCAAGCTCGCTTTCGCCAGTCAAAAATCCAGAAATGAAACCATACAGATAATAGCTTCCTGGGACCGGTACAGTGAACAGCTTCCGCAGGAAATAGAATCTTTCGATTGGAGAAATTTCCAGCTGGAATACAGGGATTATCTAGACCTTGTCAAACTTGCCCAATTGATTCCGATTATCGGTGCGGGGGTCGGAGCGATCGCTAATTACCAATTGGTAAAACTACTTGGAAAAACAGCCAAAAACTGCTACAGAATGCGGATTTTTAAAGAAATGGAATTGCTAAAATAAAACCAACTTCTAGGAAAATCCAACTACCTCCAATCGCTTTAAGATGGGCGTTTGCCGCTGAGTTATTTGGCGATAAACAAGTCAAAAATAAAATCCGTAAATTTGAAAAAGTCAAACGAAGTTTGCCACAACCCCTTCCCATCAAAAGGAATATACAATTCCGGTTGAGAAAGGATTTTTCGGATGTCGAATTCATAACTTTACCAAGCCCTGAAAGGGCGAAATAGCTCAACACAGGGTGACAGCCCTGTGAATTAAGTACATAGGGAGAATCCAAGCCCTGAAGGGGCGGCATAAGCTGTTTCCACTAGCCATCAATCCCAAACATAGCGTTCATCATACTCAACTTTGTATTTCTTCAAAAAAGCCCTGTATTCTTCCTGAAATGTCTTTTTCTTATGATGTTCATGCTGGTTGGAGATATACTTTATCGCTAAATCCACTTGAGAAGGATTGACCGAAAAGGCTCCATAACCATCCTGCCAATAGAAATCACGGAATTGCTCACCCCTTGTTTTTATCCATTTGGAAGAATGTGATTTGACTTACTCCACAAGTTTCATCAAAGCGATTTTCTTGGAGAGTTTACTCAGTATATGAATGTGGTCAGTGAAGCCGCAGATAATTAAAGGATTACTGTCAAAACGGTTGCAAATCCCACCTAAATAGGCATAAAGATCTGCCTCGACAGTCGGTTGGATAAGTGGTTGGCGATGCTTGGTGCTGAAAATTAGGTGAATGTAGTTTTGTACTAATGATTGACCCAAAAAAAGGACTTAACAGATTTTATCTGAAGTATTTCATCAATCTTTCCACGTCTTTCGAGCTTGTTAAGTTTTGGTCGAGTTTTTCTTTTGGTTTGCTGTACCAACCAATTATGGCGCCCTTTCAGCTGCACCCTAGGCTAAATGATTTCGCCCCTTCGGGGCTGGATGGTTTTATTTGAAAAATATTTTCCCTTCCCCCAATATCCATCAGTATCCAATAGCAACAAAACCTTATTTCCACAATATTTCAACCTTATTTCTACCATATTTCCCTTCCCTTAATATCCATGAATATCCAAAAACCTATTTCAAATATTTCAACCTTATTACCACAATATTTCTACAATATTTCCACCATATTTCCCTCTCCAAAATATCCATCAGTATCGAATATCTACAAATATCAAAACCATAGTTCAACCAAAGAAAAAAAAACAATCCAATTGGCATGGTCTGTGATCTAAGCCCTGTCCTGTCTTTTTAAATCAGGTGCCAAAAGTGGTACTGCATGTTTTTGAAAATACAACAAGTGGACTACGTTATCCTTACGACACCATCAACTTAAACCAATGATTGTAAGAAAAACCCATCAAGGGCTACATATCATTTTCCAGGCAAGCCATGGCCTATTGGCTGGAAAAATTGCGGAACATGTAAAGATTAAATACAGGCCTTTCCTATGGCTGGATACATTGGTGGCTATCGTTGAACACGACGACCAGCAACTTGATTTCAAGGAAAATAATTACTTGTCAGACCTTGGAATACCGTTGGATTTTACGGAAGATTCCAAAAGTGTACTAAAGTCCATCAAAAGGGCAAAAAGGGTTTTTGACCATGCAAAGAGTAAATCGTCATGGACAGCATTGTTGGTTTCTTTTCACTTAGACTTTCTATATGGATCTCTTGGGGAAGAAAGTATAAAAGCAAAGCAATTTCTAGAGGCACAACGGGCCTTTCGTAAGGAAACTATTACACATTTCGGAATTGACGAAGATAAAGCTACTTCGTATTACGAAATCCTTAAATTTTGCGACCGCTGCTCGTTGATTTTATGTAAAGAAGAAGTTCCTGATGCAGAACGAAAACTTGAAATTAACACCTCGATCGATGGTAAAACGTTCTTTATTTACCGTCGAAAAAACGGAAATCTTAGTGTCACCCCCTGGTGTTTTGAAGCAGATACGTTCGAACTTTCCATTGAGGAAACAATCTTGGAACAAACAAAATACAAAAACCAACAAGAACTGAAAGATGTCATAGAAGCTACCCCTAGAACAAGTGTGACCTGGAAATTTGAAAAATGAGCTTTTGGAAAGGTGCGAGTTCCAATCCCCATGCGGTATCCATCCTCATGCAATCAACATAAAATATCCGCCAGTTTCGGAAAACAAAATGTACCCTGTTTGGCGATAACTAGGCAAAAAGACAAACGCTATGCGGCGTGTCCCTGAGAATTAAGCTACTGATCCCCAAATAGAAGATCGGTAACCGTAAAGGAAGGACGACTTTTTCAAATGTATAGCGAGCTCCTAAACATCAGAACCCCCCTAGCCCATCCGGCAGCGACCTCAAAAAAGCCATCAAATCACTTAGCTCCTGAAGACTAAGCTGTTCCTCCCAGCCTGCAGGCATAAGGGAAACCTCGGATAGAGTAATTTGGGTTACCTCTTCCACGCCCAACTCCCGCTGTACTCCGGGACCAACTTCCACGATATAGGTGGATGGGGTTTTTTCCTTGATGATTCCCGTAATCGCTCCACGGGCTGTTTGTAGCTCGGAGGTTTCGTATTCACGGGCAAAACTGGCACTGGGATAGATAATGGCTTCTAAGATATCGTGAGCAGAGCGAATTTCGCCGATATTGGTAAGGTCCGGTCCGAAAGTATTCCCTTCCCCTGCCACGGCATGGCAGGAGGCACAGGCTGCTTTCCCATAAAAAATTTCACGTCCCGCAGAGACATCCCCCTTTGAAAGGCTTTCTTCCAAAGCCGTTAGCCGATTTAATCGCTTCCCATGTAACAGCCGAATCTTTTCCATCAAGTGATTCGCTTCCTTCTCCACCGAATTGGGAAAGGTGGCAAGTAGTGCTTCCACCTCGCCGATGGATACCTTATCCATATGGGTATCTAATCCGTCAAGTACCCGTATCAGTTCCGACGCCATAGGTTCGGATTCAATGCCTTCGAACAAGGAAAGCCAGTCCATCAAATACCGTACATCCACCGCTGGTAGTATATTTCTCACTATACCTTCATGCTGCTTTACTGAAAGCTGGCTTCTGCGCAGGACGGCAAGCGTCAATGCCATTTCCTGTCCTTGGTTTAAAGTACCTGTCTGGGAAATAATTTCATCGATCTCTCTCGCTGATAAGGTATATCCAGCCGATTGCAGCCCCTGTACAGCCTTTAGTTTCACGCCATAGGAAAGGCCATGCGCTGTTCGCAGGGTATTGAGCTCAGTATCAAATCCTGTCAAGCCCTTGGCTACGATCAAATCTACCACCTCTGCCTGTATGTTTTCGTCCGAACTTGCCAACCAACCTCGCAGCGGGCCGCGCCAAACTTCCGGAAAGGCATCCGTGGGAACCTGCTGCAACAACCGCAATATGAGCTCTTGCCTTTCGGGACTGGATGGGGATTGCTGCATCAAGCCGGCAATTGTGGCCTGGAAGTCCGGGGCTGTACCAAATACAGCCATTAACGTTTTCATAGCCGCCTCCCCTTGGCTAGCATCTCCAGCGACTAACCGCCCAAAGTAATCGGCCGCCAAACCCGTCCATTCAGGATGGTGTCCAAGCACCCAACTACCCGTTGCTTCCAATATTGGGTTTTCACTGTCCAGAAAAGGCTGAACAGACGCCACATTCAGTGCATTATCCCGTTTTTGATCCAACGCAATAAGTGCTGCGCGTTGTTTAAGGGGGTTGCTGTCTGTAAGCGCCAGTGTTAATTCCTCCTGGCTGTCTATTTGGATCAGGGAAAAAACAGCGGCATGGGTTAACATGCGGTCTTCTGTACTTCCGGATAGGTCAAGTAGCGAAGGGACGGATTCCGGGCTTCCTATTCGACCTAATGAAGTAGCCGCCTGTCGCACTACCAAAGGTTCGGGATCAGCTAACGCAGCAATCAATTGCGGAAGGGCGGAACGTTCCCGGGCTAATCCCACTACCCGGGCTGCCGCAGCCCTTACCTCAGGAGCTTCGTCAGCTAATGCCGGGATAACCGCGGCAATTCCATCCTGCTGTTGTAAGCGGTACAAGAGAAAAACGAGTTGCGTGCGTACCCGCTTATCTGATTGCGTTTTCAATGCTTCGACCAGTGGATTTACAGCAGGACTACCTGCCTTAAGGATAGCTTCAGTCGCGCGCTTCCGAACAAACGGGCTGGAAACAGCCAATAGATCGATGTGATCGGCAAGGGTAAGTTGCTCCCAAGAAATCTGATTGCCGAAAGGATCAGCAGAAAGGGTACTTCCGGTTTTCCGGATATGATAGATACTGCCCTGAAGCTCTGGCTTGGCCGTGCGGGAAAGTGGGCATCCTGCAATAAACCATCCTCCCGTATTTACTACCAACAGCCCCCCGTCTCCGGATTGCAGAACATCTGTTGGGTGGAAATCCGAGCGGCTGCTTTCCAGGAAAATGGTATCCTCTGTCCTGTAGCTACCACCTTCTGGAATAAGCTTGCTCCGTACTATACGTCCGGTATTGAACTGAGCATGAAACAAGTTTTCGGCGTACTCTTGGCCCCATTGCTCCCCTGTCATCTGCATAAGTCCTGATGGAGATACCCGAGCCATTTTACTCATGACTGGCATCAGGTCTCCGGTCAGAACAAGCGTATCCGCAGCGATAACCGGGTTTGGTTTGGGGTAAACACCTCCTTCTACCCAATGCATCAACGCATCCCGATACCCACCTTGTGGATCCACAAAGTATGTCATGGTGCCAAACACCTCCCCAGTTGGAGAAAACGCCAACTCTACCGCATTGTCAAAGCCCCCGCCGGCATAAGACTCAAGCTGACTGCCATCTGGAAGACAGCGCCAAATCCTCGCCCCACTGCCCGCCAAAACGTCCCCCTCTTGGGTGGTTATCTCAAATCCACGCCTTGCATCGGCCATATACAGCCACCCGTCGGGACCCAAAAAAGGGCCACTCAGAATGGCCGCATTGTGATTAAGTTTCCATCCAGAAAGCAGCACTTCCTTGCTATCGGCAATTCCGTCATTGTCTGTATCGGTAAATTTCAGCAACTCGGGTACGGCAGTCGCGTAAAGACTACCCTCCAAAAAGGTGCCGCCCATAGGAAAAGGCAGCTTGTCGGCATACACCGTCCGCGCATCAAATACCCCATCTCCGTCCGTATCGGAAAGCAGAAGAATCTGAAAAGTTGGATGTTCCAAAATCTCTTGGGTTTCCTCTGTATGGCCGCTGGATTCAAACACAAAAAGTTTTCCCGTATCTTCGTAGACCGCAAACATCGGGTACGTGACCAAGCCAGGGGTTACGGCCTCCTGTATCTCAAACCCTTTGGGTAAGGTAAGGCCAGGTACTTCTTCCGTCCTATCTGCCGTTGCGAACCAGGCATATAAACCAAAAAGGATTATCAGGAACAAAATCCCGATAATCCATTTTAACCGATTTTTAGCGGGCTTCATTGATCACTTAGAAGCGGGAAAAACTGCCCCTCCATTTTTTCTCCCTTTTTCACAATGGGAACACCTTGCAGTAGTTCACCATCTGTATTGGAAGTGGTGCCATCAGCGAACACATTCAGTACAAAAGCCCTTCTGGATCGGGAAGATTTATTCTCATAACTTCCATGCACGGTAAGGGGATGGTGAAAAGTCGCATATCCGGCTTTCATCTCTACCGGCACAGGCGTAAAGGCAGCCTTTTGCTCTGGGGTCAGAAACTGCATCAGTCCATTCATCTCCCCTGCCAGTTCCGGCTTGTCCAGAAGCCCCCAAGTGTGGCTTTTCGGAATGTAGTGCACGCATCCGTTTTCGGTGGTGGCGTCATCCAATCCAACCCAGCATGTCAGGTGCTGCATGGGAACGGTACGCGTCCAGTAAGAATAATCCTGATGCCAGGCGACGACACCCCCATGGTGCGCCGGTTTACAAAACAGCTGGTCGTGCCAGAAGCGTACGGGTTTATCGCCTAGCAGCTGGCTGGCGGCCATGACAAAGGCGGGGTTCCACAAGATGTCGTGAAAGCCGGGCATGATTCGCCAGTGGCCTAACGAATGGAAAAGTACCGCATTGGGATCACCGGATTCATTGGAGTGAAACTCATGAAATAATTCGGATGGAGTATAATCTTTGTCCAAAACTTCCGCCAACTCGCTATTTAACTGGTCTACCTGCCACTTCTCGAGTAATTTAACATTGTGAAGGTAGCCGTTCTCGTTAAAAAACGTGATTTGCTCCGGTGTAAGCCTGTATTGTTCCCAGTCGCCTTCCTTCTGGGGCCACTGGAAAAGATCACCAATCGGTTCGTGAACAAGGGATAGGTCTTTTTGCATAAACTATGTTGATGGGTAGTAAAGTTTGTCTTTTAACGCTATTTCGAAGTTAATTTGGTAGAAGGGGGGCTATTTGTTCCATGGAAGTGACTCCTGGGGGCAGTTCGGTTACAGTGAGGTTGCGGAAATGAATCGGTGCACCTTCGGATTCTAAACAGATATAGCCCTTTTTCTGAGAGGATTTCTGAATGCCGTTGACGAACTTTCCGTTGACAGAAAGCTTGATTACACCGTCCACACAGACCACCACATAGGTGTTCCACTCACCTCTGGGAAGGCATCGGTTTTCGATGGATTTGCTTCGGGTACCGCGCGGATTATCAGGAACCGTCTCCACACCGCCGACACCGAAGAGTTCCCCGTGTACATAGGCTATGGGAGGAAGTTCTCCTTTGTCGTTTTTGTTCTGGTTTACCCAGTCCAGTTCAAGCATCTGCACTTCAACGCCGTCAGGAAGGCGGTTACTGCCCGGTGCGGCGGAGCTCCATACAAAGGTTCCTGAATTTCCTCCAAGTTCCTGGTGACTCCATTCCACGTACATGATGAAATTTTCATATTGCTTTTCCGAACGGATAACGCCTATCGGCAAGCCCTCGCAGACCAGTTTGTCTTCTTCGAAGCGCCAGGTTTGCTTTTCCGTATTTACGTTGTACCATTTCATGGGACTGGTGGTGACCGATTTCCCACTGATTAATGATTCCAAACTTTGTGCATTGCCAAATTCAAAAAGGTATTCCTGAGCGTGCAACTGACCCGGCAAAAACAGTATTCCTGCCAGTGCCGCTAGATAAATTATTTTCGACATATATGGGATAGGCTAAATTATACAACTTTGGTAACTCCTGGAATGGCAATTGGCGGTACAGGCCATTTCAAATCCCAGGCATAAGCCTCAGGCTTAGGACCAAGGGTCATGTTCGATTTCATCGCATCTTCCCAAGTAATGGTTTGTCCGCTATATCCTACCATTCTTCCCAACACCGCCAACATCGTGCTGTTGGCCATCAATTCTCCTTCGTTCATTGCTTTTCCAGCACGTATTGACGCAAACAGTTCTTCGTGTTGGGTTTCATAGGGGTTGTTGTATTCACCGGCATACATCCAGGGATTTTCCCCGAACGTCGCATGGATTCGCTTGCCGACATCTACGAGGGCATTTCCGTTTCTTCCCGACACCTCCACCTTGTTGGTATTGGAGCAGCCCTTTTGCTGCCGGCTGAAGTGGATGCCCTTCAGGTTGTTTCCATAATCGTATTCTATGGCAAAATGGTCGTAAATATTGCCGTAAATTTCTTCCGTACGAGATTGTCTTCCACCGGTACCTGTGGCACTAAGCGGAAGCTTATCGCCAAATGCCCACGACATCATGTCGAGGCTGTGCACCATCATTTCCACAATGTAATCGCCCGAAAGCCAGTCATAATAATACCAGTTGCGCATTTGGTATTCCATTTCTGTCCATTCTGGCTGCCTAGGTTTAAACCAAAGGCCACCGCCGTTCCTAGCGGTAAATACACTGGTTACCTCGCCGATGTCACCGCGGGTGATTCGCTCGAAGAGGGCCCTCTTGGGAAAATCATACCGGAAGGTAAAGCCGGAAACGACAGAAAGCCCTTTTTCCTTCGCCTTTTTGGCAGATTCCAAAACACTGCGCACCCCAGGCGCGTCTACGGCTACGGGTTTTTCACAGAAGACATGCTTGCCTGCATTTACGGCGGCTTCAAAGTGGCTTGGTCTAAAAGCGGGAGGGGTAGTCAAGATAACTACATCCACATCGGCCTCCAATACCTTTTGAAAGGCATCAAACCCTACAAACTTATGTGAATCAGCCACCTTTACCTGGTTAGGATTTATTTTCATAAGCGACTGGTAGGATTCCTCGAGGTAATCGGAGAAAATATCTGCCATGCAAGTCAGGACCGCATCCTTATCTGCTTTTAGCGCCTGCGCCGCTGCGCCGGTGCCCCTCCCCCCGCAGCCAATAAGCCCGACTTTCAGCGGAGCCCTCTGGGCTGCCATGCCGGATGAAATGGAAAAGGTCATAGGCAATACAGAACTGGCGATGATAGCCGTTCCGGTAGACTTCAAAAATGTCCTTCTGTCATTTTTGTCATAGTTATCTAACATACGAATCGCTGGGTTAATTTGAATTTATGTGTCGGGTTGCGTGTACCACTAGTTTAAGGTGAAAAATACGATTAGTATTGCCGATTTCAAACCTTTTTTATATCAAATACCGAATTTCCTACCCAAAGCATGGGCTTCGTTGAAATTGATTCCTAAAAAACAATATATTTGAATTTTAAGCAATGACAATAAACAGAGCAATATGACCCTTACATTGACCGAAAATACCCCCTTGATCTCCTTATTGAAAAAACAGGTAAAAGGCGAGGTACTCACAGATGCCTATTCGCTTGGCATGTATAGTACCGATGCAAGTATTTACCAAATCACCCCCATTGCCATCGTACTCCCAAAGGATGAACGCGATGTACGCATGGCCATTGAATTGGCTAGAATGCATGCCGTGACCATCTTGCCAAGAGGGGGAGGAACCAGCCTAGCGGGACAAACGGTAGGAAAATCCATTATTCTGGACTTTTCAAAATACATGAACCAAACGTTGGAGATAAACGAACAGGAGCGTTGGGTAAGGGTGCAGCCTGGAAAGGTACGGGATGTGCTTAATGATGAACTTGCTCCATTGGGGCTGTACTTTGCGGTAGACCCTGCCACCTCTAGTCGGGCAAATGTGGGCGGGATGACCGGAAACAACTCCTCGGGAACCAAAAGCATCCTTTACGGAAAAACGGTGGACCATGTCCTTGAAGCCAGGGTTATGCTGGTAGACGGAACGGAATTGCTACTTACGCAACTAAGCCCGGAAGAATATGCCCAAAAAACCCAGCAGAATAACCGCGAGGGGGAAATCTATCGGGAATTCCAAGCCATTATCGACAAGAACAAAGGCCTGATAGAAGAGAAATTCCCCAAAGTCATGCGCCGCGTGGGCGGTTACAACCTGGATGAATTTATTTATACCGATCAGTGGAACTTGGCAAAATTGATCACGGGAAGCGAAGGCACACTCGCCACCACCCTGGAACTGAAGATTAACCTGGAACCCCTACCCCAGTACAAGTCGGTCTGTGTGATCCATTTTGCGGACCTCTTGGAGGCTATTGGATCCGTAACGCCAATCCTGCAGTATAATCCATCCGCCGTGGAGATCTTGGACAAAATCGTCGTCGATCTCAGCCGCGAAAACCTAACCACCAAACGGCATTGCCACTTCATCACAGGCAATCCTGCTGCAATATTGATTGTGGAATTTTACGGAATCACCTTAGAGGACGTCATGGACCGTCCTATGAAGATGATTCAGGACCTTCAGGAAAAGGGGCTCGGGTATGCTTATCCACTTTTTCCACAGGGAGAAGCATACGAGGATGTGTGGTTGGTACGGAAAAAAGGGTTGGGACTGATGCTGGGGATCAAAGGGAAGAAAAAGCCACTGCCCTTTATCGAAGATGCCGCCATACCCACAGACAAACTGAAAGAGTATATCGACAGGACTTTGCAGATCTGTAAGAAGCACGGGGCGGAGGTATCCATGTATGCCCATGTAAGCGTCGGCGTGATCCATGTACGGCCCATCTTGGATTTACGGCAGGCGGAAGACATCACCCGCCTAAAAAACATCGCAGAAGATACCTTTAACCTGGTGTTGGAGTACGGTGGGTCTTGGAGCGGCGAACACGGAGACGGGCTAGTGCGGAGCGCGTTTAATGAGCGCTTTTTCGGAAAGGAACTATATCGCGCATTTATACAGGTCAAGCAGCTTTTTGACCCTGAGAACCTCATGAACCCGGGAAAAATCGTGGAGGCGCAGACCATTGAACACAACCTGCGCTATGGTACGGCCTATGTAGACCAACCTGTGAAAACCGAATTCCATTACCGTTCAGAGCAAAGTTTTGAAGAATCCGTGCATATGTGCACAGGTGTAGGCGAGTGCAGAAAGCTCATTGGAGGTACCATGTGTCCCAGCTTCAAAGCCACCCGAGATGAGGAGCATTCTACCCGTGGCCGGGCAAATGCGCTGCGTCTCGCCATGTCCGGCCAACTTAATAGTGGCGGCCTGGCCAGCGAACGCCTGCAAGAAACACTTGCCCTTTGCCTCTCTTGCAAGGCCTGCAAGTCGGAGTGCCCCAGCAATGTGGATATGGCCAAAATGAAAAGTGATGTCATGCAGCTTTACTACGATCAGAAGGGTCCCAGCCGAAGGGATAAACTGATCCGCGATTCATCAAAAGCCGCACGTTTGTTTGCCGGGAAACTTGCTTTTGCTGTGAATGCGTTGCAAGCCTCTGCTCCATTCAAGGCCAGTATGGAAAAACTTGCAGGCTTTGACAAGAAGCGTACCCTACCGGAATACACTTCAGAACCCTTTTACAGGTGGTTTGCCAAAAACAGCTCCCATCAGCCCAACCTAGAAAAAAAGGTAGTATTGTTTGCGGATACCTACCTGAACTACCACGAACCTGAAATCGGCAAGGCAGCGCTCAAATTGCTGAACGATTGCGGGTATGAGGTAGAACTTGCGCATGTGGGGTGCTGTCAGCGCCCAAAAATTTCTCATGGATTTCTACGGGAAGCCAAGGCAGAAGGACAGTCTACAGTCGATAAGTTGCTGGCTTTTATTGACAGCGGATTAAAGGTCGTCGTCTGCGAACCCAGTTGTGCCTCTGCGTTAAATGATGATTTCCCAGACCTGCTAGACGCTGCAGACGTAGCCAAAAAGCTTAAGGAAAATGTCATGCTCATTGACGTTTTTTTAGCAAAAGAAAAAGAAGCCGGCAATACGAAAATCAGGCTAAAGCCCAAGGGGGATAGCATGCACATCCATGGACACTGCCATCAAAAAGCCCTGTACGGCACACAAAGTATGAAGCAGGTGCTATCAAAGGAAGATTCGGGAACCGTATTGGAAATCCCTTCCGGATGCTGTGGGATGGCAGGATCTTTCGGCTATGAAAAGGAACACTATAAAATCTCCAAAAAGATCGGCGATGAGATCCTGTTCCCCGCTGTCAACGCCATGGAGGAAGGTGCAACCCTTGCCGCCAACGGCTTTAGCTGCCGCCACCAAATCGAGCACTTTACCGGCAAGAAGGCAAAGCACTGGGTGGAATTGGTGGAAGTGGTAAAGGAATAACATATAAGCGAACGCTATGAAATTATAGCCGTATTTCCAGAGTCCATAGCATAAAAAGGCCTGCTTAACAATTAAGCAGGCCTTTTTCTCATGTTAGAGGTAACGAATTAGTAGCCCGGATTTTGGGTAAGGCCCGGCTCCACACGGAGGCTGTTTTCGTGAAACGGCCATAAGTAATTGTGCGCTTGAAACGTTCTGTCTTCGATCTTCAGGGAAACAAGTTCACCTCCGACACGTACCGTATGCCCTAACGCAGGTCCATTGAGGACCTCCTCGGCAATTCTCCAGCGAATGATATCATCATAGCGCAATCCTTCTCCACCAAATTCAACACGCCTTTCATTTCGGATAAGGTCGATCCACTCGTCTTGACTTAGGTTGTCATATGCAGGTCCAGTCACATCAGCAACAGCCATATCCAACCCGGCGCGTTCCCTGACCATGTTTATGGCGTCCTTTGCCAACTCATCTATATCATTCAGCATGATTTTGGCCTCGGCATAGGAGAGCAATACTTCAGCGTACCGTAGTAGTCCAAAATCAAAGTTGCCGCCACTTCGGAACGCGTCCGCATCAGAGACATATTTTTGAAACCAGTAGCCTGATTTGCTTGCACGTTGATTTTCAAAAAACATGGGGCTATTTGGGTTATAGATATCGATGGTTTCGCCGTAAAATTCGTCTCCATGGCCCAGGATAGTTGCGCTGTATCTCGGATCCCTATTCAGAGTCGGGTCAAGTTCATACTCCGCTTTGGTATGTATAGGGCATGCATCAATAGGTCTTCCCTGCATGGTCCAGTAGGAATCCACTAGAGACTTAAGGGGAACTACATAAGACTGCCCGTTACCTGTCCTGAAATGAGGTGCCAGGTCGCGAAATGAATTTGTGGCGCGGTTGCCGTGACTCTGTCGGTCGAAATGGACAATAAATTCGTTATTTGATGCAGCCCCTTCATATTGAAAGAGCTCGACGTAGTTGGGGTGAAGTTCATAGTTTCCACTTTCAATAATCTCCTTTGCCAGCTGTGCCGCCAATTCGTACCGCTGATTATAAAGCGCGTACCGCATAGTCAAGGCTTTGAAAGAGTAGCGGTTAAACATGTACTTATCGGAGGTATACTCCTCTGCCGGCAGACGGCTAGCGATTTCTTCTGCCAATGGAAACAGTTGGTCAAGAATTTCGGCTTTTGGGGTGGTAGGTTGTAAGGCATCCACCAAATCGGCGGGCTCGAGGTGGAAAGGAACATCTCCCCATCTAAAGGTAAGCTTAAAATAATGCCAAACCCTTAGAGCCTCAAGAATGCTTTTATACTTGACCCGGACGGATTCATCCTCTACGTAGGGTATATCAATGTTAGCCACAAAGGTATTTAGCCGGCCCAAGTGTTTCATCTGCAGTTCATAGTAGTATAGAAATGCCTGACTAGTGCTGTTTATGTTTCCATTGGCGATTCGCTGATGATGGTGTCCATCCACGCGGCTGTAAGCATTATCCGATTTGCCTTCTTCCATGTAAAAGAGTGTTTGATGTACCCCTGGATTGGTAAATACATCCAGGTAACTGCTATAAACCACCCTCCTTAAATCTTCCTCATCATTAAAAAACTCGACAAAAGAAGTTGCTGTAGGATCTGTCTTGTCCAAAAATTCCACACATCCGGATAACGATACTGCAATAATTCCTATATTAATTAGTAGCTTTTTCATCTGTTTATAATTTTTATTTTCAATGGCCAGAACTTGCCCAATGTGATTCGGGAGAATCATGGAACTTTACTCATACCGGTGTGTACCGGCATAGTCATGCATGCATTTCCGGAAGGCAGGCTTGACTCTCCATTTTTTTAATTAATCGTGGCTTTAATCCCCAAACTAAACGTGGCCATTCTAGGGTAATTCCCATTTCCTCCATCTCTTTCGGGCTCAAGGCCCTCCCATTTCGTAAAGGTGATAGCGTCCTGTGCGTTGAAGTACACCCTGATGTTTTGAATGCTTCTTCCAACCCGTGGCACGGTATATCCAAGTTGCAACATCTTGACCCTGAAAAAGGCAGCGTTGCTTAACCATACATCGCTAAGCACTGCATTTGGACTCGTCCCGGTCCAAACCCTTGGGAAACGGCTATCCAGATTATCAGGTGTCCATCTATTATCCATGTAATACTGCCGTGGAGCCCCTAAGTTGTTGTTCACTCCATCCATTAAGACCGGATAACCTTCCATTCCGCCAAGTCTTCCAATCCTCTTTCCAACTCCTTGTCCCAAGAAACTAATATCCCATCTATCATAATAGATATTGAAATTGATAGAGTAGTTCAGATGAGGGAATGGATCTCCCAAATCCACTTTATCTTCATCATTGATTACCCCGTCCCCATTTTGGTCTCTATAGCGAATATCGCCGGGATAGGTATTGGGTAACTTGGCGGCCGTTCCATCCACAGCTTCTTGGGATCCAAAAAAGCCCTCGCTTTCATATCCGAAGTAATTGTTTATCGCGATGCCCTCATACCAAATCATATCTGGATCATCTTTAAAAATCAACGTATCGGCCCGGTCATATCCTGCTTTCAAGACCCTATTGATGTTGTCAAACAGCATCCCTCCAATACTGTATTCTACCGCTCCTATTTTGTCAGCGTAATTGGCCGAAAACTCCCAGCCTTTATTTTCCACTTCTCCAATATTAACCGAAGAAGTCAAGTAATACGACCCGGTCAATGGCGGTACCGGAAAATCGGAGTAAATAAGGTCATAAGAATACTTATGGTAATACTCTGCGGTAATAGAGAGTTTATTGCTAAACGTACTGAGATCTATTCCAACGTTTGATTGGCGCTGTTTTTCCCAGCTAAAATCCGGATTAGGTACACGCATCGTCCATCCCCAGGTGTTTACGACCTCCTGCCATAGGTAGGGTGCTACGTTTTCATTGCCAATAAGACCGTATGACGCCCTCAACTTCAGGCTACTGATTATGCCGGAGCTTACCATTCCACTCATAAACGATTCATTATGCACATTCCACGCAAAAGCACCCGATGGGAAAAAGCCCCAACGGTTTCCCGGAGCAAATTTGCTGCTGCCATCAGCCCTTCCGGTCGCTTCGATCAGATATCGGTTGTCAAACGAATAGTTTAGCTTTGCAAAAAAGGATGATTTAGCAAATTCCCGGTAATCCGTATAGGTGTTGTTCATGATTTCCGACCCACCCAATAGGTAAATCTTATCTTTGCTGTTTCTCAGTTCCCGTTCATAATTTACCATGGCTCTCGCCGTAATTTGGCTGGAGCTTACTCCCTGACTGGCACCTACCGAGTTCCCCCATACCTCCACAGGCTTTCCGTCACCGTCAAAAAACTTATGGGTGAGCCTTTGATATTTATCGGCCGATTTATTGATCAGGTAAGACAAGTTTCCTTCAAAACTCAGGTTGTCGTTAATAAAGTATTTTGGCCTGAGGTTGATCGTGCTCCGGTCGTGAAGTGCATTCCAAGACCCTCCATGGTAAATGGAAGCGAGGGGGTTGATGTTATTATGGAGGATATAGCTCGAATTGTTACCTGTCTCATAGGTAATCGGTTGGGTGGGATTCATACTCCAGGCCTGTTGATATAATCCGTGACCGTTGGTATTGGCATAAAGCCGGTCCACCTGAAGGCGGTGCGCGTAAAAGTCCGCTTGTAGGACAAAGCGATCGGCTATATTTACGTTGGTATTAAATCTTGCCGAAAATTTTTCAGTTCCTTCCTGGTTATTGAGGCCGTTTTCGTTGATGTAGCCAAGCATGAGGTTAAAGGTACCGACTCCTCCACCTCCTGAGATACTGGCTGAAGTATTGTGTGAATATGCCTGTCGCTGCATTATTGCCCCTAACCAGTCGGTGTTACGATAGTTCCCTGCTGCCGCATCGGAGATGTCCTGCTCTGTAAAAAGGGGATTTTGCCCTTGGTGAATCCGGGCTTCGTTGTTTAGCAGCATATAATCATGCGAACCAACAAAATCCGGAAGATCAATCGGCTTATGTAGCGCCGCCCAGGAATGTAGATTTACCCGGAACTGCCCCGTCGTCCCTCTTTCGGTTTCTATAATAATTACTCCATTAGCTCCTCTGGATCCATATAAGGAAGCGGACGCGGCATCTTTTAGTACCGTAATGCTCTTTACCTGATTAGGGTCTATATCGGTTAAGGACTGTTCCATCCCGTCCACGATTACCAAGGGAGCTGCATTTTGCAGCGTGCTGATACCCCGAATAGAGATGGTGCCTGGCACGCTGCCTGGGAGACTGTTTCCCTGCAAAAGCGTCACACCTGGAATCGTTCCACTAAAAGCCTCTTCTAATTTAAAAATGGGACGGCTGTTGACTAGATCCATGTCCATCACCTCTACCGAAGAGGCTAAATGCTGCCGTTCCACTTCACTAAAGCCGACAACAACAACCTCGTTCAGATCCATGCTTTCCTCACTCAACACGACGTCGATGCGGTTTGAGCCTTTGGTGCTTATTTCCTTTCCCGCAAAGCCTACCATATTAAATATGAGGGTAGCTTCTCCATTGACCGGTATAGTATAGGAGCCATCAACATCGCTCGTTGTCCCCACCGTTGATCCTTTTATCAATACCAAAACAGCCGGTATTCCTTCACCATTTTCGTCGGTAACTTTTCCTTGAATAGTGCGCTGCTGGGCATACGTAGCACAAAGGGGAAGCAGCAGTAAAACCACTGCTAAGACGCTTATTCTTACTATCATATTCGTGTGTTTGGGTTAGTAAAATGATGTGTCACATAACTCTTTTTCGTGTACTCCTCCTGTTCGGGTTCCTTAGTGCCTGAGAAGCGGGCTGTGGCCATCTGCCAAATCACCTACATTCTGAAACCTAATTAATCTCATTATGAAACAATTTTTAATAAATATTATTCTATAAAGTTATGATTAATTAGTTTTAGGAGATATCCAATCATAAAATTTATATGAATAATTACTGAAAATAAATTTGGTTTTCTAAAATATTTATTTTCTAATTAAAAAATTTAATTAATGTTATTCGTAGAGGTTTTGTTTTATTTTAAACGTCAAGGATTTAAGCAACTTCTTGTAAGAGTAGCTATAAAGGAAACTTACAGCTACGGACGATTTGGTTGGTTGATTTTACTTTTAAGAGCGAACAGATTGGAGGTTTTCTGAGTGATTCAATTTCAAAAAAATCGCCTCAGTGAACCGTTCATAAAAATTAATAATCCATTCATATTCGATTTAAAGCATTTTGTTTTCAAAAGGCGTTCGTAAAATCTTCGAGGACATGTAGGAGATCTCGAATGTAGAAAAAGCCGTTGAACGTTTCCGTCTCACTTCTACGAATGAATGCGTAGAAATGGGCGTCTTTCTAGGCTGTTTTTTAGACCGACACGGGCTAAGATTCTGAGTTAACGATAGACTTCATTTAACTGCTTTAGCATTTATCAAAGAGGCATTGCGGTAACCAAAAATGCACCTCAGTTGAGACCAATTGTGCTCCTCTTGAAGTCCTCCGAGATATTCGTGTGTCATTCCTGGCTTTCTAAAAAGCTTACATCTGTACAAAAGCACCTTTGCCCACACCAATTACCTTTTTCCCAAAATTCCTCCAAGATATTCGTGGCAATTTAAAAAGCATACCATTACACAAAAGCATATTCCTACACCAATTACCTGTTCCCAAAAATCCCTCCGAAATCTTTGTGGCACGTTGATGCAATCTTTACCAAAAAAAAAGGCTCCACCTGCGATCCACAGCGGCTCAACTAGCCTTAAATTCTCACTAATCAAATCCATTAATCACCGAGGCCACCTTGATTTGCCTGTTCATGCCGTCTTTCCACAAAATAGAAAGGATCCTGTCTCAGTATTTCCAAACCTTTGTCCCAGAACGCCTTGCAGTCCAATAAAAATACCTCCGCATCCAAAATGTTCCCGTGACGATAATCATCCGGTTTCAACAGGTCTAACAGTCTGTCGTATCGCTGAATATAGCCTGCAAATCCGTGAGGGATATACCTTTTTTGAAGCAGGTTATCGGGCGATAAGCGCAAGGTATATTCCCTCTCCTCCCCAAACAGGTATGGCGGGACCACCAGTTCTTCAACCCCATGCATACTCGTATTGGGCTTTAGCCCACATCCCAGAAAAAGCACCTTGCCCTTCGCCTCCTTGAGTTTTGAAAAAGGTGAATGCGCACCTACGGGCGTACGATCGCTTAGGTGGCTATCAATAAAAAAACCAGCCGCTTTACCTAATGCGCATGCACTGTGGGTCGGATGAATGCTGCGTCGGGCAGCTGTTTTGGTGCGGAAGTATTCAGAAAGCCCTCCTACACAAGAGGGGGTTGTTTCAAAATCAAAAAACGGTGACTCCTTAGTGACCGAGCTATAGGTAAGGGAAGGCATGAGGAGCGTCCCCTCACTTCCCAAAAGCTCCAAAAAGGCAGTAGTTACCTGTTCCGCCGCGTTCGGCAGTGCCCCGAGCGACTTAAGGGAGGCATGCACCAGCAAACTGTCCCCGCAATTTACGCCCAAGGCCGCCAACCCGGATTTTATCCGATCCTTATACATCCAAGGGAATGGATTTAAACGCTCTTGTAAGGTCTGTCAACGACTGCTCCACCCCCATGCGTTCAAGGGAAGAGGCTCCTACAAATCCATGCGCCGTGGTGCGTTTCAACACTTCCCGTACATCATCCGGGGTATTGATGGGTCCACCATGGGTCAGAAAAAACAGATCAGGATTGACCGAAAAACCGGCATCGATGATTTCTTGGGTACGGGAAACGGCCTCATCCATGCTGCAAGAAGCACCGGTAACGCCTACAGACCCACCGACAGTGGTGCCGACATGGGCAATAATGGCATCCGCTCCAGCTTCAGCCATTTGCTTGGCCTCTTCAGGTTTGGCCACGTATACGATGGAAAAAAGCTCCATTTTATGTGCGATTCGAATCATTTCCACTTCCTTTTCAAAACCCATACCTGTCTCTTCAAGCACCTGCCGGAAATGCCCGTCTACGATAGAGTGGGTAGGAAAGTTGTTGATTCCGGAAAAACCCATTTCCTTTACCTTAAGTAGGTGGTGCCAAATCCTTCGTCTCGGATCTGACCCATGTACGCCACAGATCACGGGAATTTCTTCCACTACGGGCAGAACCTCAAATTCGCCGATTTCCATCGCAACGGCATTGGCATCTCCATAGGCCATTAGCCCGGCCGTGGAGCCGTGTCCGGACATCCTAAAACGCCCCGAGTTATAAATGATAATCAAATCAGCCCCACCCTTTTCGATGAATTTGGCGGAAATTCCTGTTCCCGCTCCCGCGGCAATAATTGCTTTTTGCTGGTTGACGGTGTTTCGTAGTCTCTCCCTCACTTCTTCGCGGGTGTAAGGATTACCCTTTCCGGTCCATGGATTTGGCATAATAATCGTTGATTTTCGCTTAGTAAACGGCGGTAAGTTAGTTGATTTCGCTTTTTCTTTCAATAAAAGCCATCAATTGATTTACGGCAGCACGCGCAAACTCCGGATCATTGATGGAAGAGGCTACTTGAATGACAGGAATGGCCGGATCCAGTGTTTCACATAATCCAAGCAGCCATGCCGCATCTGCTTCCGGATCATGAAATTTTCCTCCCAGTTCCCCCACCTGTGAAAACCCGCCCTTTGGAAATACCACGGCCACGCTTTCTTTAAGAGGATTGATTATTGAGGCCATGTGGCTTCCCAATTTTCGGTTCTCCCGCTTATTGGTCCGCATTAGGGTTACGTTAGGGGCCCAATGGTAAAAAATCCTGTTGGCGAATAGCTCGGGAACAGTCTTCGGTTCTCCATAATTGACCATGTCCAAACAGCCCGGCGCCACGACTAGCGGCAATTTCATATCCACAGCTGCCTTCATTCGGTCTGGGCCGGCGCTCAATATTCCGCCGCACATTTCATCTGCAAGCTCTGTGGTCGTCAGATCCAACACACCGTCGAAAATCCCCTCGCGAATGAGTGCATCCATCGCCTTCCCTCCTATTCCATTGGCATGAAAGGCCATCACTTCATATCCCTTTTCTTCCAGGAGACTGGTGCAGGAGTTCACACAGTCCGTTGTATTGCCAAACATGCTAATCGCAATGATACCCTTTTTCGTATTGCTGCTAGAAAGCGGCACTTCTGCCATAGCGGCCAACGCTGCTGCCGCCTGATCGATAATCGGTACGATGACCGAGTTGATTCCCGCGACGTCTACCACGGACGGAATCAACACCACATCCTTTGCTCCAACGAGGCTTGAAAGATCCTTTGTGGCCAAGGTTGAAATGATGATCTTTGGAAGTCCCAGAGGCAGTATACGCACGGCTGTCAAAAACACAAACGTCCCTCCGCCGCCCCCCATTCCTATCAATCCCTTTAACTTTCCCTGATCCTGCCAACGTTTCAAAAGCTGTCCGCATCCCTCAGCCATCCGTTCCAATGCCCATCCCCTGTCCCTCTTTTCACGAAGCTGCTGCAAGGTCACACCACCCATTTCGGCGATTTCTTCGGACTCAACAGCCACCGGAAACAAGCCGGTACTTCCCATAATGCCCACGTTAATCATCGCAACAGAGGCTCCGGAAGAGATCAGTTGGTTTCGCAAGTGATTATAAACCTCTGGCTTGGTATCAAAGCATCCGATAACTGCGAAAAATGGGTGGTTGTAATCCTGGGGCATGACGTGGGGGTTTGTTTATGAACCTGACGCTCAAAGATAGCTATTCCGGTTTTTTTATACCAATACTGCCCGATTGACTAAGTGGTTTTGTTGATTTCTTTCCATGCATCATAGATTGTTGACCCAACATTTCGCTACCATGATTTCCGAATACATTTATACTTCCTGATTTTTCCTCATTTTAGTTACTTATAGTTTGCTTGAACGAAACAATAGCCCTATATTTAATCACTATCCTAGAAAAAAACCAAACCCCGCACAACATGCTACTTTTTGCTACACTTATCCAAAAAAAGAAAGGACACGCCATCATCACTTGGGTTATGTTTCGGCTGATAACGGCCGTGGTGTTTAACCGCAAAAACCTACCGGAACGTATAGAGGATCTCGATGATTCGCTCACCAACCACTGCACCCGCGAACGACGAAACCAATGGATCCGGGCGGTTAATTTTCTTGTGAACCCAAGGTGGATAAGGAGAAAGATAGAAACCCGGCTAAACAAGAACTCCCCGATACACGAACATGTGTTACTGTCCCTCGACACCGAACTCTCCTATAGCAAAATTTACAAAAAGGATTTCCCTTTCCGACAGCGTTGGAGCAATTGGTATGGCAACCACATCTCCGAACCACTCAAGGTATTTGTGCCCGGTAGTGGCAGTCATACCGAATTTGAAAACCTGTCCGCAAGGTGGCTGGACTACGATTTTGAGGGACTTCGGGAAGTACAGGCCATTGTCAGTACGGCTGAACAGGAAGGGAGACAGATCCGTGCGATTGGTTCCGGTCATGCACTGACACCAATTGCGCAGTGTGAAGATTTTATCATTTGTACCCAAAACCTCAACCTCACTCAGCGAAGGGCAACGCAGTTCATAAAGCCGGCTTTTAAAGAAGGATTTGACGTAGAGGTAAACTATCAAAATCAGAAAAGTATAGAAAAGCATTACCTCTTTGAGACTAGCGGGGGGACGAAGGTGCATGAATTAATTACAGCCCTAGAACGGGAGGGCCTCGCCTTGATGAACAAAGGCGGATCTAGCATACAGGCCATTTCCGGTGCCATCGCAACCTCCACCCATGGATCAGGAATAGGGATTGGTCCCTTACCCAGTATGGTTAAGTCTATGACCATCGTAGGCACCAAAGGAAAGGTTTACCGCATTGAACCCACAGATGGGATCACCGATAAAGAGGCATTTTTGGCCGACCCAGCTACCAAAGTTCACGGCATTGAACTTATTCAGGATGATGATACTTTTCATGCCGTCATGGTAGGCGTGGGATCCATGGGGTTTGTGTTTTCGCTGATTATCGAAGTACAGGAGTCCTACCGGCTTTATGAAGAGCGGAAAGTGTGGGTATGGGAGGAGTTCAAAGTAAAAATGCAAGAAGGAGATTTGTACAGCTTTATCAATAGTCACCGCCATTTTGAGGTGTTGATTAATCCGTATATCGATGAAGGCGAGGAAATGCCCGCTAGAAAATGCCTGGTCACTACAAGGAATTACACGCATTCGAGTAAGGTCCCACCTAATGCACAGCGAGAAAGAAATTACCTATCCTCCTTTGTGTCAGGTATATCCATCTCTGGGAGGTTATCCTCTTGGGTTTTTAACCGAAACGCTGAAAACATACCCCGGCTTACTAACAACTCGCTGATACGACTGGAGGATTATGCCTCAAATGGAGGGGGCTTTGAAGATATCTACAACAAAGTACTGGATCAGGGATTGGGTGAACTCAAATTCTACGGCTATGCCATTGAAATGGGTTTTGAGATCGAAAAAGCATTTGAAGCCGTAGATCTCATAACGAAAATCTGTAAAGAAGCGATGGAGTATGGCCATTACCTCGCCGCCCCATTCTCGCTTCGCTATGTCAAGCAGTGTCCGGGATATTTTTCGATGATGAACCAGCGGGACACCTGCATGATCGAAGTTGTCAGCGTCAAGAATGTGACAGGTACCATTTCCCTATTGAAACGGATCGAAGCCGAATTGATAGCCATAGGTGGTAATCCTCATTGGGGCCTTTCGCTGTTACCTTGGTCAAAGGAGATGGTTACTGAAGCATTTCCGCATTATGAAGATTGGAAAAAACACCAACAGGTATTTGGGGGAGACACATTTATCAACCCCTTTATCAAGAACTTCCTAGACTGAGGGCATTTTCTTCCTAAATGCAGACAGCTCATCATAGACGGCCTTTCGGGCACGGTTGATAGCGCCTACTGGCAGATGGGCACTCATGCAAACCCAAGGAGAAAACGAAAGGGACTCTCCAAAGTCATTGCGTTCGGCAAAATCAAATTCCTGCATCGGGATATTCAGCTCAGCAACCGGAATGGCAGCGGTTTTCCAAACCACCGAGGTATTTTCCACAGGCTCAGACGTTTCATTCTCCTGCAACTGAACGCAAAGCGTAAAGCCCTGCTTCGCCCGAGCAAGATCCACCGCCAACTGCTCCCTCAGAAAATGATCTGACTTCTTGGCATCAAGGCTATATCCCAGGGTAGGATTGTGTGGTTTTAACTGAAATTTCACATATTGCCCGGGACCAAGGGAAAAGGCCCCACCAGAGAAATAGGTTTGTGCAAGAAGGTTGTCGTGTTTTTTCGAATATTTTAGCGTTAGATACAAGCTTCTCCAATGCTTCGGATTCAACGCAAATGCCAACTGCTGCTTCCATCCCAGCAATATGGCTTTGATCGCCTTATTGTAAAGGGGAATATTCCATGCGGAAAGAATGGGGCTGGTTGTCATCAAAAAATTCTGGCAGTTTACGCCAATAGGATCTGTACCAAGCACGGGTCCCGGCACATCCAACACCTTGATGGCTAAGCCCCTTCCCGAACTTCCTTTATCCGAACCGACTTTGGGCGGAGCATTCGAAAAACGAAGCCAAACATCGTAGGTAGCCGGCACTTCAAATAAACCTTGTCTAAGGAATTCCGGAAGGTCCGCGCGAACGACTAAGGTTCCTTTCAGGCATCCGTGCATTTTTGGATGAAAATTACGTTTGATGTTTCCGTCGGAATAGGTCCTTAGAAGGAAATCCTTCATCGTCTGAATGATCTCCTTTATTTGTACTTCTTCCTCAGCGTTTATGATAGATTCATTCATGATTTGCTAAATAATGTAACGCCCGTAGTCCTGGAAAAAAGAAATACCCTCCGCCCTTGATAGTCGTGAAGTTTGGCAGATTTTTCAGTTTCCGCTTGACCGGATAGGCCGGTATGCTAAATTCATCAGAAACTACTATATCGGATTTATAATGGTTACCGATGATTGGATCCGCATCCTGATCGAGCCCTCCGAACTTGTGAAAATTTACCCAATTATTTTGAACGAATTCAAACTGCCTACGGATATCGGTCACGAGGCAAAGAAAATGCAGGCCCCGTTTCTCATCATCCCTTGGCAGCCCAAGAATTTCCTCCGGCACCAGCCTTTCGCTCACCGGGGTGCCATATGGCCGCCCTTTTCGTAGCATGCGGTGTTTTGCAGCCATCTCTAGGGAATCTTTTTGTGTCCGCTCTGTTACAAGATGATCTCTGGGGTTTGTTCTCCGGATATGTGCTCCGATGGGACATTTCAACCCCGCCTTATCCTCATTCCAGAAGCCAAAGCCATTGGCTGTACTGAGGGAGGGATCCGGCTTTTCAGGGGTTAAGGTTAGAGGCGAACCGTCGGGCCATCGGCCTACCATTTTACTGGCTAAGGAGACCGCTTCGGAATTATCCTTTGACGCTCCCTTGAGGTATTCCCAAAAGCCAAAAACATCCTGTTCCATCTGCCGGTATACCAAGTAGGTTCCGTTTTTTCCGAAATCTTTCCTATCAGGAAGGTCTGCAGAAACCGGCAACACATTTAGGACATCTTTGGAGGAAGGGATACTTGGTGCAGGAGCATATTCATCGTAGAGATTTTTATACCCCATGATAAACTCCCCGGCGGGAAACGTCACACCAGGTTTCTTTTCGACATTATCTACCAGCTCTTCAATGATGGGTCGTGATATATCGTCGCGAAAGCCAAAATGCTCCTTGTGATCCTGCAATAATCCAGTCGGTAGCGTATGTAATTCCAGAACGCCATAGCTTTCCGCACGGTTTTTCTCTACTGCTAGCTTTTCCGCCAGCGTACTTTCATCCTTTGCGTAAATAATGAGCAAAAGGTGTATTTCGTCATGGGCAGGATTTCCCCAGGCCCAGTTATCCGGTGCATTTTCACCATTGTCTCCAAGGATAAACTGCCGGTGGCTTTCGGTCATCCCCTCTCTAAATTCTCTGGAAAAGCTGGCTAAGCCTTCCGCTGGCAACTGTAAAAAGGAAAACCCGGCATAAGTAAGTGCCACCTGAACCGCCTGCTCATCAGGCTTGTCCGTGGCCGGTGTAATTGCGGGAAGTAGCTCTCGAAGGTATTGCTTTCCCCCTGTAAAATCCGAAAAACGAAGCAGTACGTATTGGGCACTAGGTAGATTCCCAAACCCGCGGATCAAAAGACCCTGCATGTCGTTAAGTTCAAGTGTCATCCGCTTAGATCGTTAGAAGCCATTCCCTTATTTCCTTTTCATCCATATCGCGGAACAGTCCTTCGCGAAACTTCCGGTTATTCTTCAGGTTCTCTACACTGAGTTCAGTGTTAAAGGCATACCAAAATTGTGTGATTTTCTGATGGGCGCGAACCCCCTTCATATACTCGCTGCGGTGGTTATACCCACGCTTTACCAGCCATTTCGTAGCCGGAAAACCCGCAGCATGACTGAAGACAACTGCCATATTTCTAGAACGGTTGTCACTGTCCACAAAATCGTGGGCATAGGCTTCAGAGATATTGTCAAAATTGGCGATAAAGACTAGCCTCCTTCCTCCGTCCAATTGCAGCCAACGGGCGGTATGGACGGTGGGGATATATGAAAAATAACCTACCAAAGTAATTAGTCTAAGAGAAAGACCAAGAAAGATACGCCGTATCAGCCCCTTTTTTAGCGGAGCAATGACAGTCATTTCATTAAGTACCGGATTTTTCTCCCGTTCGATGATTTCCCTAATCCAATCGTCCGAAACCGGCTCATTGGGTATGTGGGGGTTGTTTTCGTTTATCCTGAGCCACACAAAAAGCAGGGCCAAAATCAGGATAAACGCCGGAAATACCAATCCTATTCCACTCAGGATTGGACTGTTAATAAAAAAGGAAAGCAACAGACAAAGGATAGAAGCTGCCATCACAAGCAGAAAAATGCCCAAGGGTAATAGCATACGCAATTTATCCCGTTTAATTTCCTTAAGTCCTTCCGTCGCCCAAGCAAATGCGCCCTGATTACTGACAAAATCCTCGATGGTCTTTTTGATTTCCGAAGGGGACTGGGTTGCAAATGCCGGAACTGAGCGTTGTTTATCCAAAAACCCATAGACTTCAGATCGGATTTCCTGCTCCCGCCGTATATCTTCCGTGGGAATGAATTTAAATCCCGAGTAGAACGCTTGAAAAACGGTATGTTCGTTGACAAAAGCCATCATGTCCTCCATGCTAGAAAGGCGCGAAGAACCGGGTTTGCTTAGCTCGAAGACAGCTTGCAAACGTAGGCCTAAGAAGTGGACCAGTTCTGATATATGTTGTTTTTTCCTTCCTACGTAGCTCGTCATTAAAAGAATCCGGGGAGGTAGGACCATACGTTCTGCATATTCCTGCGCTGGAAGCGTAAGCCAGCTGATAAAATACGTACTAGGCATGTTCGCCCTGTAATCTGCATGATTTACTTTCGCGTGCTGGTTAAATTCCGTTAATAACGCATTCACCTGTCCCAGCTTTTCCTCCTCTACGACAACGGAAACCGTCAATCCTCTATGTATGGTAGACATTGGAGTATAATCATTTTAGTATTCGACAATATAAAAAATAAAACCTAGTAAAAAGCGGTTTTTTCAAAAAAATGAAATATTGTTGAAAAGTATCAACGGATACAAAATGTACGCAAACTGTAGGAAGTTTTAATTGCCGCTATAAAAGTCCCAAAAATAAAGACCATCTTTTTTTGCGGTCAACCTTTTCGCTAAATCGCGATAGGTTTGGTTGCGGTATTTTAGTGCACCGATATGCAGCGGCGTTTGAAGTTTACTCCCATCAAATTCACTGATTTGATCGTACTCCCAGGGCTTTTGCCCTGTCGCATAGGGCGTTAAAAAGGCAAGCGCTTCTTCAATACCCACACCCTCCGCGTTTTTTTGATCCCAAAGGTTTCTCCCCAAATGTTCGCAGGCTTTGGCAAAGGTCATCATGCCCATCAAATTCATGGCACTGTAATCCCATGATTTCGTGCGTGCGAGTTCCAATGGTTGAGATCCATCCGCGGCAATCATCCGGTCTAGGATCAACGGTATTCCTACGGACGCGAGGCTATCTGCCAGCTCCAGCCGTCCCACATATATGGCGAGCGGCAACGTCTGCGCAAAATACCAGGTCGTATGGTTGTTGCCATGGACCGCTTCATCTTTACCATTGGAGCTGTTCACCAGCCAATCCAAATAGGCAGTCAGCCAGCTTTTCATGGCTTTATCGTCTTGATCCTTCCAATGTGCCGATGTGGAAAGCGCGATCAGCATATCCGGAAGTTCACCAAATCGACGGGTATCAATAATTCCGATTCCCCTTCCCTCCGTCCGACCTGGAATTCTCTGTGCAAAATTAAGGTTGGGATTCATTTTGGTCTCCGGATCAAGAAACCATGCCCGGATCAAGTGGACTGCATGAGCAGCAAATTGCTCATTGCCGGTAAAGAAATAGCCTTCAGCAAGTGCCGTCAATGCTACCATTAGCTTACCCAAGTCTTCTTTATCTTTATAATCGTAATACTCCGGATTTATTTCCCCGTCTCTACGAATATAAGGAAGCCCATCTGATTTCTCAGGATCAGGCCACCAATAGGGTCCCATGCTGGTATAATCATGTATATCCCCGCTTGGCGGCAGCTGCTTTTTGTGGATGAGGGAAAAAGGACCGCTATCCAAGTGCTTTTCCGCTACCATCCTTACCGATTCCAAATCAGCGGCCTCCATTAGAGGTTGAATGGATTTAATAACTTCCTCTTCCAAGATAATAAAGTCCCCATGTTGGGTTTTCTGGGCAAAAAGAAAGGTTGGAATAGCAAATAGTAGTACGGAATGGTATAGGAAGCTTTTCACGTATGCGTTAGGTTTATTTTCGTAGACATGTGTGTGGGATGGCAGACGTCATTTTTTATTTAAAACTAACAAAATTCATGGTCGATACGCATTGCGCCATGTAAAATTTATCGGCGCGCCTCCCAAGATGCTTGCAATTCCGATCGTGACTGGCTCCCCCAATAAATTTGGTCACGTTGTGGCTGTCAAAAACAATCACAAACAGCGGAAAAAATTTCGCTCCCTTCAACTAATTCAGGTGATAATTTGCCAATTTTGGGCGACACAAACGCGCTTTCAGCGGAGGCTTAGATTTTAAAACCACTACAGACATGAAGACTGCTTTCTCTTTATCCCTAATCCTGCTATTACTAGGAAATCTTTCCGCAACTGGGCAGACCATCCTGGAATTGGGCGAAAAAATCGATCACATTGTATCTGATAAGGACGCAATTGTTGGCATTTCCATTAGCGGTAATAACGGAAGGGACACCCTCTCCTTAAACGGGGGAAGGCGATTCCCCATGCAAAGTGTCTTTAAATTCCACATCGGCGTAGCGATGCTTTCGGCGATCGACCGGGGAACATTCGCTATAGACCAGAAAATTAAAATCAAGAAAAAGGAACTGCTGCCAGGCATCTATAGCCCAATTCGGGATGCCTATCCCAATGGCGTCACACTTACAATAGGTGAAATCTTGGACTATACGATCGCCCAAAGTGATAACGTAGGCTGCGATGTGCTATTAAAATTACTGGGAGGGCCTGAGGAAGTGGAAAGTTATTTTATACAAAATGGCTTTCAGGATATTTCTATAAAAATCAATGAAGAGGTGATGCAAAGCAATTGGGAGCTACAATTTCAGAACTGGACAACGCCTTTGGCTGCCACGCAGGTGTTGCACGAAGTTTACGAAAACAAACGACGTCTGCTTTCGCCAAGCAGCCACCGTTTTATCTGGGATACGATGCGCGGGACGTCAACCGGCGCAAAGCGGCTACGCGGCCTGCTGCCTGATGCTACCGTAGTTGCCCACAAAACAGGATGGTCCGGAATGAATGCCGATACAGGAGTCACCGCCGCTGTTAATAACATCGGTATTGTTTTCTTACCTGATGGCAGGCACTATATTATCAGTGTATTTGTGACTGATTCCACTGAAGACTTGAATACGAACGAACGAATGATAGCCGAAATTTCAAAGGCTGCATGGGACCATTTTACTCAACAAAAATAAAAATTGGCCCTATAGAAATTTTCAATATTTTGTTGATAGAAACTCGTCCTTTTTCAAAAGCTAAGTGCTGATCTGCTTAAAATCGAAGATGAATTGAAGTAAAATTATGTAGGCGGTAATACCTAATCAAATTAACTTTTTTATATTTAACATTAAAATATTTTAATATTTTAGATTCCAATACAGCCTATTTTCCCAAAACCTATTTTATTGAACGGCAAATGCCTGCATCCGGACAACACCGTGTTTGGCTGGAGGTTTAATTGCCGTTGCCTTACCCGCACGGCATTAATCTTCGGAGATCGTAATGCCAAATCCGCATTATGTTATCTGTTAGCTTGCCGATTAGAAGCAATTAACTTTTAAAACCCAAGTTATGTATTGTGAGAAAATTAACGGACTACTGGATTTCCAATTAAAACACATCGCATACAGGCATTTTGATCATCGGTCATGCTATGCAAATGTCATAAGTCCCTTTTCTAGGATGTACTTGATTACCGAAGGAGTAGGCAAGCTTACCACAGGTACTGGAAAGGTTACCTTAGAACAGGGGCATATTTACCTTTTACCCAGCTTTACCCCCTGTACCTACTTATTTGAGCCCGGGCTGAGCCACATTTACATTCATTTTATGGTCGGCATGAAGCATGACCTCAATTTTTTTTCTTTGTTCCAGACTAATCGCAAAGAGAAATCCTCCCCTTTTATCTGTAGCCTATTTGAGCGGCTATTAGCCATCAACCCGGGTCTTGAACTGCCTCATGATGATCCTAACATCTATCAAAAAAAGCCCTGGATCAACAAGCAAGTAACGTTCGATTCGCTGAAACATCACCTTGAAACAACCAGCATGATCGGTCAACTTCTCTGCAATTTTATAAACCCAGAGCCCTCTGTTCCAACGACCAAAGTGATGCGGTATAACTTACAACCTATTCTCAACCACATAGAAGACAACCTGCACAATGACATATCCGTCGATGAGCTAGCCACGATGGCATGCTTTTCGAAAGACCATTTCACTCGCATTTTTAAATCCATTTTAGGCATGCCTCCCCATGAATTCCTGATTAGAAAAAGGATCGAGAAAGCGCAAGCGCTGCTACTTACTTCGGATCTTTCCCAGCTGCAAATTATGGAAGAAACAGGCATTCGGAACATGTCCTACTTTTCCCGCATGTTCAAAAAACATACGGAAAAAACGCCCGCTGAATTTAGAAGACAGAGTTGGGAAGTCGAATAAATAGGGTGTTTCGACCAAGCCCTCTTTCGCTTTACCTATCTTTTTCCGACGGAGGACAGGAAAACCTTTTGCTGCTGTTTATTGTAAGGTAAGTTCAAGAAGAAGTTGGGAACAGGCCTCCCGCATACCCGCATACTATATCATTCAATATCTGCATTTTACCAGCATAGGCAAGTGTGGGACTGCCATCCATTCCTTGCTAAGGATATAAAAACAAAGGCCAAGTCATCGCTGACTTGGCCTCTTTTGTGAAATTATCTAATTGTTTATCAATAACCGGGGTTTTGTTCTAAATTCGGGTTGATATCAATTTCTGACTGTGGAAACGGAAAGAGGTAATGCTTTGAAGGGTTAAATACCCGCTTGATATTGCTTCCGGGTTCTATAAGCGTGTTGATATAGGTTTCCGCTGTCCTCCATCTTCGTATATCCCGGTACCTCATTCCCTCGAAAGGAAATTCAACCCTTCTTTCGTTACGAATTCTCTCCCGCATTTGATCCTTTGTAAGGCCGGACGGTAAAGGTGGCATCTCTACTCCCGGCCTGGCTCGTATTTCATTGATGGCATCATACACAGCTGCAGTGGGGCCTTGTGCTTCATTGGTAGCCTCAGCGAAGTTTAGAAGCACTTCCGCATACCGGATTAGGACCCAATCCTGCTCACTACGAGTGGCATAGTCGATCGGCAACATTTCGACGTTTCCTCCTTTTACCGGGGATAGCCCTGTCTGCGAGATACCATTCCATGCGAAGGACACTTCTTCACCTGACGCCTTAATCGCCTTGTCGGTAAATGCGCGGATATTCTCATGCAGCCTGGGATCTCTATTGAGCTTCCAATTTGTTGGATCGTACAAGGGAGAGGATGTTATGGGTAATCCGTCTATGCATTCGAAGGCATCTCTCAATTCTTGTCTTGGATTCCATATTCCATGCCATAATATTCTTATATCCTGCTCGCTTGAGTTGTCCGGATTCAGGTACTTGGTAGAAAACATGATCTCCGGATTGTTGTTCTGGCCTGAGGCAAGAAACATGGTTTTATAATTGTCGAAGATACTGAATTTCCCTTCGTCCATCACCTGCTTTGCGGCGGCAGCAGCTCCCGTCCAATCGGACATGTTTAGCAACACCCTACTTTTTAATGCGAGGGCGGAACCCCTTACTGCGTGTCCTTTGGAGCTGTAGTCAGTGTTTGGAAGATTAGCTATAGCAAAGTCCAAATCCGCTAATATTTGCGTGTAAACCTGCTCCTTGGTACTTTTGGCTACGGTACCCTCTTCAATAGTAACGGGGGTGGTATAAAGGGGTACTCCTCCATAGAAATCCACCAAGTTAAAATAAAACAAGCCTCGTAAAAACTGAACTTCTGCTTTGTATATCGTCCTAGCGTCTTCAGGCATATCTACTCTGTCGATGTTAGCCAAAAAGAAATTACACGAACCAACTCCCCTGTAGCACTGGGTATAAATGTTAGCCAGCAAGCCGCCAGAAACTGCTTCCATATTGCCCAAGGCAAAGGAACCTGTTGAACTTGCGCCCAAGCTTTGCGCTCCCTCGTTTGCATCGCCCGCCATAATATCCAGGGAATATACACCCTCCCAGTTAAACGTACTCACATTGAGTCTGGAATAAACTCCCGCCAACGCCATATCTGCGTCATTTCGTGTTTTCCAAAACGTTGGACTGGAGATCTGTGTAGTGGGATTTTTCTCAAGGAATTCCTCACAGGACATCAACAGGAAAGAAATGGCAAAGAGGAAGACATATGGACGCATTATGAATTTTCTGATTCTATTTTTCTGATTCATGGTGTTTCAAAATTTTTGGTTGGAAAAAGGCCTAGATTATAGACGCACTTTGAGGCCCATGGTATAGGACGTTATTTGCGGATAGGCTTGAAACCAGTTGGTAGCCGCCCTTTCAGGATCAGAACCTGGCCATTTTGTGAAGGTCAGCAAATTATCACCGGATACATACACCCGGGCATTTTGCAATCCAATCCGCTGTGCCAACACCCTAGGAATATTATACCCAAGCGCCAGGTTCTTTAGCCTCAAATAAGAAGCATCCAACAGCCAATAGGAATTTCGGGTACCTGTAACCGGACCATATCCGGAGATATACATGGCGGGATGTGAGTTGGTAGACCCCTCGCCAGTCCACATGTTGTTTATAAAATCCACTGGAGGCGGTGATCCCTGAATGTAAGGAACCAAGCCCCACGATAAGCCCTGCGTACTTTGCTTCACGCCTTCTACACCTTGGAAGAACGCGTTGATATCAAAGTTTCTCCACGCTAGGTTTATGGTACTACCATAAATAAAATCAGGGAAGGCACCATCCATTACTATACGGTCAGCGGCATTGATAACGCCGTCTTTATTTTGGTCGACGTATTTCAAGTCTCCGGGTTTAGGATTAAAGGGATGAACAGGTCCGTCATTAATTTCCTGTTGATTCTGGAATATGCCGTCCCATTCCACCATAAAATGTGAATTGAATGGAAGTCCTTCCTGTATGGTGAAGTTACCGTATACCGGTGCTAAAATCCGTAATACTTCATTTTTGAAGGTTGAGAAGTTCACGCTGACGTTGTATGTCAGCTCTCCGATTTGCTTTGTGGACCCCAATTCTATCTCGTATCCCCGGTTTCTCATTTTACCATAATTTACCGTAGGCGAAGTCAAACCGATACTTGCAGGAATGGGGATATTAAACAGAATATCATCTGTCACTTTATCGAACCAGTCAAACGTGACGTTTAATAATCCTTCCTTCACGCTTAGATCAAACCCAATATCTGCCATTGTAGTTGTTTCCCATCTAAGTCTTGGGTCTACCATCCGGTTCATAACAGCACCGGGGAATGCAGTTGAAAACGCATAAGAGGTAGTAGACAATACTTCCTGATAGGGGTATAAACCGATATTCTGATTGCCAAGTTGACCCCATGACGCCCTGATTTTTAGGTTGTCCATCCAGGAGCTCTGCATCAGAAATGGTTCTTGAGATATTCTCCATCCTCCAGAAACCGATGGGAAAAAACCCCATCTAGTATCCTCCGCAATTCTAGAGGTACCGTCATACCGGGCATTTGCTTCAAAAAGGTATTTTCCTTTAAAGCCATACATCGCACGCATAAACAGCGACTGAATAGCCCATTCACCAGAACTACCGCTGGCAGACTGATTGAGCGGGGCACCTGCATCCAGTTCCTTCAGTTCCTTTGTTGGAAAAAACACCCTCGATCCGCCTAAGGATCGATCCAGATTGTACTCTTGGTTATACCCAACTAAAACATTCACATCGTGATTCGCATTAAATTGCTTTTGATAATTCAAGGTGGAATAAAAGGTAGACAACATCTGAGTTTGCCATCTTTCTCTAACACCAAGTTGCCACGTGGAATTATTATGCGCGTAGGACCCATCTTTGAAAAAATAGTTATCCACCGGCACCTCATGGTTCTTATAGGCCATGCTATTGAAGTTAATGGCGCCTTTGGTAAACCAAGTCAGGTTCTTTAAGGGTTTTATCTCCGCATAGAGCTGTGGAAGCACATTGTAGCGAATATCCGTCTGCACTCCACTAACATTTTGGGCATCCGGGTTCCGAACAGTCCATTCCCCAATCGCTGAACTATACCGGGCCACATACCCCTGATCTCCGTTGGGCAGCGTCATGGTTGGGGTATAGTTTGGAGCGGCTCCGTAGATAGCCAAAACCTGATAATCCACATCCCCATTATCCCAATTACTCCGCTGAATATCCTGTTTAACAAACTGGATATCCCCTCCAATTTTAAACCAATCTTTAATTTGGGATTCGATTACTACCCTGGAGTTCACTTTTTGGAACTCATACAAACTTGTTATACCAGGTTGGTCAAAAAAGCCAAGCGATACGTTAAAAGTAGTCTTCTCATTTCCTCCTCCTATATTAATGGACTGGTTATGGGCGACTGCTGTTCGGAAGGAATGATCGATCCAATTAAAGTTTGGGTAGTTTACAGGGTCATTTGTATTATTCCTGAAAGCATCAATCTCCGCTTGAGTAAAATAAGGGGTCTGCCCAGAACGCTGACGGCCTTGGTTCCAATACATCATGTAATCCGCTGAGTTCGACAGCAGATTTGGCAGCCTTGTGGCTTCCTGCACTTGTATGTTGCTATGGATGTCAATAGTCATTTCACCCGCTTTGCCTTTCTTCGTGGTAATTAAGATAACACCGTTAGCTGCCCGCGCCCCATAAATGGCACTTGATGCGGCATCCTTTAATACGGAAATGGATTCCACATCGTTGGGATCCAAGGTGGTCATATCCCCGGCGATACCGTTGATCAATACAAGTGGATCACTACCAGCCGCACTAAAGGTACCTAGTCCCCTGATACGCAAGGTATTGTTTTCACTTCCCGGTTTACCGGAATGCGATGAAACCTGCAGACCCGCTACTTTTCCTTGTAGCAAATTGGCCACGTTGGTTCCCGGTCGTTTGATGATTTCGTCCGAAGCTAGGGTAGCAACGGAACCTGTAAGGTTTGCCTTTTTCTGCGTACCATATCCTACTACCACAACTTCATCGAGGCTTTTCAGGTCTTCTTCCAAAACAATATCGATCACACTTCTGTTACCTATTGCGACGCTTTGACTAACAAAACCGATAAATGAAAAGGATAATGTCGCGTTTTCCGGTGCAGTTAGCCGGTATGAACCGTCGCCGTCTGTCACAGTCCCTACGCTACTTCCCTGTACGACGACAATTACACCTGGTAGCGGCTGTGCGTTGACATCTTTGACCGTACCGCGAATGACAATGTCTGGATTTGCTGGATTGGTAGCATGCGCTACCTGCGGATAAAGCAGTGGAATGCCAATAAAAAGGCAAAGTAAAATGGCCTTGCCCCATAGGTGATTGATAAAGGTTTTTTTCATGGTCGTTTTTTGAGTTTTATATGGTATAAATCTATCCATTACTAGAGCTCGATAGTATGCACATATCCGACATATATTGTCACAAAAGCGACATCTTTTTAAGTAAATAATCTTAATAGCAAAAATTTCGGTAAGAAGTAAGGCAAAATCTACCTATAGGTGCCCTTTGGAAAACTTGAAGGACTCCGCCGTAGGCAAAGAATAAGTCCGAAAAATCGCTATATTGGCAGCATGCAGGAAAAATGGACACTGGAAAACCTAAATCTGCCCGATGACCGAAACCAAGACCACTCCGTGTGGTTGGAGGAGTTAGTGCTACGGCATCGAAAAGAAATGGCAATCTTTTTATCCTATTATTTCCGAAGGGAAGGGGCAGTTGTGGAAAATGTGCGTATGATCGGTTCCGCGCAAGATACTGCAGGTATAAAAGGCTCGATGACTGTAGCTTTCGATGTCGTTTTTTTCAATGCCTGTCTAAATATCAACGAAACCAATCTAGATCAAATGACGCTTTCATATCGTCTTGATGAGGGAAAGTCTGCGATTACCCTTACCGGGCCCTATTGGCCGGAAAGGGAACCTGACGAGATCTAGCCCCTCGGACGACAACTACTAAACGCAGGTAACAGGATTCCTTTTGTATATCACTTAAGTTCGGTCATAACTAGGTAAAATAGTTGGTTAATATATATGTACTCATTTGATGTGGTAGTTGTCGGTGCTGGACCTTCTGGTGCCTTGGCTGCTTATGAAGCCTCCGCCGGCAACTTGTCGGTAGGCCTTTTGGAAAAGAAACTACTGCCTAGGTACAAAACCTGTGGAGGGGGATTAGTATATCGTGGCAAGCGAAGGCTTCCTTTTGATATCTCTGATGCCGTTTCGAGAAGTTATCATGAATTGGCGGTGTATTTTGATCACGCTCCAATTTGTTTCAATACCTCCCGGCACCTGCCGATCATTAGTATGGTGATGCGGGACAAATTTGACCACCTTTTGGTGGGAAAAGCAACAGAAAGGGGCGTAACTGTCGTAGAAGACTGCACGGTAGTAGGGATCGATTATTCAGACAGGATACGACTTACCACTACACAGGGAGATATTTTTACCCGCTTTCTGGTAGCTGCTGACGGTGTCTATAGTCCTGTGGCAAAGCTCGCTGGATGGGCAGAAACCAGAAAGCTAATCCCCGCTCTCGAATGTGAGGTTTTTGTTGCCGAGGAAGACTTTCTCCGGCTGTCGCGCGAGACCCGATTTGATGTAGATGCCATTCCAAATGGATATGGATGGTGTTTTCCAAAAGAAAGCCACCTATCGATAGGCGTTGGATGTTTTAAAAACAACAAATTGAGTCTTAAGACGTATTACCGGGAATACCTGCGCAAGCTTGGCATACATGAGGTGCTTAAAGAGGAGTCCCATGGCTTTCAAATTCCGATTTCCCCAAGAACTGACGGCTTTTATCGATCGGGAACATTTTTGATTGGCGATGCTGCCGGTTTTGCTGATCCGCTTACCGCCGAAGGCATTTCAAATGCCATTTACAGTGGGCAGCTTGCCGGCAAAGTGATCTACCAACATCCTGAAGATGCGGAGTTGGCCGGTCACTCCTACGAAATGCAGCTAAAAGACCATTTACTTCATGAATTGAAAATCTCGGGGTTTTTGTCCCAAATATTTTACGAAAACCCTCGGTTAAGGAATTTATTAGTAGAACGATACGGACAACGTGCCTGTGAAATCCTTACGGATATCTTTATGGGAGACAGGAAATTCCCTAAGGATATCCGTAAGAAAATCAAAGAAAAGATCCCTTTTTTACCCTTTTAGGTTTTTCTGAATAGGGATACGGATAACGTAACTATCTGCTGTGACGTATAGGTAGCTTTCGGCTGTATCTAAGGCAACATTCGAAGTAAGTTCCCCTACCTTCAACTTACCTATTACATTGCCCAAGGCATCAAAGACCCAAACTCCACCAGGTCCGGTGGCAAATAAAATGCCTTCCGAAGAAACTTTCAATCCGTCGGGAAGGCCTTTTTCGGTCTGAAAGGCTTCGCTTCCGTCAAAAAATAGTTTTCCATCGGTTAATGATTTGCCCTGATCCTCCAGCTTATAGCTGTACCATCGTGGCTTTTTTGGGTCTGAGTTGGCGATGATCAGTGTTTGTTCTCCCGGCAAAAAAGCGATGCCGTTTGGCCGGGTGATTGAGTCAAGCAACAAGGTCAGTTCTCCGTCTGCGCTAAACCGATAAACTCCCTGAAAATCCAGTTCCTTAGCCGGATCATCTATGTTGAATTCCAGGCCGTATGGCGGATCGGTAAAAAAGAGATTTCCCTGAGAATCATAGGTTGCATCATTAGGACTATTGAAACGCATTCCCTTGTATTCTCCTACAATGGTTTCATATTCCGGCTTGGGGGATGACCATGAAGCGATCATTTTCCCCAGTTGGCGGTCGCCGTGTTGGCATAGCACAAGGTCGCCGGTTGGGCTTAATAGAAGCCCATTTGAACCTACTTCTCCCCCTCTATCCGTCTCACCCGTGTATCCTGAAGGGTTTAGGAAGACGGATACCCCGTCTGACGCTGTCCAACGATAGACCGTATTGGAGGGGATTTCAGAAAACAGCAACATGTCTTCGGCGTCAACCCACAAGGGCCCTTCGGTCCATTCATACCCTGAAGCCAACACTTCAGCCTCCGTCCCCTCGGGAAAAAGGACATCCATCAATTGATGGTTCCGAACAATCTCCAACGGCAGTGTCGCCGTCTGACCGTCACTTTGTTGCTTTTCCCCAGCGGAGCCGCAGGCCGTACCTAGCAGTATAGCTGGAACAATGAGTACAGATAGAAAACTTTTCATGGCAGGATTCAATCAACTACAGAAAATGCGTAAATACAGCTGTGTTCGTATGTTTCTCCGGGATTTAATACCGCTGAAGGGAAGGTGGGCTGATTAGGAGAATCGGGAAAATGCTGTGTCTCCAAGCAGATAGCACTTCTTTTGCCGTATGTTTTTCCTTCTTTAGACTTCGAGCTGCCGTTCATGAAGTTCCCGGTGTATACCTGCACCCCGGGTTGTGTCGTATATACATCCATCTTTCTCCCATTTTCGGGTACCAGCACTGTAGCCGCCCATGTCGGTTCATCACTGCCATTGCCCGGGTTTATCACCCAGTTATGGTCATAGCCACCACCTACTTTCAGCTGCCCAAAATCATCGTCCACCCGCTCGCCTATCAGATGGGGTTCCCTGAAGTCCATGGGTGTGCCTTCGACCGGGGCAATCTCCCCCAGCGGAATAAGGACCTCGTTTACGGGGGTGTAGTGATCCGCATTTAATTGCAGCTGATGGTTGTGCACATTTCCCTCACCATGTCCGTTCAGGTTAAAAAAGGAATGATGGGTCAGGTTAACTACTGTGGGTTTATCCGTCTCTGCCAGGTAGTCAATCTTAAATTCGTTGTCGTTGGTTAATGTGTAGGTCATTTCCACGGTAAGGGTACCAGGAAATCCCGCCTCCCCATCAGGCGAGACATACTTCATTTTGAGCTTTTGATCCGTTGCTTCCAGCACTTCCCAAACGACGTTGTGGTAGCCACCAGGCCATCCATGGAGGTTGTTGGGGCCGTTATTCGCCTCAAGCTGATAGGTTTCTCCGTTTAGGGTAAAGGAGGCATTGGCTATTCGGTTGCCATAGCGCCCGATCGGTGCGCCAAAATATCCCCCTGGGCTATCTTGGTAATCTTTCAGGTTATCAAACCCTAGCACTACATCCTCGAAGTTTCCGGACTTGTCGGGAACAAAAAGTTCCACAACCCGGGCGCCAAAATTGGTAACAGACATCTCCATGCCGTTTTCGTTTTTCAGCACATAGAGCGATACATCACCACCGGGCAGGGAAGCTTCAAATTTTGCGGGATCAACTTTGGAATACATCATAGGTTGGTTTTCTTCTTGTTTTGTTTGTTGGGGTGAGCTGCAGGACAATGCCAATGCAGCAGCGGATAAAAGGATGAGGGTGTGTTTCATTTTAGCGTTATTTTAAGTTTATAAAGGGTTTGATGCAACCGGTCCGCCCATTGCGTCTCAAGCTTTCTAATCTTCCGGTCATAGGTCATAAGTCAGTTGACTTCCACTTCTACGTCAGTAGTCTGCGTATATATTGCCGCTGAAAATACCTTTAGAATCAACGGTTTCAAAATCCGAAATTAACTTCATAGCGCTTTGCTAAATCGGCTTTATTGTTGAAGTAACAAAGGAAGACTCATAAAAATTAGTAAAGAAAAGCGTTTTGCATCCATCGTCTTTGGGTTTTAGGCAAATTTAGGTTTTTTAGCTGTCACCCCCAAAACAATTTCCTCCTATACATTATTTCCTTCACAATGCAGCCTACCTCTCCGGCTAATCTTCTTTCCTACACACATTTAACCACATTTATGCGAGGGACTGTATGTTTTGACAAAATTTAGTTACATTTAGCCGCATGAGAAAGAAGTCCTTTCATTTCTTTTTGGGGCTTGGTGTCGCCGTCCTAATCGGACAAGGCTGCCACGGCAAGTGGACTGACGAAATCGCCGCGAATGAAGAAGTAGCTACCTTTATGGACAACTTCGAGGGACGTGGCGATCTGACCGATCCCTACTCCAAACCCACTTCCGCGGAGGAAGCCATAGATGCCTTCGTTTTACCCGACGATTTGGAGATTTCCCTCTTGTTGTCAGAACCTGAGGTTGTGCAGCCCTTAGAAATTAATTTTGACCATAAGGGCCGGCTTTGGGTAGTCCAATACAACCAATATCCCTATCCAAAAGGATTGAAAGTAACCGCAATCGACAACCATACCCGCGTTACCTTTGACAAAATACCGGAAGCACCTCCGGTAGGTGTAAAAGGAGCAGATAAAATTACTTTTTTTGAGGACATTGACGGCGACGGGGTTTTTGAGAAGTCTACCGATGCCATCACAGGCCTGAATATAGCTACCTCTGTTGCCTTAGGGAGGGGCAAAATCTGGGTTCTGAACCCTCCGTATCTCTTGGCCTATCCTGATGCGGACGATGACGGTATCCCTGATTCAGCACCTGAGGTACATGCAAGCGGTTTCGGTCTAGAGGATACCCACTCGGTGTCGAACAGCCTGACTTGGGGTCCTGACGGATGGCTCTATGGCGTTCAAGGCAGTACAACCACCTCTACCATCACTACCGCAGCAACCAAAAATCTGCGATTTTTGGGACAAGCTGTATGGAGATACCACCCTGAAACCTTTGAATTCGAGATTTTTGCCGAAGGAGGGGGAAACAATCCCTTTCACCTTGAATTTGACGGTAAGGGACGCATATTCTCGGGTTCCAATGGCTCGGGACGGGGGCCTTACTACAAGCAAGGAGCTTACTACGTCAAGAGCTGGGGAAAGCACGGACCACTTACCAATCCCTACGCCTTCGGCTATTTACTCACTATGCCCCTTGACGGAGATACAAAAAGGTTTACCCACGGAGTGTTATCTTATGAAGGTGGGGCACTTCCCGCACGCTATCGGCATAAACTGTTTGCCGTAAACCCCCTGCATAATTTTATTCAACTGACCCGCTTCGAGCCCTGGGGATCCAACTTCAAAAATGTCGACGAAGACATTGTTCTCTCCACTAGCGATAAGTGGTTCCGCCCGATTGACATCAAACTTGGTCCAGATGGGGCCATATACCTTACTGACTGGTACGACAGCAGGCTTTCTCACGTAGACCCGAGAGACACCTGGCACAAAACAAGTGGAAGAATTTACCGTCTTGGCGCCAAAGGCACGAAGTTGGGCAAACTGTCTTTCGACCTTAGCACATATACTACAGAGCAACTGATAGCGCTTTTTTCGCATGAAAATAAGTGGTACCGGCAGCAAGCGCAACGGCTAATTGCAGACCGTAAAGACGACCGCTCGATTCCTTTACTGCTGAATGTGCTCCGCGAAAGCAAAGGACAGCCTGCATTGGAAGCCCTATGGGCAATCTACCAATCCGGAGGCTGGAACGACGCTACAGCACAGCTCGGGCTTTCCCATATAGATCCCTTTGTACGCATGTGGAGCGTGCGGTATCTGGGAGATCAGCGGGAAGTTTCAACAGAGATTTCAGGTGCTTTAACGGCTCTTGGTGCCAATGAAGCACACCCAGAAGTACGAAGCCAACTCGCTTCATCAGCTAAATTCCTTCATGCTGATGCCGCCTTTCCCCTTATTGAATCGCTGCTAAGTAACGCTACAGATGTCACGGATCCCGATATTCCTCTTTTAATTTGGTGGGCGATCGAATCAAAAGCGGGTGCGCATCAAGAAAGTATCTTGAGATTGTTTGAGAAAGCTGAAATTTGGAAACGACCTATCGTAACGGACGTTATACTAAAAAGGCTGGCCCAACGATGGGTAATGTCTGGCGAAGAAGCAGACATGAACGCTTGCGCCGCACTGCTAACTCAAGCGCCGGATGAATCAGAAGAAAAGTTACTGGTAGCAGGCATATTAGAAGGCCTCCGCGGTACTGATACAGCTAAATTACCACTAGAGCTCGCTGGTATATTGGAGACGTTTCAGGAGGCGTTGGGAAACGCCCCGTTAACGCTTTCACTGAGGCAGGGAGATGCAGGGGCTATTGCCGAAGCATTGGTCATTATCAGTGACAACACGGAAGAAATGGGGCTACGGCTTGCCTATATAGAGGTCATTGGAGAAACAACCCCGCCTAATGGGGTGCAGACACTGCTTGACGTAATAAAGAGCGACCCGTCTTCTGCGTTAAAACAACAGGCCCTTCACGCGCTGCAAGGTTACTCCGAGGCTGAAATCGGAAAACAAGTGGCTGCAATCTACCCGTCCATTCGGGCAGACAGTTATGTACGTGAAACAGCTATAGCCCTTTTTGCCTGTAGGCCCGAATGGGCTGAAAGCTTCTTCCAAGAAATTGAAGAAAGCAGAGTGATTGCGCCCTCAGATGTCCCGCTCCATTTGGCAAAACGGTTTTTACTGTTTGATAATGCGGGTATAACCAAAAAGACTATGCTTCATTGGCCGGAGACCTCGGCAGCATCTGCTTCCGAAAAAACTACAGAGATCAACCGGTTACAGGGGATGCTTGCCGAGGTACAGGGCGATCAGGTGGCTGGAAAAGCGGTTTATGTAGACCGATGTGGTGCCTGTCATCGCCTGAAAGGTTCGGGTGGCATCATTGGACCGGAACTTACAGGATATGACAGAAAAAATCTCGCCTACATGCTCCTGCATACCGTGGATCCAAATGCGGATATCCGCGAAGGCTATGAAACATATCAAATCCAAACCGAAGATGGTCGAACACTCGTGGGCAGGATTGCCGCACAAGATGGGGGAACCGTAAGCTTGGAACCTGCACTTGGGGGGAAAAAGACACTGCTTTCCGCGGATAAGATTCGTACACAATCTATTCAAGCTACTTCTACCATGCCGGAAAGGCTTTTGTCCCAGTTAAGCGACAAGGAAATAGCGGATCTTTTTGCCTATTTGCGAGCCGATTAAATCAAACAACAGCTAGCGGAAGTGACGCAGCCCAGCAGCACTTGCTGAACCGCCCATGATGAAAAATTCTCGTATGGAGGAACCTTTTGCAGCTTGTTAAACCATGGTCACAGTGCAAGGGGGGGCTTTTTGTTCAGAAATGTATGGACTATACGCATCAGAAAATGCACTCGTAGCAAAACTGAATTTGTCTCATAAAGGTAGCTAACGAGGAATTCGGTACCATTTAATCTCCTTCTCCAAGCCAAACGGATGGCTTGACGATTTCCCGGCTTTTAAGTCCAAACTCCTCAATCGCATATTTTCTCAGGTGGTCCTGCATTTCGTCCAGATCATCGGTCAGCAAAAAAAGATCTAGATCACCCTTGCTTATGGTACCTACCTCTGCCATATGGACGATATGCTGGTAGACATGTTGATGAAATTCCTTACCCATCAACACGACTGGAAAGCGCTTAATTACCTCTGTCTGAATCAAGGTCAACGCCTCAAATAATTCGTCTAAGGTGCCAAATCCTCCTGGTAGTACCACAAACCCATAGCTATATTTAGAAAGGAGTACTTTACGTACAAAAAAATACTTGAAGTTAACAAACTTGTCTAGGTAAGTATTTGGAAACTGTTCAAAGGGCAGGACAATGTTGCAGCCCACAGAATTTCCTCCCACATTTTTTGCCCCACGGTTTGCCGCTTCCATTATTCCCGGACCTCCACCCGTCATTACCGTAAAACCAAGTTTGCTGATGGCTTCTCCCACTTTCATACCTAACTGGTAGTAGTGGTCTTTCTCCTCAAATCGCGCTGACCCGAATACGGTAACGCATGGTCCTACAAAGTGAAGCACCCGAAACCCGCGAATAAATTCAAATAAAACTTTTAAACTAAATTTAAAATCCTTGATCCGCGTTTGCGGACCCGCAAAAAAAGCTTCCTCTTCTGGATTCACTAAAGGGGCAATGGATTTTTCCTGTTTTTTAA
>WGNT01000069.1 GCA_016124425.1 Cytophagales bacterium
TGATTTTAGATTTATGATTTCAGATTGGTCCAAATCCGAAATCAAAAATCAATCGACAATCTCACAAATCCCATCTCATCTTCGATATTCTCTAAAATCCAGATTTTACCGTCCTTGACAAAGTGGAAGGCAGGTTTTTTGGTAAGCATTGGGACTCTGGATTCAGCAATCTGATTTAAGTCTTTGTCATATACCGTGAGGTACACTTTTGCACCGGAGGAAGTGGGAACCATTCGGTTTTCTGGTACCTCAGCTTGATCTGAAAACTCTGCCAGACCGGAAAAGCGGTAATACACTTCATTTTTTTCATCCCAATGGACTGCATGAAAGCCAATTTCCTCTTGGATTTTCTTATAAATCCCCTCCATTTCTTTCCGGTCGCTCACTTTGTTAGGGTGTTTGCCTTTTTTTTCATTGGCTGTCAATTCACTCTCAAAGGTCCGGTGATGCATTTCCCCAGTAAGTTGGTCATATACATAAACCTCACTGGATACATCCGCACTTACAATCAGCTTTCCGCCCGAATAGTTGAGGTATTTTGCAGTGCCAATGCCAAACATCATTTGACCATCATTGTATTCTATTTCAAAAGCTTTGGTCTTTTCGAAAAGCGGGAGATCAATCCTTTTTACCTCATCATTATCTAAATCAAGTACCACCATGGCGGTGGATTTCTCGTCCCAATTGGAAATTAATCCAAAATAGACTTGGGGCTGTTCAGGTTGGACGACAGGCATAAACAGATGTTCCCCATCACCTATCCTATCCCCATCCTGTCCTACTTTCTTAAAGTCAAACTGACGCTTCTTATTGCCGTTCCAGTCGAGGATATTGTCTTGGTTATAGCACCTGAACAACATAGATTCTTCATCCAATAATAAAAATCCCATAAAATACTGACCTACCCCATTCGGGCCCTCTTTGGATAACGTTATCTTATCTTCAAATTTCAGCTCATCCAAATTGATCTTTTCAATGGTAAAATCGGTATGGTTAAAGTTATACAGGTACTTTTTATCCGGACTTAGTTGGGCTTGGTTCAAACCGGAATTTAAAAAAAGGATTTCCTGTCCAGGATTGACCATCACGGTATCCAAACTAAAATCGATGCGGACTTCATCGGAATTCCTCCCTTTATCGCTTCCCCCACATCCAAAAACAACTAAGGCCAAAAGAATAACTACATGTTTCATAATACGTGAAATTTATTCAGACTAAAAAATTAGGAATTTTATTCGTAAATAAAAACAAATAAATGTTAAAAATTTATAAATAAACTATTGTGATAGAAATGGTTAGGTAAATATTTTAGATTTTAGATTTTAGAATTTAGATTTTAGATTGCAGTGGAAAAATAATCGGTCCTAACCTACATTTCTAAATTTGGGGAATTGGCGATTTGGATTTTCTTTAAATAAGCCCATTATAAATCATCGTGTTTGGCCACCGAGGTTGCTAAAAATAGTCTATTTGCCCTGTATTTATTACAAAAAGGGAAGCTGCGTTCTTTACTTCAATTTATAGAACAATCCGAACACCCGTATTCCATTCGATTATTAGCTAATTATTTTCACGTAGAAGAGGTGAAAACGCTATCGGGCAAACAATTTTACTTGATGAACTTACCCTATTTCCTGGGCTCAAAACTACCGGGATATATAGACTGGTTTGTAGCCCATTACCCGATTAAAGACGCTAAATCCAACTGACAACGATGGTGGATTTCAGATTTGATGATTTCAGATTTAGGATTGAAGAATCTGAAATCATAAATCATAAATCATAAATCATCAACCAACTCGAATCTCAGCAGTGGTGCCATCCGTGCCTTGTTGAGGCTTAGCATATCATCCTCGCTTATACTATAGTTATCAACGCTTTCAAATGCTTTAAAAAGGGCGTCTTCCATTTCACTCAGTCCCTGACAGAATTTCTGGGTTCGACCCAGTCCGCTTAAGTTGATACGCCCACCGGGTTTAAGCTCATAAGACCCAAAGAAATTATTGCATCCTCCAAAACCAGATATGCTGTTTCCGTTTTCGCCAAATTGTAGGTAGATCGTTCCCATTCCTTCCGGTACCTGCTTGCCCATCATTTCCAGCAAAACCCATTTTTTTCCAGCCAATGGTGAATCGCCATTTTGATCCATCTTCCTCAATTGATATTTATCTGCCAAATCGCCAGTAATCCGATTTCCTTCCAGGTCCAGCTGAAAAAGGACATCTTCTCCAACTAAGTACTTGTCGGCACCGTCTCGGATCCCCTCCAATCTAACTTTACTCCCGTTATCATACCAAGAGAACGTGCCTTCCCGCACGAAGGGCTCGGTACTTTTGCCTTCATAAAGGGTAGAAAGACGGTAGGTTTTGTCATCGCGCAAGGATAAGGTAGTAGCAATACCCTCACAATCCGCGCAAGGAACTACACCCGAATAAGTTCCTGCCCAGTCCAGTGACACTTCGCTATTATCTCCCGTCGGAACAGTTGGGGTAGTCAACGTATTTTTCTGACATCCGGCAATAGAAAGCACTAAAAACAAGCCAAAAACCGAGGTATATGCAATTCTATTCATGGTCATTACACTTAATAAGATGAACAAATGCGTATACTGATTTCGTGCCGAAAAGTTAAAATAGGACGGAGATTTAAGATTTTTTAAGATAGCCTTCCGAGAATCTGTATACGGTGAGAATCCAGCTTGATAAAAATAAACAACAAAATCGTAAATGCCCAAAGGGATGATCCGCCGTAGCTGAAAAAAGGCAGTGGAATACCTATGACCGGGAAAAGCCCTACAGTCATGGATATATTTATAAAAAAGTGAAAAAACAAGATCGACACCACACCATACCCATATACCCTTGAAAAGCGGGTCTTTTGTCGTTCTGCCAAAAATATCAGCCTAACCAAAAGCGTAATAAACAGGCTGATGACCACAAAACTCCCCATCCAGCCAAATTCTTCTCCCAAGGTGCAGAAAATAAAATCCGTATGTTGCTCCGGAACAAAATCAAACTTTGTCTGTGTACCTTCTAGATACCCTTTGCCCGTTAGCCCTCCGGAGCCGATGGCAATTTTCGACTGTGTCACGTTCCATCCTACGCCGAGTGGATCCACGTCGGGGTCAAATAGGACCATAATCCGGTTTTGATGATGAAGCGGCAGCTTGGCTACAACGTAATCTATGCTGTATACATAGCCAACCATGATCCCTCCCACAAAAAGAAGCGTGACCAGCTTTTGCCAATTCTTTTTTCCAACAAAAAACAGAATCAGTAAACATGAAGCGATGATACCAACGGCGATTAGATTATTTTCTACCAATATAGCCAGAATCCCGAGTACCAAAACCGTTATTGCAAAGACGTAGTAGCGGTTCGGCATTCCCTCCCTAAAAAGCACAATAAAAAAGGCGCTATACACCATGGCAGAGCCAAAATCAGGCTGAAGCATTATAAAGACAACAGGCAGGCCAATAATGCCGACCGCTCTTAGCTGATATCTCAACTTTGAAAGATCAAAGGTGTTCGCTTCCATTAATTTAGCTAGTGCCAGAGCCGTTGCAAATTTGGCAAACTCCGCCGGTTGAAGCCGGAACGCCCCGATTTCAAACCAAGCCTTTTGTCCGTTTATTTCCTTTCCGATAAACGGGGTCAGAATCAAAAGAACAACAAAAAACACATATAGGATTAGGCTCAGGTTTTCAAAAAGCCGGTAATCCGCTACAAGAATAAGGACGATTAGTAATACGGCTGTTCCTATCCACACCAGCTGAATTCCTGAGTTTATTGAGAGGTCAAAGATACTTTTTGGACTTTGTTCGTCATAGACGGCGGCGTAGATATTTATCCAGCCGAGAAAAACAAGCATGAAATAGAGACCTATGGTCAACCAGTCTATTTTGCGAAAATAAAAATCACTGTCTCTCACGTCAATAGATAAAATTTCCTTCTAGGACATAGTCTTCCAATGCTGGTCTTGTGATCTCTCCTCTGAGATACTTCTCGATCATGAGACTTGCCGTACTTGCCGCAGCCCTACCACCCCATCCGGCATTTTCGACATATACTGCTATGGCTATTTTTGGGTCGTCTTTTGGGGCGAATGCGATAAATACGGAATGATCTTCTCCGCTTGGGTTCTGGGCGGTGCCCGTTTTTCCGGCAATTACAATATCACTTATTATTGCGCGCGCGGCTGTACCTGAGAGGGCTTCAACCATTGCCTCTTGGACCATGTCGAAATGGGCCGGATCTATACCTGTATCCCGCTTTGTTCGGAACTTTTCGGGTATGCGGGTCGCATCCCCGTCAATTGCCTTGATCATATGTGGTATATAATAATACCCCTTGTTGGCAAAGATTGCCGCTAAATTGGCCATTTGTAGCGGTGTAACTAGCATTTCTCCCTGGCCAATCGATAAAGAGTAAATCGTGGAATACTTCCATCGACCGTTGCCATAGATCTGGTCATACAGTTTACTGGATGGGATAGATCCACTCTTCTCTCCGTGCATGTCCACGCCAAGCCTGTCTCCCAGGCCAAATTTCATAACGGATTCCCGCCATTTATCCAATCCGATCTGAGTATCTCTGAAGGTGTTTGACGAGACCTCTTGGTTGATCATCATCCGAAAAGCCTGATGGTAATAAGGATTACATGAATTTCTTATCGCACCAAACAAATTTACCGGATTGGGATGGTTGTGGCAGTTGACTAGGGAACGGTTGCAGGAGAACGTTGTATTTGGGGTCAATATGCCCTCTTGTAGGCCCACTAGTGACTGCACAATCTTGAAAATTGAGCCGGGAGGATACATGGCCATGATCGGCCTATTAAAGAGCGGCTTATTTTCATCTTGGTTCAGCTCCAGGAAGTTTTGTCCGAACTTCGATCCTGTCAGTTGATTTGGGTCATAGGTCGGTGCCGAAATAAACGATAAGATCTCGCCTGTCTTAGGTTCAATCGCGACTACCGAACCACGTTTTCCGGCAAGCAGCTTCTCCCCGTATTGTTGCAATTCTAGGTCTAGGGTAGACTGTATATTTTGTCCGGCCACAGAAACCGTGTCCAAATCTCCGTTTTTAAACTTTCCCTTATCAACTCCGCGGACATTTACCATTCGGTAATTGACGCCCTTTCTTCCCCTTAGGTCCGGTTCATAGTAAGCCTCTACGCCGCTTAATCCTACGTAATCTCCCTGCCTGTAATAACTTGTCTCATCACGACCAAGTTGATTTGCACTTATCTCGCCGATATATCCCAGTGCATTTGCCGCGCTTGGCTGTGGATAGGACCTGACTGAGCGCGTCATTACGAAAATCCCGCGGTAATCGATCAGGTAATCCTGAATCCTTGCAAACTCTTCGTTCGAAATCTGTTTGATCAATGGAGACGGTTTCACCCAGGAATAGTTTTTCGCCGCATTGAAATTTTCGATCAACGTTTCCTTCTTTATATTGAAAAATTCGCAAAAGCTCGCGGTATCCTCTACAGTAAACTCCCTAGGGATCACCATAATGTCGAAGACAGGGTTGTTATAAACAAGAAGTTTACCGTTCCGGTCGTACACAAGGCCTCTATACGGGTGATCTACGATCCGCTGAATTGCGTTTCTTTCTGCCTTTCTCAAATAAGAATCATCTGTTACCTGAATCAAAAACAATTTTAGCAACAATATCACTCCCAACAGGATTATAGCAAACGTGATGATGAGTGGCCGATTTGATTCCATTAAATTCCTTTCTTTTTGGTATATAGCAACAACTGTACGACATTGCCCATGACAAAGGTGAAGAGTACACTGCCTAATATACGTATAACAATGGAAGGGGAAACGGATGTTCCCAGAAAGTCGAGATAAAAAAAGCAGGCATGATGCAGCAGAACTAACGGGAAGGTGTATGCCGTCGACCATGCTAAACCCATGTTTGGAAGAATGGGCGGAACATTCTCATCATACCCTCCACGCGGAGTGTTTACCTTGATCCATGGATTCCTAAGAAAGGCCAATAAAACGATGCTACCTGTATGCATGCCGGGGGTATCGTAGAAGACATCTATTAGTATTCCCATAACAAAAGCCAGAAGCATAATAGGTGTTGACCTTACTTCTATAGGCATGAGAAGAATCGCATATACGTACAAAAAACAGAAGGCATCCCCAAAAAGCACAAGGTCTTTGAGAACGAAAACCTGAACCATGAAATACATCAAAAAAGCAATTCCCAGCTTTACTACGTTACTGCCCGTCATTCGGAAGAAGATTAGTCTTGCTAGTTAAAGTATCAAGCTCCGCCCGCATGCTGTTTTCGACCAAATACACATAGGATAACTTGGAAAAATCCGTGGAGAACTCCAATCCAATATCCAAATAATTTGTTTCCTCGCCTTCGTTTACAGCATCTATGACCCCGATATGGATGCCTTCAGGAAATGTTGCATTAAATCCCGAGGTCACCACCGTGTCACCTACCTCTACCTCCACATGCCGCGGCACATACAACAGCTTAGCGCGCTTCGAGTCCACCCCGTCCCAACGGGTAGAAGCAATAACGCCGCTGTGTTTGATCTTGGAAGAAACCAGCAGGTCTGTATGCAAAAGGGAAATGACGGTCGCGAAGTTAGTAGAAACACCGGTAACCCGTCCAATCACTCCCTGTTCATTAAATACACCCATTCCTACTTTGATTCCCTGCTTCTTTCCCTTGTTTAGCGTAAGGTAGTTCTGATGAAGGTGAAGGGAATTGTTGATCACTTTGGCCGACCAAAAATCAAACGTATGCGCAAATCCTGAATCCAGTTCAAAAAAAGTCGTATCGCCAAGTGGGGATAAATTTTCCAAGCGTTTAAGAAGCCTGGCATTTTTTTCGGAAAGCGCTTCGTTTGTACTTCCCAGATAGAAATACTCCAGAAAACTGTCCTTCGTATTGAGTATGGATCCCGTGAATTGTCCTGAACTGTTGAGAAATACAGCGCCCTGTCTGGAATTGTAGTTTAGCAACATCCATGCAGCAACCAACTCTAGCCCTACGAAGAGGAGAAAAGCACGTATACTATATACAAATAACAAAATCCGTTGCATGTAATCTTTACGACATCAAGACGGTTCTATACATATTGAGATTTTTCAATGCCTTGCCTGTACCCCTTACTACCGCCCTTAGCGGATCTTCGGCAATATGTATGGGTAGCTTGGTTTTCTGGTGAAGCCGCTTATCCAAGCCTTTCAACAGTGCCCCGCCGCCCGTCAGGTGGATGCCGTTATCATAAATATCAGCTGAAAGTTCAGGCGGAGCAATTTCAAGCGCCTTTAGCACTGCTTCCTCGATTTTCGAAACGGATTTGTCTAGCGCAAAGGCAATCTCGGAGTAGGACACCTTTATCACCTTTGGAATCCCGGTCATCAGGTCCCTTCCACGAATTTCATAGTCATCCGGTGCGTCTTCTAACTCTGTAAGGGCGGACCCAATGGCAATCTTAACCTTTTCCGCAGACCGCTCCCCGATCAACAAATTGTGTTGCCTTCTCATGTAATCTAAGATATCCTTAGTAAAGGTATCACCTGCCACACGTATAGATTGATCGGCTACTATACCCGAGAGGGCAATAAGGGCAATTTCCGTAGTTCCGCCCCCTATGTCTACGATCATGGATCCCATCGGCTTTTCGATATCTATATCAATACCAATGGCGGCGGCAATCGGTTCAAAGATCATGTAGACTTCTTTTGCGCCCGCATGCTCTGCGGAATCCCTGACCGCACGTTTTTCCACCTCTGTAATGCCTGACGGTATACAGATCACCATTCGATGGGATTGTGGAAAAAAGCCCTTTCGGTGACCCGGGATCATCTTGATCATACCCCGTATCATCTGTTCTGCGGCATAGAAATCCGCAATCACACCATCCTTCAATGGCCGGATGGTTTTTATATTCTCATGGGTTTTTTCATGCATATTCATTGCTTCTGTCCCTACTGCCAACACCCGGTTGGTCGTTTTGTCAATCGCAATGATGGAAGGTTCGTCTACAACAATTTTCTCTTTGTGGATGATCAGCGTATTGGCTGTCCCTAGGTCAATGGCTATATCACTGGAGAAAAAATCAAATAATCCCATGTTTCAAATTCTTAATTAGGTTAGTTACGATCACTAAAGTTAGCATTATTCGGCGCTTATATTCTTAAGCATTGCCAAAATTATACCCATAATTTGGATTTATTTTAGTGTTCCCACTATTTTCGAGTGAAAAATCAAAACGCACCATCCTTCCCTTACTTTCTCTTAGAAGAACGGATAGGTGACCTCGCCTTATATATCTTTTCTCATTAATGTTTAAAATGGCGTACTCCTGTCATTACCATGCTCATTCCATGGGCGTCACAATACGCAATACTATCTTGGTCTTTGATGGAACCGCCTGGTTGGACTACTGCGGTTATCCCCGCATTACCTGCGATTTCGACACAATCCGGAAATGGGAAAAAGGCATCTGAAGCCATTACGGCACCTTTCAGATCAAACCCAAAAGCATGGGCCTTCTCTATAGCCTGTTTTAACGCATCCACACGAGAGGTTTGTCCCACCCCGCTTGAAAAAAGCTGGTCCTTATTACTTAAAACAATCGTGTTAGATTTTGTATGCTTACATACTTTCAATGCAAACTCCATCGCATCCATTTCTTCCGTTGTGGGCTTTTGTTTCGTAGCAACGACAAACTGATCCTTACCCTCTGTCTGCAAATCTTGGTCCTGAGACACAAACCCGTTTAGCAGCGTTTTCACTTGCTTTGTGGTAGAAGGGTGTATTTTTTGCTTAAGAAGAATTCGGTTTTTCTTTGTCGAAAGCAGCTGAAGCGCCTCATTAGAAAATGACGGAGCGATCAAGACCTCAAAAAACAATCCCTTCATGGCTTCCGCTGCGGACAAATCTACCGGCTGATTGGTAATCAATACCCCACCAAATGCGGAGATGGTGTCCGCGGCAAAGGCCTTTTCGTAGGCCTCAGCCACTGAATTTCCGAGAGCCACCCCACAAGCGTTTGTATGCTTCAGTATGGCGAAGGCTGTTTGCCCCTCAAATTCAGCAATAAGAGACACTGCGGCATCCACATCTACTAGATTGTTATAGGAAAGTTCTTTACCGTTTAGTTGCTCAAACATTTCCCCCAAGTCTCCAAAAAAAGCCGCCTGTTGATGGGGGTTTTCACCATAACGCAAGCCTGTGGACTTTATTTCGCTTATTTTGAGGGAAGGAATTGCTTCCTGTCTGTTGAAATAATTAAAGATATGTGTATCGTAATGGGAAGAAACCTTAAAGGCTTGTGCCGCAAAATACCTCCTGTCCTTTAATGTTGTTCCCCCGCTGTTATTTTCAAGTCGTTCCTTTAGCTCGCCATATTGCTCTTTAGACGCTACGATGACAACGTCCTGGAAATTTTTTGCAGCTGCACGAATAAGCGAAATGCCTCCAATATCAATTTTTTCAATAACCTCTCCTTCTGCAGCGCCTGAAGCAACCGTTTCCTCAAAGGGATATAAATCGACAATCACTAAATCAATTGCCGGAATTTCATAATCAGCTGCCTGAACTACATCCTCCTGATGGTTTCTTCTGTACAAAATTCCACCAAAGATTTTTGGATGCAGTGTTTTTACTCTTCCGCCAAAGATTGAAGGATATCCGGTAAGCTCCTCTACAGGAATAACAGTTGCTCCCTGTTGCTCAATAAAGGCTTGTGTACCGCCCGTAGAATAAATTTTGACTCCCTGTTCCTTAAGTAAGTCGATAATTGGTTCAAGATTATCTTTATAAAATACAGAAATAAGGGCGGTTCTTATTTTTTTTACAGTCATCTTATTTGTAAAGGATTATTAGTCGCGATTCTTTTTTTTCGAAGCGCAAAGGTACTAAAACCAACGGATTAAATCAGACTTTCGATCACCTTTGGATAGTATTTGTGCTCCAGTTGATGAACCTTTTCGGCAATCGACTGTGGTGTATCGGAATCATCTATGGCAACCTTCTCTTGGAAGATTATCTTGCCTTCGTCATAATGCTCATTGACCCAATGAATGCTGATCCCCGTCACTTTTTCTCCCGAATCTTTAACTGCCTGATGTACCCGATCTCCGTACATACCTTTACCCCCGAACTTAGGCAAAAGTGCAGGATGAATGTTGACGATTGCATCCGGAAACGCCTGTATGATATTTTCCGGCATTTTTAGTAAAAAGCCTGCCAATACAATTAAATCTATTCGCTTTATTAGGAGCAAGGCTTTGACTGATCCATTTTCCAACTCCTTTTTCTCAAAAGTAAAATGAGGGATACCATGGTCGGTCGCACGCTGTAGCACATATGCATTCGTGTTGTTAGATCCTAGAAGTGCCACCGATGCCGACTTTACATTTTTGAAATGTTCGATAATGGCTTCGGCATTAGTCCCATTACCAGAGGCTAGAATAGCTATTTTTTTCACCAGCAAATTAGATTTAGAGTCAAAAGGTAAAAGTACACAATAACTTAAAAATACAGGGATAAAATACTGTTTTTTTACCTATATCAAGCATGACATCTTGCAATAGTTTCCTTTCATTAAAGAAAGGCCATACTTATCGCTCCGGATAACATCAATATTTTCGCCATGAAACTCAACTGTGAAAACTGCTTCTTTCGGTCTGCAACATAAAGCTTATATAAAAAAAACATAAAAAGGAGCCCCAACCCTCCAAAATATAGAAAGAGATCGATGTCGTTTATTGTGATTGTGACCAAAAAGATGGAGAACACAAACATCGCAGCTACAGCAAAGATAATTTTCTTTGTATTTCTAAATCCCACGACGATTGGAAGTGTTTTACAGCCGTGTTTCCTGTCGCCTTGTCTATCTTCTATATCCTTTATGATCTCTCGAATGAGGTTGATGAAGAATGCGAAGATCGCATAGGTCAATATCAGCATGTGTGCCTGTTGGTAATAGAATCCAATAATCCATACTGAAAGGCCTGTTAGTGACGCGACAGTGAGGTTTCCTATGAACGGTAAGCGCTTAAGCGAATTAGAATAAAGCCAAAGCAGAAAGGCGGCAACGAAGTTGATAAATCCAATCCTTGGATCAACGACATATCCAAGAAGGATGCCGAAAAAATTTAACATCGTATGTAAAATCATCACCATCCGTCGCTTCATTCCCTTGCCTATCACCACTTCATCGGGTTTGTTGACATAATCTATTTTCACGTCGTAATAATCATTGATCATGTATCCGGATGCTGTCAAGATCACCGTCGAGACGATCAGCAAATAAAGGTTCAGATCCTGCAATACCGGAACACCCGCCCTGCTTGTCCCGATCAAAAAATAGGCTGTAAGTAACTGAACAAAGGCCACCAAACACAAATTATTCGGACGTATGATCTTTACAAACGCCTTTAGTGTAAATATCGGTGAACGCTCTCCCTTGTCCATTTTACAAAATTACGACAAAGTCGCCTTCCTAGTGGTTGAAATTCAAGTTATTTTAAAATTTAACACCTACAACTTATTCGTACAGTCGCTTCATTTCATTCGGATCGTCAACCCAAAAAACGTTGGCTATGGCATAAAGACAATGCTTCTTTGGATCTGCAATCAGAAAACGATTCCATCTTCCACTCCGTATTTTTTGGGGAAATTTTTCTTGTCTTCTCCGAGTTGCTCCCGAACGTTGGTTTCTATTGTCAGGCTCAACGAAGTCATCGGCGTGTCTTCCAACCTGTTTTCGAATGGGTCCTCCGTGCGCTCTCCTATAAGGTCCAACGCCAAAAACACAAACGACACGACGACAGATATCGGAATGGTCTTCCACCCCAAATCTGATATGAATACCATAGGAAGGAGCGTGCAATGTATCAATACAAAAACCCGGGAAAAATAAGAATACTGTCTTGGCAAAGGCGTATTTTTGATTCGTTCACATTTCCCTTGTATATCGTTGAAATCCACAAGCGTTTCTTCCATCTTCATAAACCTGAAGTCGGAAACCCATCCTTTTTGAAACGCCCGCTTTAAGTCTTCTCCCTGCAGCTGAAGCAAAAAATTGGGCGGATTATCCTTGACCATCATCTTTCGGTATTCTTTCTCCGATAAGAAAGCTTCGGCATCTTTATAAGAGTTCGGATCTTCAAATAATTCGGTCACTTTTGTCTCGTTGTAGGCAAGCTTTTTCCGCAAGAATACCCGGAGGGAATGAACAAAGGCCAAATGGCGGTATACCATGGCTACCTGAAATCGCTTTACCTCTTCCGCGGTATCTCCATTCGGAATAATCATCGTGGTCACCTGACGTGTCCAAGCCCTGCTGTAATTGACCATTAGCCCCCATATTTTTCGAGCCTCCCACCACCTGTCATAGGCATGGTTGTTTTTGAACCCCAGAAATATGGCTAAAGCGGTGCCCAAAGCGGCTATTGTGTACGATGGGATTGCAAAATAAACGATATCGTAGTAATCATGCAGCAAGAAAATCAATGTGGATAGGCATACATAATACAATAACTGCCGCCACGTATAATGCAGTATCAGTTGGAATTTTAGATTTCTCCTAACAATCATCGATATTTAATTAAATAATAAAAAGGTGTGCTGGGCTGGGTATAAATCAACATTACAAAATAGAAGCCACATCTATCCCCAAAAGGATAAATCTCAAAAATGAAGCATAAAATCCTTTAAAAGCAGCTGGTATTTACTAGAAAACGCTCCTGAATCCGCTTTTATTACAAGCTCCTCAGCACTAGGGTGAGTATTTCCGTTGGGATGACGTTTGCTAAAGGCTTGGATCACACGTAGAATTGACGCATCCTTTCTATGCCTTATATGCAGCCTACCAAAAGTAGTAAATCCCGCCGAATGGCATTTTGCTTCGAAGTCCTTCATCTGCCGTTCAGGCAATATCAGCCAAAACTCGCCATCGGCGTGGAGAAGCGAGGCTACCCCGGTAATCAGTTCATCGAATGTAAGGCTATCCTGATGCAGGGCCGTATTCCGTCTGATATCCGGAGAGGTAAGGTGACCGGGAAAGTAAGGTGGATTGCTTACGATCAAATCAAACGAATTCCCCCCTCGCTGATAATCTTGAAGAGACGAACAAACTATCCGAATCCTTTCCGACCAAGGGGAACACCGGACATTTTGCCTTGCTTGTAAACAGGCGGCATCATCTATTTCCAGCGCAGTGACCTGCGCTGATGGATGCCGTTGGGCAAGAATAAGGGCGATAACCCCTGTGCCCGTGCCGATATCAAGAATGGTTTTGGGGGTCTTTTCACCCGAGACCGCACCAAGTACGACCGCGTCGGTGCTTACTTTCATCGCACATTGGTCTTGTTCGATCCTGAATTGCTTAAATTGAAAATAGGAATTCCCCATAATTTAGAACAACCCGTCCCCGGCCTTTCCTTGCTCGTAGCCAATGTCTGCCGGAAGCATCGGCTTTTCTGCTGCGGCTACCGCCAACTGATCGCATCTTTCGTTTTCCCTGTTTCCTGCATGCCCTTTCACCCAGTGAAAAGTCGGCTTATAGGTTAGGTGCAGGGGGATGTACCTCTTCCATAGATCTACGTTTTTCTTGCCCTTGAATCCCGATTTTTGCCAACTCCATATCCACCCTTTCTGAACTGCGTCGACAACGTACTTGCTGTCGGAGTAGATGGCGACTGGAATTCCTGACACCTTCAATGCTTCCAGTCCTTTGATCACCGCCAAAAGCTCCATGCGATTATTGGTGGTGAGGCGAAATCCCTCCGAAAGTTCCTTTCGAAGCCCTTTGAATAATAAAACAGTTCCATAGCCGCCGTTTCCGGGGTTTCCCTTGGCTGCCCCATCCGTGTAGATTGTAATCATGTAGTAAAATTAAACAAAATCAGACGAATTCATTGACTCCTCCGACCACCTGGCCGGATGCCTAGTCCTACACACTAAAAACGTTCGATTTGAAAATTTTGATCGCAATGGAAAGCAAAATAATCCCGAAAATCCTTCTGAGTACATCGAGGCCCGTCTGCCCCAACTTCCTCTCCAGCCAATTAGTACTTTTTAGCACAATGTAAATAACGACTAGGTTCAATACTATTCCCACGCCGATGTTTACCTGCGCGTATTCGGACTTAAGGGTAAGAATCGTCGTAAGCGTGCCAGCGCCCGCAATCAGCGGAAATGCGATGGGTACAATGGAGGTACTTGTAGAGCTGGCGTCCGGATCTGGCTTGAAAATCTCTATCCCCAAAATCATCTCTGCACCGAGTGCAAAGATGATAAGCGCTCCGGCAATGGCGAAGTCCTCAACCCCAATCCCGAATAGGTTGAGAATCGACTTACCAAGTAGCAAAAATAGCACCATCAGAACACCCGCGGCAATGGTCGCCTTCTCGGATTGAATATGCCCTACTTTTTTTCGCAGGTTGATGATAATGGGAATGGATCCCAGAATATCGATCACCGAAAACAGGATCAATGTCACGGATAGAATTTCCCGAAAATCAAACGTCTCTAGCACCATGCCGCAAAATTAACTAGAAAAGCCCGGAAAATGCTTCCGATGCGGAAACGAATTGGAAATGCTAGTAGGATTTCAAAAACGAAACCAAACGATCAAACTCTGCGTCAGTAATCGCCGGGAAATTAGCGATCCGGAAACTTGTGGGCTTCAACGGTCCGTATCCGCCCCCCAAAGTCATGCCTTGATCGTCAGCGGCTTTTTTTATTTCTTTAATAAAGCCCTCTGTTCCCGATACACCTAGTACCGTACGGCTACGGCATGCTTCATTTGAAACCAAAAAATCCAGCGAAGCGGATGCTGAAACAAGCCGCTCTAGCTCCTGCATACGGGATTCTGTTTTTTCATGAACATGCTTGATGGAGGGCATATCTTCCAATACCCGTTTCAAAAAATAAATCCCCAACACATTCGGGGTATAGTGGGTCTGGTAATTATCCGCGTTCTCCAGCATAAAACTAAGGCTATTGTACTTTCCATGCTCACCTATAGTTGCGACCTTTTCCACCGCCTTAGAAGACAAAAGCAAAACGCCAAGACCGGCAGGTAAGCCAAAACATTTCTGAACGGAGGCATACCAAATATCCGCAAGTGAAAAATCCAAATAGATTCCAGCCATGGAAGAAGTGGTGTCGACGGCAAGCATCTTGTCCGGATAAGCCGACACAAGTGATTCCAGGACACTGTTTTTTACCTGCGTCGCATTTGATGTTTCGTTTTGGGTGATGGCAAGCACATCCGCATCAGTCGGGATATTCAGGCTATCTACATCGATTTCGCGGTTTTTATCCAGTACCATTGCCTGGGCGGCAGGATTGATATGCTGGGCAAATCCAAACCACTTTTTGCCAAATGAACCTGAGTAGATATGGTACGAGGAATGTGTCACCAGAGATTGGGTGATGATTTCCCAGTTTTCAGTAGCACTGGAGGTAAACAGTAACCTGTAGTCTTCAGGTACAGCCAGCTTTTCTTTAAAAAGCCGCTCTGTGTCCCGATAGATGTCCATAAACTGGCCACTTCTATGATTTGCACTCAGTATACCTTGCGTATAGGCATCTTGAAAATAGGCTGGAACGGCATCATAGACTTTGGAAGGTCCGGGAGCAAATGTGATTTTCGCCATGAAATCGCTTACTTGTTTTTTAGAATAAAATACTGAAGGCCTAAATCGTATCCGTCCAGGCCTAATCCGGCGATCATGCCGATACATTCTTTGGAGATGATGCTTTTGTGACGGAATTCCTCCCTCTTGTAGATATTCGAAATATGAACCTCAACCACTGGTGTTTTTACGCCTGCGATGGCATCCGAAATTGCCACGGAGGTATGAGTATATGCTCCAGCGTTCAGGAGAATACCATCGTAAGAAAACCCCACCTCATGAATCTTATTAACCAACTCTCCCTCGACATTGTTTTGATAGTATTCCAGTGATAGGTTTTGGTATTTGCCGACAAGTGTTTCAAAAAAATCTTCAAAGGTTCTACTTCCGTAAATTTCAGGTTCTCTCTTCCCTAAAAGGTTTAGATTAGGGCCGTTTATGATAATTATTTTCAATGTCAGTAAGTGTTAATTCCGAAGGATATCTTTTGCCAAAGGTACGGAATAGAAGAATAAGTCAAGGCTATCTGAATTTCTTTTTTCCGCTTTCCACACAACCCATTCTTAAAAATGCCGGCAAATCAGAAATTAAAAAGTCCCTTTATTTTATCAGCTCACCGTATCAAAAAATCACCTTCAGACTTTGAAAAAACAAGTCAGAAATCAACGCTGTACAGCCAATCATAATTTAGATCAATTCAAAAAATCCAACTCCAACCAATTTGCTTATTTTTACGGCGAACTTCCGATCGTCTGATCCACACAAGCATGTCCAACGCTGTTTCCGTTTCTCCTTCTCAGTGGCATCTTTCACCTTGGGTCACCATTTGTGCCTTTTTGGTTTTAATTGGTCCTTTTTCGCTGGATTTTCATTTTCATTATCCGGACGAAATGTATTACACCGATGCTGCCATGCGTATGATGACCAACGGGGATTATTTCACCACCTACTTAGGCAATGGAGAGCTCCGATTCAAAAAACCAATTATTACTTATTGGGCTGTCCTAGCTGGCTTCAAACTTTTTGGGATTTCAGCGTTTTCCTCCCGCATATTCTTTCTGGTTGCCGGCAGTGCGTTGATTGGTCTTGTCTATGCCATTGGAAAACTCGCCAGCGGAAATAAATCGGTCGCATCACTGGCCGCATGGATCGTTGCAGCCCAACCACTGGTGATCTTCTCGAGTTCTAGATCCATTCCTGACATCCTATTGGTTTTGTTTTTGACGCTAAGCGCGTGGGGAACTACGGCCATCTTGAAGTTTGGAAATGGGGTGCCAAAAAGGTACTTGTGGATGCTTTACCTAGGCTTTGGGTTGGCGTTTGAAGTAAAGGGGCTGCCAGCCGCAGCATTGGCATTTTTGACGCTGACATATTTACTGATTAATCCATGGCAAAAAATTACTTGGCGCACCCTATTGTACTGGCCTGCTTTGCTCTTAGCAACAGGAATTGCCCTTTCCTGGTTTATCGTCATGTATGTAAAATTCGGCCCGGTGTACCTGGATTCGTTTTTAGAGGATCAGGTTGGCATGCGTGTGGGTAACCGAGTCGTGAAGCTTCTATCCTACTTTTTGATGGCCGTAGGGTTAATGGCAGCCCTGTTTTTGCCATGGCTTTTTTTCGTTGGTAAAAAATTAACCATCTCCCTGGCAGCTATCAGAGAGGAAAATAAGCCGTTTTTCGGGTTTATTCTGGTGTGGCTTGTGGCGATTATTTTGATGACGTCGTTGGTCTCGAAATTCTATGACAGGTACCTTTTGCCCGTCCTTCCAGTAGTGGCAATAGGGGTGGCTTGGATGATAGTCCAGGGCAACCGGGACAACAAAAAAATGCTGACAGGGTGGACAAGTTTTCTAGTGATATTGAATACAATCATTCTGGCAGTCGCTGTGTATTGGAATGTTGGTCTAAAGAGCCCTCCCTCGTTGATCTTGCCATGGATTTGGGGTGCTGCGATTGTCGTATTCCTTTTCGTTGACATTCGTAAAAAGAGATTGCATTATCACCATGTGAGTATAGCGATGATGCTTGTTTTTCTCTGCGGCACACTTATCTCACATCCGCTATCCATACCGCATCAAGGCATCCAAATCAGACAGTTGGTTTCGGAAAAGAACATCCCCAAGGGTACCCGCTTCGGATTTGTTGGTAATCCGCATCACAGCAGCAAAATCCGGATCGGGTTAGGGACGGACTATGAAGTAGTGAATCTGGACAACGTTGATGCTACAGCTAATAGGTATCCTTATCTGATTCGGGCAGATGGTTCATTTGACGGAGTACCTGTTGACTCTGAAACAGTTGAGATAGCTTCGTCAAATTGGGATGCCAAATATTTTACCGAAATCATGAAGGGGATCTGGGTGGGAGATAGCCACATCAAAAAGAAGGATTTGAGCAAGAGATACCTCCTGATAGAACAGCAGTCTGATATCCCTTAAAACAAAAAAACCGCCTCTTCGGCGGTTTTTTTTATTAGGTTTTACATTATTGTTTGGCTAACACCAGTTTCTCCTTATGCTTTTTTATCTGTCGCCTCAACCCTTCAATTGCTTCGTCCGCTGCTGCTTCGAACGAGTCGCTCCGATTTTTTGCAAAAAGCTGCTTACCCGGGACATTGAGCTTGACCTCAACGATCTTATTTTCACTTTTGTCGTTTTTATCCAACCGCATAAAAACCTCTCCGTCGATAATCTGATCATAATAGGTATCCAACTTATCCGCTTTCTTCTGGATAAAATTGATGAGCTTTTGATCAGCGTCAAAGTGAATGGAATGCATTTGTAACTTCATAATAATAAACGGTTAAAAGTTATACTTTTATTTAGGCTTTAGGATGTGCCTGTTCAAACACAGCCTTAAGTTTCTCGATGGAATTGTGGGTATATACCTGGGTTGCAGCCAAGCTGCTATGCCCCAACAGATCTTTGACGGCATTAAGGTCGGCCCCCTTGTTCAAAAGATGGGTCGCAAAAGTGTGCCGCAACAGATGGGGACTTCTCTTAGTCGCCTGTACATAAAGATCAAGATGCTCTCTTACAATCCGGTAAATCATCATAGGATACGCTTGCTCTTTGCTATTTCTAACGATAAAGTAGTCACTTTCTTCGACTTTTGAAAATCTTTCCTCGAATTCTTTCCGATATGAAATTAAATTTGTTTTTAGGGATCTTGTCAGCGGAATAATTCTGTACTTCTTCCGTTTACCTAAGACTGAAACTTCATCTTTGTAGAGGTTTATATCTTGCCACTTAATGGATAACAACTCGGAAAGGCGAACTCCTGTCAAGTATAAAAACTCCATGACTATACGGTCACGCTGCCCCGGAAATCCGGCGGAATAGTTCATTTCTTCTAGTACAGTCTGGATTTCATCCCGTTGGATAAACTCCGGCAGGGAACGTCCCTTTTTGAGGGATCTTAACTTAAATGTCGGATTTTTGTCGACCTCGCCCGACCTTAGTAAAAATTTATAATATGACCTAATTGTGGCCATTTTTCGGTTTACCGTAGTAGCTGTGAGCTTTTGTTCGATCAAATCGATCATCCATGCCCTCACTTCGGCATGTCCCGCAGCCGCTAGGTCCTCCAAATCGAAGGATCTTAGGAGGAAATCCTGAAATTGTTCAAGATCTTTTTTGTAGGCCAGAACAGTGTGCGGGCTGGCCCGCTTTTCATGTTCCAAATAGGCAATAAACGAAAAAAGCATACCGGTGAATTGAATCACCAATATGCTAATTTTATTTATGAGAATGAAAAATAAGCTTACTTACTTTCCTGTTCCTGCATTCTTTGTTTGTATGCTGCTTTGATAACCTCTGTTCTACGGGTTATAGAAGGCTTTTCAAACGCCTGTCTTGCTCTCAGTTCCCTAATTACACCAGTCTTGTCAAACTTCTTCTTAAAGCGTTTTAAAGCTTTTTCTATGGATTCGTTTTCTTTTACGTTTACAACTATCATATGGTACACCCCCTTTCGTGTTGCAAAAGTAGCGATTCTTTTGTAAAAGAAAAATTTATGAATGGTGATTTACCAAAGTAAACACCTGTGACCGCGTTTATGCCCTGTCCATTGGCAGTTTCCGTAATTTTTTACTACATTTTTTATTTGAAAGGTCGATTGGTGTATATTTGGCCATGGATAAGATTTTAATAACTGGTGGTGCCGGATATATAGGTTCCCACACCGCCGTAGCTCTGGTAAATGCAGGCTATCAACCCATCATCATCGATGATTTTTCGAATTCAAACAAGTCCGCGTTAAATGGACTTCAGCAGATTTTAGGTACGGACCTTCCTTGTTATGAGGGGGATTGTAATGACAAAAAGCTCATGCAGCAGATCTTCAGTGATCATGAACTTACCGGCGTTATCCACTTTGCCGCTAATAAGGCTGTGGGTGAAAGCACCGCATTCCCATTGAAGTACTATAAAAATAACGTAGGTTCTCTTGTGGTTCTGCTAGAAACTATGGAGGAGTTTGGCGTTAAAGATTTAGTGTTTTCCTCCTCATGTACCGTATACGGACAGCCCGACGAGCTTCCGGTAAAGGAGACAACTCCACGTAAAGTGGCGGAAAGCCCCTATGGCAACACAAAAAAAATATGTGAAGACATTTTGATCGACGTAGTGAAGAGTGGTGCATCGATTCGAATCATATCTCTTCGGTATTTCAACCCAATTGGTGCCCATGAAAGCTCCTTGATCGGCGAATTACCGCTGGGTGTACCCGCGAATCTGGTTCCTTTTGTGACACAGACCGGCATTGGACTGAGGGAAAAACTTACCGTCCATGGCAACGATTATGACACGCCCGACGGAACTTGTATCCGGGATTACATTCACGTAATGGACCTCGCAGACGCCCACGTAAAGTCAATCGACTACCTTCAGGACAAGCCGGAAACGTATTATGACCTGTTTAATGTAGGAACCGGAAACGGAAACACCGTCCTAGAAGTCATCCAAGCCTTCGAAAAAGTTAGCGGCAAGCCCCTAAACTACCACATAGGCCCGCGGAGACCCGGTGATGTGGTGAAGGTCTGGGCTGATACCCAAAAAATAGAAGAAAAATTGGGCTGGAAACCCAACTATTCTCTCGAAGACGCCCTGCGGGACAGTTGGAACTGGCAGTTGGCGCTTGCCGAAAAATAAGGTTTACATCTTTTACCCTCTTCTTCTGATGAAGTACCCGCTTTGCTTTCTAATTGGCCTTACCCTTTACATTCAAGCCTGTAAACAACCACTGGAACCCACAGAAACGGCATTCAGACCGGTGGAACTGGTCTATCCGCTCTTAGATGCTGCTAATTCGCGGTGGTTTTTCTTCAGTTCCGCAACACGGCCTTTCGGAATGGTCAACTTGAGCCCGGACAATCAGATAGAAGGAGCTTGGGGTACGGGTTATCGCTATGACACAGATACCATTAAGGGGTTCAGCCATATTCACGCATGGCAGATGTCCGGCGTGTCTGTAATGCCCCTTATAGTTGAAGATTCAGCAACAGCACACCTAAACGACTATTATTCCCACTTCAGCCATGAAGGCGAAACGGTAGAGCCTGGGTACCATCAGGTATACCTCACCCGATTTGGAGTAGATGCGGAACTCACCGCTACCCATAGGGTCGGGATGCATCGTTATACCTTCCCAGAGGAGAAAGCGGCTGGCATACTATTTAATTTAGCTGGTATGTTGGGTCCATCAGAAATGGTCAATGGGGAATTAACTCAAACCGGAAGCCGGGTATTGCGCGGACGGGTTACCAATAGCCCCACCTCGCGTCGGCCGAAGCCTCTCACTGTTTATTTTCACGTTGAGTTGGATCATGACATTGATTCCATTTATACCCTAGAGGGAGAACCAAACAAAATCCTCTCCCTCGGCAGCAATTTGTCCAAGCCTGTATTAATGAAAGTTGCCATTTCGTATACGAGCGCCGAAAATGCCGCACTAAACATGCAAACGGAACTACCGGGGTGGGATTTCGAAGCTACGGTTGCGGAAACTCAGGCTGTATGGAATGAGTACCTGGGAAGGATAGAAGTAGAAGGCGCCACCGAAGAACAACAACGCAGATTCTATACTGACCTGTGGAAAGCACTGCAGGGAAGAAGAACAATCTCTGATGTAAACGGAGCCTATCCTGATAATACAGGCGAGCAGTTCCGTATTGGCCAGCTTCCTCTGAATGCGGATGGAACCCCACAGTTTCGGCACTTCAATTCAGACTCCTTCTGGGGAGCCCAATGGACCATTAGCGTACTCTGGGGGCTGGTATATCCAGAAATTATGGAGGAGTTTGCCAACAGTTTTTTACAGTATTATAAAGACGGAGGGCTGATACCTAGAGGACCTTCTGGAGGGAATTACACCTATGTGATGACCGGAGCTTCCTCCACGCCGTTTTTTGTTTCAGCTTATCAAAAAGGCATGCGGGGCTTTGACATTAACCTGGCTTACGAAGGACTCAAAAAAAACCACATGCCTGGGGGAATGATGAGCAAATCCGGATATGAGCATAATACGGGATTGGGAGGAAACGTAGAAGATTATATAGCTATGGGCTATGTGCCTTATCCGAATCCCAGAGGTCGCTTTGGCGGTCACGAACAGGGTGCCGGACAGACACTGGAATACAGCTATCAGGACTGGACACTAGCACAGCTGGCAAAAAGTCTCGGAAAAACCGCGGATGCGGATTATTTCCTCAAGCGATCTTCCAATTATAAAAATCTCTATGACCCTGAAACTACCTGGATCCGGCCCAAAGATTCCAATGGAAATTGGTTGACGCCTTTCGATCCCTACGATTATGGAAAGGGATATGTGGAAGCCAATGGAGCCCAGTTCACCTGGTTCGTCCCCCACGATCTTCCCGGATTGGCAGAATTGATGGGCGGCAAAGAAAAGGCTGTCGAAAAGCTGAACCGTCAATTTGAGGAATCAGAAAGCCTGGGATTTACATCAGGAACCTCGCATGCCGTGGAAACCCACCCGGAATACCGTCGAATTCCAATAAACTACGGGAATCAGCCCTCCATGCAGGCTGCATTTATCTTTAACTATCTGGACAGGCCGGACCTTACACAGTACTGGTCCAAAAAAGTAATAAACAGGGCCTTTAGCGCGCTAACACCCCAACTTGGTTTCAACGGCGACGAGGATCAGGGATTGATGGGATCGCTATCTGTCATGATGAAACTGGGACTTTTTCAGATGAACGCAGGCACAGAAGAAAATCCCCTGTATGAACTCGGTAGTCCCATCTTTGATAAGGCCATTATTAAGTTAAACCCCAACTACTACCCCGGCGAAAACTTTATCATTGAGGCCGAAAACAACGGCCCGGAATCCTATTACATCCATGAGAAACAACTAAATGGAACCGCAGTTCCGGGATTTGGCATACGGCACGGAGATATCGTAAGCGGTGGTGTTCTAAAACTGGTAATGGGAAAGGAACCCAAAATCTGACATTCCCTACTATACCAAACATGATCCATCTGGGACGGGCAAGCGTGCCTAATCCCCTTTTACAAACGCTTGCCATGGGATGGAGCGCCCTGTCGAATGGAAATCAAGTAAATATCGGATGCCGCTCAAAGGGCTTCTCCTGGTCAAAAAGGTACCTATACGTGTGGTGTGTTTTGTAAATTGTGGCCATTAGCTGTTCGCATACACGCATCATTTTCGGATTGAAGTCCCCTATCCAGTTCATCTCTATGGTGTCGTACTTTAGTTTTTTAATGTCCAAAAACTCCCGGTATGAGAGGATCATGGCGCTCTCCACCCCTTTACCCTGAAAATCAGGCACCACTCCAAAGACCAACCCCAGCATCTTATCCGGAGGGTTAAACGTCTTGTTCCATAAAAACTTCACTTTTCCAAGCAAATCCAACTTTCCATTGACATGTTGAAAAATCTGGTTGATCTCAGGAATATTTATGAAAAAGGAGATGGGCTCCCCTTTATAAAAACCGAAGTAAATCAAATAGGGATCGATGATAGGTTTCATCTTGGCGAGCATGAGTTTGGCCTCCCGCTCGGTTACACTTTTCCCCATGTGCCTCGCCCATGCTTTGTTGTACACAGTCATGAAAAACTCGGGAAATTTCTCCCATAATTCGTTTCCCTTAAGGTATCGAAAATCAAAGTCTTTATTTGCCAAAATTGCCTTGGACCGCTCTATCATCTTTGGATCAAACCCTGCCCCCCGGACCGAGCGCATGTACGTATACTGCTTGAAATACAGCTGAAATCCATACGCTTCAAAAAATTCCTGGTAGTAGGGAAAGTTCCATGGCATATTGTAATTAGGGGGAGAAAACCCCTCCACCAGCAAACCCCACCATTTGTCCCGCTCTCCAAAATTGACCGGGCCGTCCATAGCCTCCATTCCATGGGCCTGAAGCCAATCCTTGGCAGCATCCATAAGCAAAAAGGCAGCCGCTTTGTTTTGAATGCATTCAAAAAACCCCATTCCTCCCGTAGGTTGTTTTTCCTTCCACTTCGGATTGACGAACGCGGCATTTCTACCAATGGTTTTCCCTGTCTCGTCCACCAACAACCAACGAATAGCCTTCCCACCGGATTTGTACAGTTTGTTTCTGCCCGGATCAAATACGCTTTCAATATCCGCGTCCAACGGTCTGATCCAGTTTTTCTCTCCCTGATAGAGCCTTACAGCCATCTGCAAAAATTCTTTTTCCTGGGCTTCGGAAGTTACCTCAATTAGTTTCATCGGGAAAATGTTAGGTTTTTGTTACCTAAAAGTACTTGGTGTCGGTTAAAAGAAAAAGTCTGGGATTACTATTCCCGGACTTTTTACGTTTATGGTTTACTTTATCCTTGCATTCTAGGTCACGAAACGACCTCCCCATAGAGGTCGAATTCCGTGGCGTCTGTGATTTTCACCTGCACAAAATCACCCACCCGGCAAAAAAACCGTTTCGCGTCAATAAGGACCTCATTGTCGACCTCCACCGAGTCAAATTCGGTGCGCCCAACAAAATGTCCACTTTCTTTCTTGTCAACTAGAACCTTATAGGTTTTCCCAATTCGTTCCTGATTCAGTTCAAAGGAAATCTGCTCCTGAAGCGCCATCAATTGGTTGGCCCGATCCTGCTTCACCTCGGCAGGCACATGGTCTTCTAGCTGGTGGGCATGCGTATCCTCTTCATGGGAATAGGTAAACACACCCAACCGTTCGAAGCGCATACGCTCCACGAAGTCCATCATCTCTTGGAATTCCGGTTCATTTTCCCCGGGATGCCCAGCAATCAATGTTGTTCGTATGGCGATACCTGGTATTTTTTCGCGAATGCGATAAATCAATTCTTCCTGCTTTTCCCTGCTTGTGCCCCTCCGCATTATCTTCAATACATCCGAAGATCCGTGTTGTAGAGGAATATCGAGGTAATTGCAGATGTTATTGCGTTCGGCCATCACGTCTATTACTTCCATGGGAAACCCGGTAGGGTAAGCGTAGTGAAGCCTTATCCAATCTATTCCTTCCACATCTGAGAGGGCTCGCAGAAGGTCAGGAAGCTGCCTTTTCTTATACAAATCCAATCCATAATACGTTAAATCTTGGGCGATGAGAAGCAGTTCTTTTGTCCCTTGGGATGCCTTGTGCCGGGCTTCCTTGACCAACTCCTCTATGGGCCTGGATTGGTGGCTTCCACGCATAAGGGGTATGGCGCAAAAAGAACAGGGACGGTCACAACCTTCAGAAATCTTCATATAGGCATAGTGCGATGCATGACTCAAAAGCCGTTCACCTACCAGTTCATGCTTGTAGTCCGCCTTGAATTTTTTGAGGAGGGCGGGAAGCTCTCTTGTTCCGAAGAAAGCATCCACCTGCGGAATCTCAACTTCCAAATCGTCCTTGTAGCGCTGGGAGAGGCAACCTGTCACATATACTTTGTCAACAAGGCCCTTATCCTTGGCATCGGCATATTCAAGTATGGTATTGATGGATTCCTGCTTGGCATTATCGATAAAGCCGCAGGTATTGATAATGACTATATTGTTGTCTTTTCCTTTATACTCATGATGGGCATCAATTCCGTTTCCCCGCAGCTGACTTAGCAGGACCTCGGAATCCACGAGATTTTTGGAACATCCCATGGTGATGATATTGACTTTGTCTTTTTTTAAGGTTCTCGCTTTCAATGGATTCTAATTTGGTGCAAAAGTACGAAAAAATACCTGAACAGATAACTATGCCGCCGATAGTTGCGCGATGTTACTGGAATATTACGCATCAGCCACTAATCCCGATTTTAAATAAAACAAGCTTAACGGGTAAGTCCGTGACCAAAGCAAAAAAACGCCGTACTTTTGAATCAGTAATACAGCAAATATTTTTTACTCCTTGCATCATTTTTATTGCAGCGCCGATGGGAATCGGCGCTTTTTTTATTTCCAAAAAATTCCATTCCGCTTCCAATAGCCTAAATGATTATAGAAAAGTATACTCATTACGTATATTTCCAAAAAATCAGCCTACATGCGATCCCATCTAATCATTTCGCTTACACTTTTCTTGTTCGTTGGGTCTATCAAAGGCCAAACCAACATATCGCCCAGCACATTTCAGCAAACTATCAAACGCGACATTCAGCTGCCAATTGAAGCCGAAAAAAATATTATCGACCTGGTGGCAAGCAGTGACACCATTGATATAATCACGTCAAATGGCATTTTTAGATATCACAATGAGAAATGGAGCACAAAGCTTTTAATTACCGGCATTACCTGCAGTGTGCTAGACTTGAATAATCAAATATGGATTGCATCTTCCGAAGGGATACAAACTATTGAGGGAACGACAATCCCTAATCCATTTCTCTCCGAAGGAGATGCGGTTCGAAGTATGCTTTGGGAAGATGTAAATACACTTCATGTTGGAACCAGCGAAGGATTATATACTTGGACGGGAAGTTGGGAAAAAGCAGCATTTGCTAACTCCATGGTAGTCAACGATATCGCAAGGGACGCCAGCGGAAATCTCTGGATAGCAACTTTCTCGGGCCTCTGGATTAAAGAAGGCACCTTATGGATAAATCTGGACGAACATCTAATGGCTGTTGGTCATGAAGGAAGGTACTATGCGTTGCAGCCTGTAAATGATGGAAAAGACATATATTTTAGTTCCCAATGGGCTGTCGGACGGATTGCGGAAAACGGAGATCACTGGGTTTCGAGAGGAAATGACGGACTGCCCTTTGGTCCTGTAACCGCGATCAAAATAGATGGAGCTACTAAGAGGATGGGCACCGAGAAGGGAGCCCTCTTATTTGAGAATAATAAATGGCAGTATTTTGCGGGAAAGAGATGGCTGCCAGATGACAAAGTAACTGCACTATTGCCACTGGGCTCCAACAAGATCTGGATAGGAACTCCAGAAGGAATCTCAGAAATCAGCCGGAAAGAAATGTCGCTGGAAAGTAAGGCGGAGTACATTGAAACGATAATCGAGAAACGGCATACTCGCTTGGGCCTAGTAAACCGGTCGAAATTATCTATCCCAGGGGACATATTGACCAGCTATATGGATAATGAAGATAACGATGGGTTGTGGACAGCCTGTTATCTAATTGCCCAGAGTTACCGATACGCCGTCACCAAAAGCGAGGATGCACGGCAAAAAGCAACCCAGACTTATCAGGCATTGGCAAGGTTAGAAAGCGTAACCGGAGTTTCCGGATTGCCTGCCAGGTCATTTGCCAGGTCTTCAGATACCGTAACGCCCTCACGTTCACCCCATCCAAAAGTATGGCATCCGTCTCCAGATGGCGAGTGGCAATGGCTGGATGACACAAGCTCTGACGAGATTACCGGACATGTTTATTCGCTCTCTCTCTATCACGATTTGGTGGCTGACAATTCAGAAAAAGCAGCGGTTGTAAACCATATCGACCGGATTGTCACCAATATTATAGACAACAAGTATCACCTGATAGATTTTGACGGCCTTCCCACACGCTGGGGCATTTGGCATCCGGATTCTCTCAACAACGCTGCGAACTGGAAGTTTGAGCGTGGGTTAAATTCTCTACAGATACTATCATTCCTGAAAACGGCAGCTTATTTGACAAAAAATACCAAATTTGAAGAAGCATATCAACATTTAGTGAATGAGCATGGCTATTTGGAAAATGCCCGATACGCCAAGATAACGAGCCCTTTTGATATCAGCCATTCCGATGATATTTTAAACTTCCTACCTTACTATAATCTACTTTCCTATTTACCAAAAAATGACCCCGACAGGGACGTTTTTGCGACAAGTCTTAACAGAACCTGGGAGGCCGTGCGCTCAAACCGTATGCCTATTTGGAATATTTTCGCCAGTGCGCTTTTGGAAAAGGACTGCGACTTGGATATCGCCCTGGAAGAAATTCAGCAGTTCCCAATAGACTTGATCAACTGGAAAATGGAAAACAGCCACCGATGGGATCTTCGAAGGGACTTTCTACCCCATCGCACCCTTAAGGATCAGGCAGACAAAGCCATTCCAAGTCCGGAGGGAAACATCTCCCGGTGGAATACCAACCCAAAACTGATGGATGTGGGAGACGGTGGGCAAACCGAGGACAGCGGCACCTATTTTCTGGTAGCTTATTGGATGGGAAGGTATTTTGGGTATTGGGAGTAATTATTAAAAATTAATTTTAGGGGTTGGTTCCGCTATGCTTTTTTGCTCTACCTTCATTGGGCAAACTTCATTTTGAATACTGTAACAAAATCTTCTTCCACCCCCCAATATTCCTGGTTTTTTATCGCCAAAATTTCTCCCTGATTGTTCATAACCGGTGTTAAATCTATCCCGGCAGGAAGGGGAAGGTCTTTGCAGAGTAGCTGGTGATCACGGTCAAATGCAGCAAGATAGAGTGGGATTCCCTGAACAAATGAAGCCCACTCATCCCTATTCTCGGGATTAAATTGCATGGCTATTTCTTCTTTGACACCCTTGGAATAAACCACGAAGATCAACCCGTCATGCGTGTATATTTCATGGAACCGACCAAAGATGTTGAATTGGTTTGCCTCATACATCTGATCAACATTTGGTGCACCCTTGATATCAACGGCATCATTCAGTTCCAAACTCACTGTTCTACTGTATTCCAGTTCATTTCCATTTTCGAGATAGATGTGGTATTTTCGTTCAGCCATCAATGACAGGATCCATTCATTTCCATTTTTCACAATTATCGGAAATGTCAAGTGGTAGTAATTCCCATCTTCGTAAACGGTATTGGGAGGAAATGCCATTGTTCGCTCGACAGTACCAGAAATTGTATCCAATACTTCCATCAATGGGCTTGAATATATTCCCTTAAAAATATCGGCTGGATTTTCCCAATCGATTCCACCACGTTCCGGTCGTGCGTAGGCAAGTTTGTCACCTAATGGATGATAGGGTAAACTCGCTCCAGCAACAAAAAAATGTTCTCCTGGTACTGGAATCCGTTTATGAAAGGCACCATTTCGGTTGAAAAACATAATACCCTTTTGGTGATCCATAGTAATGATCTGTCCCTCTGAAAGCGCTACAAGAAAACCATTTGCTGAGAACACTGCATCCGGCCCGTCTTTTTGGAAGGTAAAATTTTCCCTAATTGTTCCCGCATCATCGAACAGGACAATCTCCTCCGTGCCGTTGTTTCTACTGAGATAAAGTCCCGAAGTCGAATCATAGTCCATTACAAAAAGATTTCCCAGGTAGTCCACTTGAATGGAGTCTACCACAGTTAACTCGAAACTATCAGAGCTGTTAGAGTTATTGTTTGGCTGGGAACATGCAGCAAGTATCCCCAGCCAGATGTAGTTGAATGTCACATACTTCATGTGATAAAACTACAGTAGAACCCTCTATTACACTACTTAAAAAACGTTAAACGTCAGTAAATGGAAACAGCAACACTTTTTCCAGCATCCAATCCGGCAGGAAGATTTACCAAGAACGGCTCGTTGATTCCATTTGGGTGCGTAACGGTTATTTCCAAATTTACCTGTGTTGCCGTCGGATCACTGATGCTAACCGTACCTGTGCCCTGATTGATGAGCATGGTACATGGGAGATTTGGTTTAATGATGAGGGAATCTCGGAGCCGAAAAGGTACCGGCTCATAAAAAACCACACCCGTCACGTTCAGTCTTCTATGCCTTACCGCTTGCACTTGGCCGTTATTTTCCAGAATATCGAACGGAGAATCCTTTGCGTACGCTTCCATCGTTTGCGCAGATATTCCAGGGATAACCGCGTAAGCATAGGTTGCGTTCTCTGGCTTTGATCCATGTGACAGCCAAAGCGAAAAGACATCCATGCTATGGTGAGTATTTTCACCTAGTCCATAAATACGATGCATTTGGCCTGTTTGTTCCTTTCCTGAGACATGGACATTAGGTGATGTACCGGGAAAGTAGTAGCCTATGCTGTCATGCCAAACCCAAGTAGGATCTTTTGATCCGATTGTTTCTGCTGAATGCACTTTCCCATCTACAACGATTTCGCCCTTCAATTTTGCTTGATTAACTCCCGTCTGAATAAGATCTTCTTCTTTTGTAGAGGCAATGTCGGCACCTAGCGCTACCCACTCTTGATCCCACCAAAACCATGCTTTTTTCCCGGTAAGATCATTGACGTTCAGGTCCATTGCGGAAACTCCAAAGTGACCGTCGCTGACGCCGCCTACGAATTGGGTCTGTTGGGTAAATGCGCCTTTCTTTATCGGATAGAGTTCAGCGGGTGATGTGACTCCAGGTAATTTGGCCCAGTCCCAAACGGGAAAAATATTTTCATACTCATCCCCGTTCCTATAGATATAGGTGAGTCCGTAAGGCAGGTAGTACCCCAATAGATTCTCCGAATTCACATCCGTTTCCACGCCAATAGTCCGCTCAGAGCACATTCTCAACGAGGTAAAATAGTCGCCCCGGTGATGCGCTGTATAATCCGACCTCCAGAAATGCTTGTGTCCTCCTTCAATCTGAGGCTGCTTTCGAACGATCTTTTCCAAGGAGATGGCATATTCGTTTCGGTATTCCGGATCTGCTTTTAAAAAATACTCTAGTTGGGGCAAAAGAATTTCCGCACGCTGATCAAACCCGCTTGGGCGTCCCACTTGACGTCCCCGGACATTATAATCAAGCAATCCTTTATAGGTCATCCATCGGGTTCCATTCAAAAAGTAATTTCTCAGGACAGCCAGTTCTTCCTCTTTGAAAGCGAAGGGAGTGCCCTGTACCATCGCCGCCATCCAAATAGTTTCCCGAAGAAAATTGTTACCATAACTCCCGTTGTATAGATAAGGACCGTGTTGATGAAAACTGAAATCCTGCTGAATTCCCTCCATTTCATTAATTCCGACCTGATCCAGAACACCCTGAACACCTGCCGAAATGCGCTCCGGATTCCTCTCAAGGACACCTCTGTAAAAAACAGAAGTGGCGAACAGCGTACGATTGGATCCAGTCATCCTAGGTTCGTCCGTTTGGTCTTCAATGAGGCGACGCATCAGATCCGGAGAAATTTCTTCCTCAACAAGCAATGCGATGACGCCTAGGTACATTTGTTTGGCCAAATCGTTTTTATACCAATTCTTACAAACAGGATTTACATCATACCAGTACCTCAGGGATTTTTCTATTGCCGCAAGGAGTGCCCTCTTTTTAAAATACGTATCCTTGGGGTGCGAATAGGCATACGCCATGACCAGTGTCCTATCCAAAGCTTTTAATGGATCCCATTCATTATCAGTATCTAGATAATCTACATCTGACCAGCTGCCATCCGGCTGTTGGCTACTATAGTAAGCTGCCGCTGCACTTAGATCCGGGATCATGTACTGTTTTATCCGATCCACAAAGCCATTCGCGACCAAGGCATCCTCTACCAGTCTTGTCCGGATAATCGAGATTGCATCTTGACCTTGCCCCATGCCTAGTGAGACGCAGCTAAATAAGACACCAAAAGTGAGGCAGAATGATTTTAGTGAGAAGGGGTTCATAATGGGGCTTATTAGCGGCCAGTCCAAATATACCAAAGTTATTAGGTATTCAAAATCTGGGAAGGATTTCAAGTACAAATCACAAATCGTTTTAAATATAATTTTATGTATTTAAAATATTTTCATAATTTTATATCTATTTAAAAGATGAACGATTTCTCTTACATTTTTACACTAAAGATTAACCAACTATGAATAATCTATTTAAAGGACTGATTACCGGATACGGGGCTTATAAACTTGGTGGGGGCTGCTTTTCCACCATACTGGTGTTTGTTATCCTATGGTACTTATTGGGGCAGTGCAGCTAAAAAAGGAAAGGAGAACTTATTACAGGTTCTCCTTTTTTACTTACTCAGGTAGGTTGCTTAGGATTTATTTAGCGAATTCGGATACCACCTTAGGGTCAAAATCTCCGGTTATTTCAAAAACCATTAGCTGCTGTTCGTCATCATGTACCAGTAGTACAATGTCTTTGATTCTTGTACCACCTTTACCCATGAGTACCACGCCGCTTTTTGATTTGCCAGCTTCCATATACACCTCAAATCTCTCCTTCTCAAGGCCTTTTCTCAAACTACGAAATGCTGCTCCGGCTGCGTCGCCCTTCTCGGGTAATTTGTACATAATGATTTTTTCCATAGACTGAGAAATGGCCTCGCCCTGCCCATCTTCCAATGTCACGTTAAACGACTTTGCGAGGTTCAAGAAATTCCCACCCAAGTCCATGTGGAAAAAATCCTGATGTCCTTTATACTTTTCATACAAACTTGCTACACTTTTACTTTGGGCAAATGCCGGGCTAAGGGCAATGCTTAGGAGAATAATTACAATAAATCGTTTCATAGTTGAGGTTAGTTTAGTTGTTTTTCTTTTTCCCTTTGTTGTATTCCTCCATTCCTGGCATATTCGTCTTGTCTGCAAGCATATTTAGATCCCGGTAGGTAAAGTTGCCCAACATGCTAAGTAAGGTAAAGCTATCCGTTGTACCCGATAGCATTAAGAGCTCCTTGATAAGCCCGTTTTCTTCCCGCACCATAAATTTGGTATTCGATCCCTTGTCTGCAATGTCCATAAGGTCCTCGTAACGGTTTTTGGAAAGGGTGCCCATGGCCTCTTCATAGAATCCTTTCCCGTTTACATTCTCCGCACTGAGAATTCGGATACCCCTTACTTTACTGATCAGATCGCCGAGATCCTTTGCATCTGGGTCGGACATATCTGTATCCGATTTTAAGAAGCCACCGGCCATCTGCATCATTTTTGGGCTTATAAACACTCTTGAGAATCGGTCATCCTCCATATACTTGGAGAAGAACTTGACGATCGCGTCATCTTGCGCATGGGCGGCTCCTGCAAACGCCACTATAATCCATAGTATCACTAGCTTTTTCATCTGTTAATTTTTTGTTCTCAATGTTCATAACTTGTCCCGATGTATCGGGACGAAATCTCGCATGTTAAATAATCATCCCCCCATCTGAGGTTTTCCTCAGATGCAATTTCATCATTGCCCTTTCAACTCATTTATGTTAAATAGTTCATGGGCTTTGTTCAAATGACGTAGTTCACCAATAACTTCAAGTTCTGACGTTCCTTTTTCCATATTCGTCTGAATCAAAGAAAAGGCCTCCATAACTTGGTAGTAAGCGTCTTCCTGCGCTTTCTTTTGGTATTTAGCATTGATTACGCCACCAAACATCGCAAGCCCGATAAATACCGCAGCGGCCCTCCATAAGGAAACCGCACGGACAGCGTTCGTTTTTGGTTTGGCTACAAGAGTCGGTTCCAACTTCCCTAGCTGCTCGATACCGGAAAAGAAATCTGCAAGCGTCGAATCTGGATGCGACTTTTTAATCCGCGCTCGTAGCTTGGCTTCCTCTTCTAGGGATGTTTCGCCATTCCAATATTTCTCCAGTAATTCCGCTAGTTCATTGTTCATTGCGTTGTGTCATTACGTGTTTCCGAAGTGATTTTCTTGCCCGATGGAGATTGACCTTTACCTGATCGACTGAGATTTCCATGTAGTCGGCTATTTCCTCATAGGTAAGCCCCTCTACCTCCCTGAGATGGAAGACATCCCTTTGCTTTTCAGGGAGATCCGCTAGGAACTTGAATACCTGATGTATTTCTTTTGATGTTTCAACTGCCTCCTCATTGTCAACAATTAGCTCCCGTTCTCCCAGAGGTTCATAGATTCGGGTAAAGCGGTGATGCTGCATGCTTTCGTTTTTCAAACAGCGGACCATCCAACCCATGGGATTTTCCATCCGCCGAAGCCTCTGATCATGCTTCAATGCTTTTACAAACACCTCCTGCAGCAGGTCACTTGCCACCTCCCTATCCTTCACCCAAAGGTAAGCCAGTCGGTATAGTTTGTTCTTTAGCGGCCAGATGGAAGTTTCGAAAAAGGATTTCATTTAAGTAGGTAATGTAGATTGAGATCAAAAGTTACAACATGAATGATATAAATCTCAAAAAATATTTTTTAATACTTATTAGGAAATTTATTCGCTTTTAAGGATTTTTGAAGCGAAATTTTTGCACATAGAGAACATTTTTATAAATATTTTATTAAATGAGAAATATTAAAAATAAAATTAGGTTAGTATCATTTTCTACGGTTGGGGTTAGTTTGTTGGTACTTTTAGTGATGTTTTTGATAAAATTTGGGATTATTGTACCCTTACAGACCACTAGAAATCCCCATATCTCCTTGACTGTAGGTGTTCCTTTTCAACTATCATGTGAGCAAGAGAACGTTACCTGGTATTCTGATAATTCAGCGATAACTGTAAGCCCATCTGGGGTAGCGTTTGTATCAGAAGACAGACAATTTCCCGATGGACAGGGAACGATACAGGCATTTCCAGTAGGATCGAATTCCCCATCATGCACGTATACATACACAGTGGTGCCATGGGCTACAAATGAATCAAAACTTGTCATCAATGAAACAAATACCATGATGGTGATCTTCGGATATAAGTTTCATTATCCCATAGTAAGACTTAAGACACAGTTTATCTTACCAAGTATGGTTGTACACGGGAATGTAGACGGGTGGATTTATTATTCAAAAAACCGCAAGTTGTTCAAAACCAAAACCAATTTAGACAACGGAGAAAAAGTAACAGATTTACCTTTCTGGCCGGCTAAACAGCGATTTATTGCCACGCCCTTTGGATACTTTATGCGTGGCAAGAAGGGCGTGTTTTTTTCGGAGGATTTGGTCTCTTGGGAACTCAGTCTAAAGACGAAACACCCAGCATGGTTGCTGGACAATATGGATTATTGGTACGACAAGGACAACCAAATAGCTTACATTTATGTCTCAGAATATTCTGTAAAAGAAGGCGAAGATCACTTGTTATATAAAGGAGTTATTGATGCCTCAAAAAGGCCAAAGTGGGAAACTGCGTTTACTGTTCATTCCGAAACTGCCTTAAGAAAAGATTCGAGGTTGATTTCTCAGGCAGCAAGACATATCCATTTGGTTAAAGTCGATCCATATACAGGTGATGTCTGGTTTGGCACTGGCGATGAAGATAACCAAGCAATGATACAAAGATCAACAGACCATGGCAAGTCGTTTCAGCTGATCGGGACAGGTTCCCAAGAATACCGAACGCTAGGTATCTGGTTTACGGAAAAATATATCTATTGGAATATGGATAAATCATTCCCGGATCAGATGGTTTGCAGAGTTGAAAGGAACTACCTTAATGAACGACGTTTCTTAACTCCTATTTTGAAAGCAGGAAAGACGAAGCCTGGGGTAGACTATATTGTATTTTCCGAAAATTTAAATAATTATTTCCCTGCCAGACAAGGAGAAAAATTCAGGGAAAACTATGAACGGTCCTTAAGTGAAGAAAATCAGGTAATAGCCGTAAACGACCCTGACTATGACAAAAAAGAATTAGTTGCAAACCTTACCAACGGTTCGCATTGGTCTACCTTCGACGTGAAAACTGCAAACGGCGAAACTGTCACGCTTCTCACCACTACCTCTGAGGGATTTCATCGCAACAAAACTAGGGACAATCTCGGTAGGGTGTTTGGCATAAAGGAATCTAAGTCGGGTTCGGTGACAGTCACTGAACTACTAACTGTCAGCCCATATGATCCAAAGATAGAAAATGCACGTCTTGAAGCCATTGCTCAAGCTAATGACGGCACGATTTATTTTCAATCTTTCCATTCGGATTTTGGTGGATCTGTTATCTCAGGGAATCTCCTTTGGAATGGCAATGAACCGGTCGAGTCTCAAAAAGAGGAACTTAAATTAGATTGATCTCCTACAGCATGCAGATGTTAACTGCTTCCTTTAAAAACTTTTCCGGAACCACCAAAGCAGCAGACATGTCTAGTTGAATAAACTCAAAAGCGCCTAAGAGATGAAAAGGAGGGATTACATTATTACCATCGCGTTAAGGTAGGCCTAAGCAAAAAGCCCTACTTGAGGCTTGTATTAAAATTAATGCAGCCAATCACCGGCTTTCGCTCCATTCGTTTCATTGTTCAAAGTGCTTATTCATCAACATGCCTTGAACTGGATTAGTGTGAAATATCTGAAGCTTTGTTTAGCTAAAAAAATTTAAGTTTATGCTTTTTTAAAAAGCGAATCGACAAACTCTTTCCTGTTAAATACCTGTAAATCAGTCATTTTCTCCCCTACTCCAATGTATTTGACCGGAATCTTAAACTGATCCGAAATTCCAATCACTACGCCACCTTTGGCAGTTCCGTCGAGTTTGGTGATGGCTAGTGCTGTAATTTCAGTAGCCTTCGTAAACTCTTTTGCCTGAATAAAGGCATTTTGACCCGTAGACCCGTCCAGAACCAATAATATCTCATGCGGGGCATCAGGGATAAACTTCTGCATTACCCGTTTGATCTTTGTGAGTTCATTCATCAAATTGACTTTGGTATGTAACCTTCCGGCCGTATCCACGATAACTACATCAGCATTCATTTCCACCGCTTTCTTAACTGTATCAAAGGCAACCGAAGCTGGGTCGGTATTCATACCATGGGAAATTACAGGTACATCCACACGGCTTCCCCAAAGGATCAATTGGTCCACTGCTGCAGCGCGAAAAGTATCCGCAGCTCCTAAAACAACTGATTTTCCAGCCTGCTTAAACTGATGTGCCAGCTTACCGATTGTAGTGGTTTTACCTACTCCGTTTACTCCTACGACCATAATCACATAAGGTGAGCTACCGGCTGGAAGATCAAAATCCGCAAGATCTGCAGTATTATTCTCGGATAGCAAACCTGCGATTTCCTCTCTAAGGATCACATCCAACTCAGATGCGTTTAGGTATTTGTCCCGCCCAACCCGTTCTTCTATCCGCCTAATAACCTTTATGGTGGTGTCTACACCTACGTCTGATGTAATCAGGATCTCTTCCAACTCATCCAGAATATCATCATCAACCTTGGACTTGCCGACGATCGCCTTTCCGAGTTTGGAAAAAATATTCTTGTTGGATTTCTCCAACCCTTTATCCAAACTTTCCTTTTTTTCCTTGGAAAAAAATCCGAAAACTCCCATATTTTAATGTGATTTTAGCGTAGAATATAATCATAAAATCCCTTCCGATGAGTAATCGAAAGGGATTTAGGATTTTCTTGATAAACGAAAAGATTTATTTTTTCAAAACCTCTTGTACCATAGTGGTCGGTACCATCTCTTCTTTAAACGAGTAAGCGCCAGTTTTCTCAGATTTAACGGCCCTTATTACTTTTGAATAGGTGATACCACCTTCTTTTTTCAGGGTTGCAACAACTTTCTTTGCCATTTTCTTAATTGTTTTTCCTTACTGGAGCCCCATGTATTTTCATACATGCCGTCCACGAAAGAATATTATTTTATCTCTTTATGAACTGTCATTTTCTTAAGAATTGGATTGAACTTCTTCAATTCAAGCCTTTCCGTCGTATTTTTTCTGTTCTTGGTGGTAATATACCTGGAAGTTCCCGGCTTCCCGCTGTTTTTGTGCTCAGTGCATTCCATGATCACCTGCACTCTGTTTCCTTTTTTAGCCATCGCTCTATATTCGTTTTAGTGAGGTAACTTCTATTTAATAATGATATCACCCTTTTTCTGTGCTTCCTTCAACACAGCCGTAATACCTTTCTTATTGATAGTACGAAGCGCTTTGCTAGAAACCTTCAAGGTAATCCAAGCATCTTCCTCAGGAATAAAAAAGCTCTTCTTATGCAGGTTTGGATAAAACATACGCTTTGTTTTATTATTTGCGTGGGATACGTTATTACCTACCCGAGGCCTTTTTCCGGTGATGTCACAAACTTTTGCCATGATATATAAAGTGTCTTGATTTCAGACTTTTTTCAATTGAGTTTGCAAATATCGCAAGTTTTCATGGAATTCCAAAAATGCATTTGCAAATTATTTTATAATTCCTTGTATTTCATCTTTTTGCTCTCAATTCTTTATTCCGTGAAGCATTGCCTATCTTTGCGGTATGAAATGGGTAGTTGCCAGGCATAAACTACCCTGCAGATACTTGTCAGAAAGGAAAAAGATATGTCAGAAATAATTACACGAAGTGAAGAAGCAATCCTTTTAGAAGAACAGTACGGGGCACATAACTATCATCCATTGCCGGTGGTGTTGACCCGCGGTGAAGGTATATACCTCTGGGATGTGGAAGGGAAACGATATTTCGATTTCCTTTCAGCCTACTCGGCTGTAAATCAAGGTCATTGTCATCCAAAAATAGTAGCAGCATTGATTCAACAAGCGGGCACATTAACATTGACCTCAAGGGCGTTTTATAATGACGTCTTAGGACCCTTCGAACAGTACATAACAAACTATTTCGACTTCGATAAGGTACTACCGATGAATACTGGCGTGGAAGCGGTCGAAACTGCGATCAAAATTGCCCGTAAGTGGGGCTACGAAAAAAAGGGAATAGCTGAGAACAAAGCGACCATTGTTGTCGCGGAAAACAATTTTCACGGGAGAACCACCACCGTCATATCCTTCTCGAACGATGAAAATGCCACGGGAAATTTTGGGCCGTTTACGCCAGGCTTTGTGCGGATACCTTTTGATGATATTGGTGCTTTGGAGGATGTATTGGAAAAACATCCCACAATTGTCGCCTTCTTAGTTGAGCCGATTCAGGGTGAAGCAGGCGTTATTACACCGGCTACAAATTATATCAGGAAAGCCGCCGAAGCCTGCCGCAAAAAAAACGTATTATTAATGGCCGATGAGATACAGACCGGAATAGCACGGACAGGATCGTTACTTGCAGTTTGTGGAGACTGTAGCTGTCAGGAACATTGTGAGAAACAAGCCACCTACACCAGACCTGACGTGCTTATTCTCGGGAAGGCCCTATCGGGTGGTGTTTTGCCAGTTTCGGCAGTATTGACAGATAATGCCGTGATGGATGTCATCAGGCCAGGCCAACATGGATCTACCTTTGGGGGAAGTCCGCTGGGCGTAAAAGTTGCTATGGCAGCGCTTGAAGTCGTAAGAGGCGAAGGACTTGCTCAAAACGCGCGCCGACTAGGGCTTCTGTTCCGTGAAAGAATGAGCAGATTGGTAGATAATTCCGATTTGGTGTCAATGGTAAGAGGAAAAGGCTTGCTTAATGCACTTGTTATAAATACGCCTGCTGAGAGCAGTGTCGCTTGGGAAATTTGTCTGGCGCTAAAAGACAGGGGGCTTCTTGCCAAGCCAACCCACGGCAATATTATCCGATTTGCACCCCCTTTGGTTATATCTGAGCAAGAACTTCTTACCTGTTGTGACATCATCGAGCAGACGATTTTAACGTTCAACCAATAATTCTCCCAAAACTATACATAGATATGGTTCAGAAAGCAGTTATTTTTGACATGGATGGCGTTATTTGCCACACAAATCCTTATCATTCCCAAGCCTTTAAAGTGTTTTTTGCGAAAAGAAACCTCGCCCCTACCGAAGATGAATTTGCCAAGCACATGTACGGAAAAAGTAACAAATACATTTTTAGCCATTTTTTGGGCCGGGAAATTGTTGGCGATGAATTTATAGAACTCGAAAACGAAAAAGAGGGTCTCTTCCGTGAGATTTATAGGGACGCAATCATTCCCATCGACGGGTTTGTTCCTTTTCTAGACGCGTTAAAGGATGCCGGATACAAAACTGGGGTCGCTACTTCCGCACCTTTTGCCAATTTGGACCTCATTATGGGGAAACTTGGATTTAAACCCAAAATGGAATCCGTCATGGCGAGCGAGCATGTAACTAAGCATAAGCCAGATCCTGAAGTGTATTTGGTGTCAGCGAAAAACTTAACCGTATCTCCGGAGCAATGTGTCGTTTTTGAAGATTCGTATTCGGGAGTAACTGCTGCGTTGAACGCCGGAATGCGTGTTGTAGGGGTCTTGTCTTCCCATACGAAAAACGAACTGCCTCCTTGTGATCATTACATCGAAGATTATTGCGGTTTGACTCCATCTACGATTTCACATATTTTGTCAGGAAAATCTAGCTTTTAGTGCGATCCCCATTTTACTGGCCTGAAATTTGCTGAGAAAAAATTGTATGTAAAATACGTTTTAGGTAATTTAAAATAAGTTGCCTGATTTTTCCTATTTTTTAGGATTTTGCATACGGTTTCAATCCAGCAGCCACCTTGAGAATACCGCCAAATGAAGAAGGTAATTTTAATTTCCAGTTATGCATTTCATTATCGATTAAAAGTCTATAATTATTTTTCTAAGATATTTCACAAACAGGGTTGGGAGTTTGTGCTGCTTTCCGACGGAACAGATGCTATAGACGCTGAACTGAGCTTTCGCGTAATTGTGGAACGCCAGAATGTTTTAACATATAAGCAACATATCGATCGGGAGCAACCGGATGCGGTAATTACGTTTTTAACGCTAAAGGACCTCATCAATTTTCCGGTCGCTGTATACTGCAAAATCAAAAAAATTCCTTTGGTAGTCTGGACGAAAAGTATTGATATAAAATCTCCAAACCATCTTGTGAAAAACTTCCTTTACTACCAACTGCACAACATAAGTGATGCAATGGTGCTATATACACCCACAGAAATCAAATACGTACAAAAAAAAAACCACCACAAGGTATTTTTCGGATACAATACCCTGGCATTTGACGGATTCGAAAAAGATATCGTACCCGGGCTTGACTATGTGAAGGCCAAGTATTCAATCCGTCAGGATAAGATTCTCTTGTTTGCGGCAACGATAAAGCCTGACAAAAACCTAAACGCGCTACTCGACCATCCCTGCAAGAATCAACAGGTCGCCGTGGTCATTGCCGGTAGGGGAATTAACGAGACGCAACTACAAAAAATTAGCTCACTATCAAACTACTACTATGTCGGGCAGGTTCCCTATGATGATTACGAGATGAACGCCTTATTTAAAGCATCTCGTTTTTTCACGACACCAAATGACCTCGGGCTTGCGTTAAATCAGGCCTTCTTCTGGTCGAAGCCTGTGGTGGCACTAGAAGGATCACATTCTGTGGAGGTGTATTACCTACAAAGCGGTCACAATGGATACCTGGCAAAAGATATGAACGACTTTTGGAATTTTATTAACCGCATGTTGGCAGATAATCAGGCCTACCAAACGTTAACGGAAAACTGTCGGAAAACTTATGAAACAAAAGCTGACATCTCGAACATGTTCAGGGGATTTATGGACGCCATTGAATTTGCGACGTCAAAAATCCATGCAAAAGTAAGTTGAATAAGATTTTTTGCATTTAAAATCAGTACGTTTAACCATCAAAATAAATAGAAATGACTATATCAGTCTTTGGATTGGGATATGTAGGCTGCGTAAGTCTTGGATGTCTCGCTAATAATGGTCACAGGGTAATTGGAGTGGATATCAACGAATTTAAAGTTGACCTCATAAACAAAGGCCTAGCCACAATCGTTGAAAAAGACATTGATCAGATAATCAAAGAGCAGTTTGAAGAAGGAAAAATCTCCGCAACCACAGACGCAAAGGATGCCGTTGTAAATTCCGAAGTAAGTATAATCTGTGTGGGTACGCCTTCATCACCTCAGGGTCACCTAGACCTTTCCTACATTTACAAGACAGCTGAACAAATCGGTTCTGCTTTACTTGAGAAGGATAGCTTCCATATCGTTGTTATTCGGAGTACTGTACTACCTGGTACAAACAGGAGAGTAGGTGAAATCATTGCCGAACAATCCGGAAAAGAAAGAGGAA
>WGNT01000154.1 GCA_016124425.1 Cytophagales bacterium
CAGAGAAAATGCAGGAGATAGACCATCTCAAGTCGCGCTTTTTCGCCAACATCTCCCATGAGTTTCGTACTCCTTTGACGCTCATCCTAGGACCACTTGAAAAATTTATTTCACAGACATTGCCTCAAAATCCGGATAGGGCATTATTTCAGATGATGCAGCGAAATGGCAAAAAATTGCTTCATCTTATCAATCAGCTTCTAGATCTGTCAAAAATCGAAAGCGGAGACATGAAGCTCGTACTAAAACCAACCGACCTGAACACGTTTCTTGAAGGAGTACTGTTATCCTTTGCGTCGCTTGCTGAAAAAAAGAAAATCCGGTACCGCATGATGTGTCCAGCTGAAAAGCTGGTGGCTTATGTCGACTCAGACAAACTCGAAATAATCCTCGTTAATTTGCTTTCCAACGCATTCAAATTCACCCCTGAATTGGGGGAAATTATCGTTACGGTTCAAACGATACCGCTTGAAACCAAACCAAAAGCTATCCCTATACAGCCTACAGACATCGCCTGCACAGGGAGATCCCTCGAGATTATTGTGAAAGATTCTGGAGAAGGGATAGCCGAAGATCAACTCAACAAGATATTTGACCGGTTTTACCAAGTAAGCCCCACGCTCCACGGCGACAAAGAAGGCTCAGGCATCGGCCTTTCGTTAGTGAAGGAACTAGTAGCACTTCATCAGGGCGAGATACGTGTTGAAAACCAACTTCAACAAGGCTGCTGCTTCATTGTAAAGCTGCCAATTTGGATAGCAAACGTAGTAGAACTTTCCATTGACCATCGTGAGGTGAATACCTTAATTATTGAGAATACCCTGTCGGATATGGACAAAATGCAACCTGTTGGACCACCGGAAGCAGACGTTGACAGACGTGACTCCGAATACCCTATTATCCTCGTCATAGAAGATAATGAAGATGTCAGGTTATTTATCCGTGAGACACTAAAATCCACCTATCAGGTTATGGAGGCGGACAATGGCGAAGTTGGCTATCAGATGGCTACGGAAAATGTTCCGGACTTGATTCTCAGTGACGTAATGATGCCCAATATGGATGGCATAACTTTGTCAAGGTGTCTAAAAGCTAACACCAACACCGCACATGTACCTTTGATATTACTCACTGCCAAAGCTAGTGGAGAAGACAAGATAGCGGGACTGGAAACTGGAGCAGATGATTACTTGATAAAGCCCTTTAATGCTTCGGAGTTACTGGTACGAATTAATAATTTGATAGAAAACCGGAGAAAACTTCGGGATCATTTTAGCCGTGAAATAACATTACAGCCTGCATCTGTCGCCATAACGTCCGCAGATGAAAAATTTCTGAATCTAGCTGTCGCGATAATTGAAGCAAATATGGCTGATCCTACTTTTGGAGTAGATACTTTTTCACGTGAGGTGGGAATGAGTAGAACCCAACTTTTTAGAAAACTTAAAGCGCTTACCAATTACCCTCCAGGGGATTTCATTAGGCTCATGCGATTGAAAAAAGCAGCCGAACTCTTGCGGGTAAGGGCGGGAAATATCGGAGAGGTGGCCTTTTCAGTAGGATTCCAAGATCCTTCGTATTTTACCAAATCCTTTCAAAAGCAATTTGGCAAAACCCCGTCAGACTTTTTGGCGGCAAATACTTCCGAAAGCAAAAGCGCTGCACCTAATTGATACGACAAATATGTCACAACCACCTAAAACCACTATTCCATCCTACCCCCTACCTGTCACTGGAGTAATCCTATACCACTCATTTTCAGAATCAGGGAATAACGCTAGCTTTCATCAACGAGTTGTTTGATTTTGTTTCCTTCAAAGACAAAGGTTGATTTCCCCTTTAACGACAAAGTATCTCCCTTTTTAGGTCCCTCAGGAATATCCATCGCTAGAACCCCAACATAGTCCACGGCAATCGTGACAGTATCTTGGCTGACTTCCCAGGATACAATATCTTGCTTTCGGCTGGAAAAGTACTGCTTCGCTTCTTCAGCCTGTCTCACAAAATCTCCAATACCTTCGATACGCATCTCAACGGTGCCATTACTTACGTTTTCGAAGACAATAGCATCGGAAAAATTGGATACCATTCCCGGCACATCAAACGCGTTGTAAGCCGCTACATAGTCCTTTACAATCTCCAATTTCTCTTGATCATTCGTTGAAGGAGTGCATGCCATGTGTTGGATCATTAAAAGGCCCGCAAAAACCTTTAGTTTCGTATTCATAAACTGACTGCATCAAATGAAAACCCAAAATTAAATGCCCTCAACGAAAAATAAAATCCTTTCCGACGATTTTGACGCGGTTTCAACTTACCGTTTAGATGCACACCTTCGCGTGTTCTGCTCATCTGAATGTAATTCGACAGCCATTGAAAAACTGGATTCTCCGAAAATTATGTCCGCTTTTACTCCTGTTCCTAATCTAACAGAAGGTTGCGCCTTGACGGGCTTCATCAGCTATTTTTCCGGCCAAAGTGGGAGGCGTCCGTATTGTTTCACAGGATGAACCTCACTTCAAGGTCGAAACGCTAACTCAGCAAACACGGGAAGGTGATCGGAAGCATAGGTCTCGGAAATCACCTTATGTTGAATAACCCTGAACGTTTCTTTGGGGCTAAACGCGATAAAATCTATGGCTCGGGTTGGATTGATTACCGGAATGGTAGGTTCGCAATCATCACAGGTCCTTTTGAAGGTTTTATCCAGCAACTGAATCGTCTCACTACCCGGGTATGCGTTGAAATCTCCCGCTACTATCATAGGGAGCGCGTTCTCTGCTGCGAATGCGGAGATTGCTTCAACCTGCATGGTTCGGGTGATTTCATCCCCAACCTCCAAATGGGTGACGCCGAAGAGAAACTCAACGCCTTGCGGCATGCGGATGATGGCTGTGGCTAAAACTCTCGGTTCCGACTTGACTTGGACATTGGCAGGCAAGGGAACCGTCTGCATACCATCTATATCGAATCGCGACAAAATAGCTACCCCATACTCACCACCGTCATGGTCTATCGCTTTCCCAAAGTAGTAGGCTTTCATCCCGGTTTTTTCCGCCAAGACACGAGCCTGATCCACATTCCCAGACCTATTGACGTGTACATCCACTTCCTGTAGGGCCACGACATCAGGTCGCTGATCGTTGATCACTGTCGCAATCGCATCAAGATCAATGAATCCAGCTTCTTTGCTTGGTGGGTTTGCATGATGGATATTATAGCACAAAACCCGAATCAGGGGCGGGTTTTCATTTGAGGTTGCCGAATCGTTAAACGGCGCTACCAACAGGGCAACACTTCCTAAAAGGGTTATAAAATCGAGCCACACCATAGATGTCTTTATTCGTTGAGCATGACAAAGGTTGGAAATAAAGCACAAATTCCCAACATGATTAGCTCATTCGATAAAGTGTCTAGCATTGCAGCAAAATTCATAGTCATGCAGCGGCCTTTCGGACACATACAATAGCTTGGGTGAAAGGATTGATAATCCACTTAAATTAATAATTTACCACTCCTCAGGAAAAAAAGATTTTCAAATTTTTTAAAACTGAATTATAAAATAGTATGATTATTGAAAATTAACTTATATATTGAGCGTATATAGCACTAAGGTAAACTATTGTACTATGAAAAAGCTAATCTTACCAATATTATTCGTTTTTTTCGTTTCTTCCCAAACTTTCAGTCAGGATGTAAACGGAATGGAAACCTACCCGGCAAAGGAAGGACATCTATACCAGGAGTTTGATTCCTATCAATTGGATGAAACCTTGCCCGATAAAGTATCCCTGACCGAGCTAAGAGTAGACAATGTAGAACGTATGCCTATCGCAGTTCCCCCCTTGGGAAATTACGTGAGCTTTCAGCTAAAGAAATTACGCGTCCCATCTAATGCCTCCCTTCCAGCATTGGAGCGCAAAGGTAAATTATCCGATACTGAAGAATTGCTCTACCCGGAACGTGTCTTCTATGTAATCTTTCCGGAGAAGCGCACGGATGATTAAGCACGCTCCCCAGTTTCTACTCCCCTACTCATCAAAAAAGCAGGTCTGCTTAGGCTGAACAATTTTTTTTAATTAGCGGAATTTCTTTCTTTACCGGCGGATATTTTGGTTACCTTAGTGCGTTATGGCGGGTAGATACTATCTGCTGCTAGAATCATTCTTTTGATAATGCTACGTACATGAAACCCATTCGTATTGCCTCCGTCCAGTTTGAACATAAAAGTGGAAACAAGGATTATAACCTCAAGATCATCGAAGATTTTTGCCGCAACGCGGCTGAAGCAGGTGCGGATATCATTTCCTTTCATGAATGTGCCATCTCCGGATACAGTTTTGCCCGTAACCTCAGTAAGGAGCAATTGTTAGCAGTATCAGAGTACATTCCTGATGGTCCAAGCACAGCAAAACTTATTTCGTTGGCGGCGAAGTTCAACCTGTCTATCCTTGCCGGACTATTTGAGAAAGACGTTGATGAAAATATCTACAACACGTATGTGTGTGTATCTAAAGATGGTCTGCTTGCCAAGCACAGTAAGCTGCATCCGTTCATTCATCCGAGTTTGCAGCCAGGAAATTGCTATTGCGTATTTGAGCTTTTGGGATGGAAATGTGGCATTTTGATCTGTTATGATAATAACATTATAGAGAATGTAAGGGCCACACATTTACTCGGAGCTGATGTCATATTCATGCCCCATGTCACCATGTGCACACCATCTTCGCGGCCGGGTGCCGGCTTTGTCGATCCCGTCCTTTGGGATAACCGGCATAAAGACCCGACCTCGCTTCGGATAGAATTTGATGGATTAAAGGGCCGGGCCTGGCTGATGAAATGGCTGCCTGCAAGGGCATATGACAACGGCATTTACGTCGTCTTCTCGAACCCCATTGGGATGGATGATGACCAGCTCAAAAACGGATGCTCCATGATTTTAGATCCCTTTGGAGACATCCTCGCCGAATGCAGGAAACTGGACAACGACATGGTGGTCGCCATGCTGACGCCAGAAAAATTAACCCAAGCAGGTGGCAATAGATATAAAAAGGCAAGAAGACCAGAACTCTATGATAAGATTCTCGGTTCGGAACATGCTTCAGAACAAAAGGTGGCTTGGATCTCACCTTCAAACTAATACGTTTATCCCTCCAAAACTTCTACCCAATGGCTTTAACAATTCCTGATTGCTTTTACCGGATTAGTGTAAAAGCAATCATCTACAACGATACAAAAAGATTTATGCTTGTAAAAGAGGAAAACGGGTTATGGGAGCTTCCCGGTGGTGGGTTGGATTTTGGAGAACATCCACACGAAGGATTAAAACGTGAAATCTGGGAAGAGATGGGACTGCGAACGACCTACATTGCAGCGCAACCCAATTATTTTTTTACGTGTATAAATCACAAAGGCGTCCATATATCCAACGTAATGTATGAGACCCAGCTTGAAAATGAACAATTTACGCCTACCCCCGAATGCATCGAAATACGTTACTTTTCCCCCGAAGAGGTCATGGAACGTGATGATATGTATCCTAACGTGGTCGCGTTTGCGAAGCTTCTACACTAAAACGACGCATCAGTATTATCCTGTGTGAAACTTGTATAAAGGGCCCCTGCTAGCGTTAAAAAAAAGGCCTTCTATAAGGGACAGAAGGCCTTTTTACGGCAATTTTTTGGTTCTTATTTGGCCAAAAACTGGCGCAAAACATAGTGAAGTATGCCTCCGTTTCGGTAATAGGCGATTTCTATGCTGCTATCAAGCCGGCATATTACCTCAAAGGCAACACTTGCCCCATCTGGTTTGCGGGCTTTTATCTGAAGGGTTTTGAGGGGAGATAAGCCATCAGCAATCCCGGTTATCTCATAAGATTCCAACCCGGTGAGGCCAAGAGACGCTCCGGATTGGCCTGGCATATACTGTAGGGGAAGTACTCCCATCCCCACGAGATTGCTTCGGTGAATCCGCTCATAGCTCTCAGCCAACACAGCCTTTATTCCCAGTAAAGTTGTACCTTTTGCTGCCCAGTCCCGAGAACTTCCGCTGCCGTACTCCTTTCCTGCAAGCACGATTAGAGACACTCCCGCTTCTTGATAACTTTTTGATGCTTCGTAGACGGACATTTCCTGTCCTGAAGGAATATGGAGCGTATATCCTCCTTCTCGCTTTACAAGCTGGTTTTTGATTCGTACGTTCGCAAAGGTACCGCGTACCATTACTTCATCGTTGCCTCGCCTAGAACCGTAGGAATTAAACTGGGCAAATTCAACTCCCTTCTCAATGAGAAACTTTCCTGCCGGTGAGTTTGCCGAAAATGAACCGGCTGGGGAAATGTGGTCTGTCGTAATGGAATCTCCCAGCTTTAACAAAACATGCGCGTTGAAAATATCCTTAGGCTCGGGCACTTCCGAAGATATACCTTCAAAAAATGGTGCCTCCTTTATATAGGTAGAGCGTTCAGACCACTTATAAATTTTATCGGAAGGTGCCGTGAGTGCCTTCCATTGTTCATTGCCCTCAAATATTTCGCCGTAATTTCGCTGAAAATCCTGTGGCGAGAGTACGCGGTGTATCACCTCGAAAATTTCTTCATGACTAGGCCAAATGTCTTTCAAGTAGACCGGCTCCAGATTCGGGTCATATCCCAGAGGTTCTTCATTAAGGTCTACGTCCACTCTACCTGCCAATGCGTAAGCCACGACCAGCATGGGAGACATGAGGTAGTTCATCTTCACTTGTGGATGTACCCGAGCTTCAAAGTTCCTGTTTCCGGAAAGGACGGAAGCTACCACCAGGTCATTTTCCTCCACTGCTTTCGCAATATGTTTGGGAAGCGGGCCGGAATTTCCGATACACGAAGTACAACCGTAGCCAACTACATGAAAACGAAGTGCCTCTAAGTCTTCCAACAACCCGGCATTTTGTAGGTAGTCGGTTACAACCTTGGACCCGGGGGCAAGGGAAGTTTTCACCCAAGGTTTTACGTCAAGACCTCTTTGGCGAGCTTTCTTGGCCATCAAACCGGCGCCAACCATTACACTTGGATTGGAGGTATTGGTACAAGAGGTGATGGCTGCGATGACTACCGACCCATCATAAAGTGTAAATTTTTCATTGTGTATCTTGACAACGACCGATTTCAGTCCGTTTTTTATTTTTGTTTCTATTTCTATCTCATCATCCGCCTGCAAGGGCTCTTCCTCTATGGGCTGATTGCTTCCGCCTTCCCCAAACCACCGAACATCTTCCCGCTTATCTATGGGAATATACTCTCTGCCATGTACTTCCCTAAGCAGACTGCCAAACTTATTCTTGAACTCGCGAAGCAGAATTTTGTCTTGCGGCCTCTTTGGCCCAGAAACAGTTGGTTCTACAGTTCCGAGATCCAATTCAACAACCATGGAGTATTCGATGGCGTCTTCATCCTTTCGCCAAAGCATATTTGCCTTCGCGTATGTTTTTACCAGTTCAATTTGATCAGCGGCACGGTTTGTTTTTTCCATGTAATCGAGTGTCCTGTCGTCAATGGGGAAATAGGTGACCGTACACCCGAATTCTGGCGACATATTCGAGATGGTAGCCCTGTCCGGAACAGAAAGGTGATCCAGGCCTGGGCCAAACACTTCCACAAACTTTCCTACCACCCCGGTCCTTCTGAGTAATTCCGTAATGGTAAGTACCATATCCGTTGCTGTGGTACCTAAGGGAAGTTTTCCCGTCAGCTTGAGACCTACAACCTGTGGCATAATGAAGTAGATGGGCTGACCCAAGATGGCGGCTTCTGCCTCGATGCCACCTACGCCCCAGCCTACCACCCCAATTCCGTTAACCATGGGTGTGTGGGAATCCGTTCCCACCAAGGTATCGGGAAAAACCAATCCATCTCGGGCGATGACTCCCTGGGCAAGGTACTCAAGGTTTACCTGATGGCAGATTCCCATACCAGGGGGTACCACCGAAAAGTTGTCAAATGACTTTTGAGCCCACTTGAGAAACTCATACCGTTCCCCATTACGCTCATATTCTACATCCACGTTTTTCTTGTAGGAATAGTCAGTACCAAAAAAATCTACCTGAACGGAATGATCAATAACTAAATCAACTGGAATAAGCGGATTAATGTCATCCGGGTTTTTCCCTTTTCTGGCAGCTTCCGCACGGAGTGAGGCGATATCCACCACTGCAGGTACTCCCGTGAAATCCTGCATCAACACCCGAGCCGGTTTAAATGGAATATCCTTATCGGAGGAGGCTGGCTTCCAGTCAAGGATTGTAGCTAAGTTTTCCTTTGTTATCGCAAAATCATCAAAATTCCTAAGGGCATTTTCAAGTAATATGCGTATTGAAAACGGCAATTGCTTGATTCCATAACCTTGATTTTGAAGCTCTTCCAAACTCCAATACGTCAATTCTCCCTTTGCTGTATTTAGGGACTTTTTGATCTTATATGGGTCTAATGACATAAGTAAACTGTTTAACGGGTTAAAAATAGGTTTAACTAAATAACTCAATGCGAACGGCATTAATTCCTATTGGTGGGGTTTTTGTTCCGATAGTTGGGGCTGTAGCCACCGTTTTCCAAAAGCAGAAACCAGAATAATACAATCTGTCTCCAGACTAATACGGAATCTATCCGGCGTGGAGTTAAAAAAAAAGGCGGAAAAAATCCGCCTTTTAAAGTTACTCTTCAGCCTCCAATTTCGCTTCCTCACTTTTCCTGAATGAACGCCGGAAAAACCAGTGGTAACGCAGTGCCTCGAGGGTCTCATCGAACGATTCGGCACTTTGGTCCAAATTGCCCATCGCACTCTTCAAATACGCTGCAAATTCCTCGTCATTAAGAATCATACCTGCTGGGTTATCCGGAGAAGAAAGTTTCTCTGAGACTACGCGAAGGTTCTCAGCGACGGAATCTGCTTTACCTATTGTCGATTGAAGACCAGTAGCCGATCCCAGAAGGGAGGCATATAACGTCGTGTCGTTTAGAAAACTGTCCAATGTGGTCCCTTTTTTATTCAGTTTTTGGGAAAATTGAACCAGCTCGGAGCTCAACGTATTGCTCCTTGACGCCGTCCTATTCAGGTCCCCCAATATGCTTCTGAAATCCTCCGCCAGCAAGCTGTCCGTAAGAAGTGCTCCGACAATACCCTCCCCTTCCGCTATCTTGTGCGTCAAGATTTTCAAGTCATTGGTTATATTCACAAGGTTATTGTTGTTTTCTTGGAGGGTTTCCATCATCTTATCGGTATCCAACGGCATGACTGACTCTAGCCGATCCCCTTCGGCGATAGATCCGGCATCAGAGGTACCACCATAGATTACAATAATTTTGTTCCCTATCAAGCCATCTGAGCTTATAGTGGCTTTGGAATCCTTTCTGATAAAATCCTTCGTGGTCGCATCGAGGTTCATTTCGATTTCTACCTGAGCGTCACCATAAAAATTTATTTTGCGGACCGTACCTATTTTCACACCCGAAAACCATACGTTGTTGCCCGTCTGAAGGCCAGCAATGTCATCAAACACCGTAGTTACCCTGTAGCTTTTTACGAATGTCTTTTGTTGGGCGCCGAGGGTCATGACGCCCGCTACTAGGATTACGATTCCCAGAAGAACGAAAATGCCAACGATTACAGTTTTTTTATTATCGTCTCTCATATGTTGATAAAATTATAGTCGTAAAATGATTTTATTCGTTCATCAGGCAAGCTGAATACGTCCTCAAATTTCCCCTGTGCACTGAACTTCCCGTCGAGCAAAATTGCCACCCGATCTCCCGTGGTTTTTGCACATGTCAAGTCGTGAGTGATAATAATTGATGATGTGCGGTATTCTTGGTTTACCTGATTGATCAAATTGTTGATCTCAACACAGGTAATCGGATCTAGCCCGGCAGTCGGTTCATCATAAAGCATGATTTCCGGCTTTAGGATAAGTGTGCGGGCAATACCAATGCGCTTTCGTTGTCCCCCTGAAAGTTCAGAGGGCATTTGATTTAGCGTTTTTAGGAGCCCGACTCCATCTAAGACTTCTTCTACCAAACGCTTTTTCTCGGGGGCTGTAACGCCCTTTACGTTTCGTACAAGCGGAAATTCGAGGTTTTCCTTTACCGTCATACTGTCGTACAAGGCAGAAGCCTGAAAAGAGAACCCGATCTTTAATCTAAGCGCGTTCAACTGTTTGGCATTTAGGTCAACTACTTCCTTCCCAAGAACCCTACAGGATCCTTCGTCTTGGCTGAGTAAACCGACCATTATTTTTATCAGGACAGACTTACCGCTACCGGATTTACCCAATACGGCCAAGTTCTCCCCGTTATACAAATCCAAATCAACTCCCATGAGCACATCAAGCTCCCCGAATGATTTGGTCAGATTCCGTATTTCTACAACCTTGTCCCTCATGCTTACATTTGTCTGAAGTAATTTGTAATCTGTAAAGACAACAGTTCTTCAATAAAAATCAAGAACATTGCCATAACAACCGCAGCATTGGCTGCTTTACCTACTCCCTCCGTCCCCTTTGTGGAGTTATATCCTTTATAACATCCCACAATACCAATGGTAAACCCGAAAACAAGGGATTTCAAGAGAGAGGAGATGATATCCAAAAAGGTCAAGGCATCAAAAACCTGAACGAAAAAGGTTGAAAGGCTTACCAGTTCGTTTTTGTTGACACTCAAAAACGATCCCATCAGTGCCACAAAGTCAGTATACATCACGAGTACCGGAATCATCAAGGTACTCGCCAATACCCTACTAACTACCAAGAATTTAAATGGATTTGTAGCAGACACCTCCATGGCATCAATCTGTTCCGTAACCTTCATGGACCCAATTTCCGCCCCAATACTTGATCCTACTTTTCCAGCGGCAATCAATGCGGTCACTAGAGGCCCCATGGCCCTTACTACAGCTATAGAAATCAAGGCCGGAAGCCATGATGCAGCTCCAAATTCCGTAAGTGATGGCCTGGATTGATTGGTAAATACGATTCCTACAATAAAGCCCGTGAGCGAAATAAGCGGGAGGGAGTTGTATCCAATCTGATAGCACTGCCGAATAAACTCCCTAAACTCATAGGGTGGAAACCAAACTTCCTTGAAAAATTTGAGGACAAACCTGTATGCGCTCTCGAGTCCAGAAAAGAACTTGTTTAGCCTTTTACCAAGAAAATAAGAACCCTTTGGTGACTTCTCCGACATTACTTATCTAATTTAATTCTAACTGACAACAAAAATAGCAGCCCTGACAAGCCCTCTCACAAGAACTCATCAATCAACTCCTTTCTAAGGGGTTTTACCAAAAAACCGCTAACTACATCAAACGCGTAACTTTTTTCTATGTCCTTCGGATCTAATGAGGAAGTTAACATTTTTACTTCCATTTTAATTCCTCTTTCTTCCATAAGCTTTAAAAAGTCCCAACCCTCCATTTCAGGCATGTTGATGTCAAGCAGCAAAATGTCTGCCACGTTTTTCTCGAGCCAGCCTAGCGCTTCGTAGGGGTTTTCAAAAAAAATCAGGTCCAGATTTGGGTTAATCTTCAGCAAGATGCGTTTGTTAATCATGTGTTGGACTTTATCATCATCTACGAAGACTATGATCTTAGACATTTTCTCACCCCCTGTTAGATGTGCTTCTGTATCACCTTTTTCCATCAGTATCTGGTTTACCTTTTTAATTTCTTTGTCCAATTTCTTCGCAGAAATCCGCAACATCCCTAACGCGTCAGTTGATATCGTCTCCTGATCCCTCGTTAAGCTGATGATACCTAAAATATTCGCCAGATGACTTCTTATGTAATGGGAGTGGGCGTAGGAAAATTCCCGCAGCTGTTTGTTTTGTTCCAAAAGCGAATCGTTTAACTTCAAGTTTTCCTGCAATGACTTATGTATCTCCGAATGATCTACCGCCAATACCATCAGGCAGTCCTCCCCCTCGAAGAGGAAAGGCATGGAGAATAAGTCCACATGCCTCGCATCATAGTTCTTGTCTATCATTACCAGATTCCTAGTTGTATAGGGCTGTCTCGTTAGTTCGATTCTTACCTTTTCGGGTTCTTGAAAGAGTGAAGAAAAATCCGTTCCACCAAACTGCTTGCTGAAAACGCCATACTTTTCCTGTGCAAGTTCATTGGCTGTCAATATCCTGTACGAATCATCAGCTATTACCCAAACACAGTTTGGCAGCTTTTCAAAAATCAAGCCATATCGCTTTTGAAGTTTATTTTCCAGAGTTTCATACCGCAACGTTGTAAAATATGCGTGAAAAATCACGAAAACCGTGATTATTGTAGCTTGCCCAATCAGGAAACCCCGCACTGATTCAATGCCTAGTATATCCATGATCTGCAGGTGAAATGAAGCCGGAACGAGAAACACAAATCCAGCAATCAATCCGTATTTTAGTGTACAAGCAATTTCGGGCCTCATACGTGTCAAATCAAGAAATAAATTTAACCATTTTTTTCTGCTTTAGGACGTTAGATACTATTGATCTACTAATCTTTATCATTTAAGTGATCATAATCCCTAAAATTGAGTTTACAGCCTCATCCAAGGGAACCTTCCTCCCAGAACTACCTGCTGCAAATCCCCGCATAGGGACAAATGGCGCATTTGGCTAGATCATCCGTCTGATCAAACGGAACATCACGACTGAACAACTCTTCCAATGTGAATTTCAGGTGAGCTTCAAACAGTTCTTTATGATCCATATAGTTATTCACCTCGACCGGCTTACCCTTAGGTTCTTCTATGACTTCAAGGTAAGGAGAGAAATTTGGGGAAAATATTTCCCGTAAATTTAATAGAGTTGGCTTAAGCGGCAAGGTATTTTCAGGAAAATTGTAGTGATACAACAATCCATAAAATAATGTCTGCATGGCTGCCTTATTTCGGTGCTTAAATTCCCTATCAAACAGACTCGCGATGCCTTTGAATCGTTTGACATCTTTACCGGATTTATAATCCATCAGCCGGATAACTCCGTTTTGTTTATCAACCCTATCGATTACGCCGCCTAACAACACGTTCTGGATGCCAAATGAGGTTTCAACAGGAAAGACAACCTGGTACTTTCTTTCAGCCTCTAGAGATAGAATCTCAAATGGCGCATTTTGGGCATCCAGTTCTAAAATGCGCAGTAGGTACTTCTGCAAAACATCCCGGGCAATTGTCAAATGCCCGCTTAGCTTCAGGGTGTCATCCGCTTCTATAAAGTATTGTTTCCTAATCGCCTTTTCTATTGCGGGGAAAACGAAATCTTCCAGTGCGGAAAAATCTTCAGGTGTGAGTATTTTTCTGCCTTTTCGCGTGATAAATCCCTGGTAAAGGTTTTCTAATGCCATGTGCACCAAATTCCCAAATACCGCAGGATCCACTTCCTCGCTGACAACCTCTTCCTCAGCAAGCTCCGCAATGTACTTAAAATAAAACTTAAGTCTACAATCTAACCAAACCGCCAAAGCTGAGGGGGAAATGGCTACGGCACTTTCTCGCAATCCATTCACAAAATAACGCCTCATCAGCGACAGTATCTCCGCGTCCTTTGGGATGATAATCTCTTTTGCAGCTACGATATCCACCGGGACGAACACCACTTTTTCGGGAGCAACTGCGACGTCGGAACCGAGCTCTTCTTGAAGCTGATAGATGAATCGGCTCTTTTCCCCTGCTCTACCCTGCTCCCCGGCCGTGGTGTAAATCAGATGGACCTCCTCTGCCCGATGCAATAAGCGGTAGAAGGTGTATCCATAAATGGCATCATTTTGCTCTTGCACCGGAAGGCCAAAAGCCCTTCTCAGGTTGAAGGGAACCATGGAGTTCATCGCCAAACTTGGCGGAAAGCTGCCTTCATTCATGTGACAAATGATCACTCTCTTAAAATCCAAGTTTCTGGATTCTAACACCCCCATAATCTGAAGCCCCTCTAAGGGCTCCCCTTCGAACGGCAGCTTTACTTCTCTGAAAATCTGTCGGAAAATCCGAATAACAAATTCCAAACTCAGTTTTACCTCAGATCTCGTGGCTAGTAGTTCCCTGAGCCGATTGAGCTGCTTGTGGCATTGAAACAAATACTTGCGATCCAGCCCCTCCGCATCGGCCCTCGCGGCAAGAAAATGAATCAGCTCTGCCAGCCCGCTCAGCAAATTTTCTGAAGAATAGACGGAAAAAACCAGTTCAAATAGTTTTCCGCCGCCATTAACAGAGGCCTGTGGTACATAAACTTGGTTAGTAGCCGTTATTTCTTTGCCGACTTCGCTGCACAGCACTGGATTTTCTTTCCGTAGATAGACGGTACCCAAAAGATCTACCACCGGCTTGAAGTAAAAAAACACCTGATCCTCCTCCCTATGGATGTATCGCTGCAACTCGAGCACCGCCTCTATAAAGGTGTACACTGGGGTGTTTTTGATCGGATAACCCATCGTAACATTAACTTTACTTATCCTCGGGGGAAGCATGTTGAGTACAGGGAAAAGCATTTGCTCGTCGGGCAATATGACTACCGTATCTTCGAGTGCTTCAACTTCGCCTATTTGGGAAAGTATTGTTCCTACTAAATTGGCTTGCGTGACCTTTAAGGGAGTCGCATAGGTCTTTATTGTGATTTTTTCTACCCCAATCCGCTGCGAACGGACCTCTGGAAAGGTTGGACCAAGCACCGGATCTTGGAGATATTTCCGAAAAAACATCCCGGCCTCCTGCTGGGAATCATTTACGTAGTAATCATCCAGATCCCAAAAAATTTCCGCACCATAATTGGCGATAAAGTGCTTAACCAATTTCTTTTCGGTAAGGGTAAATGCATTAAATCCCACGAAAACATAACGGGATGCCGGTGGAGGTAATTCCTCAAGCGATTCCACCACGTTGCGATAGATCATGCCGGGATACGCCATTCCTGTCACTGTAAGATTATTTCTAAACGCCTTATATAAAGCCGCCAGCATTTCCCAAAATTTCAAAAAGTTATCCTTTTGCTGAGGCTGTTTTCCTTCAAAAGACCTCCAGAACGTCTGAATGAGTTCTATTTGGTACGGCGTGAGAAAGGACCAGTCTGTTTCGATTTCCTTGATGTGAGATAACTGATGGTATAGTTTATCCGCATCAACTAAGAATTGGTCTGCGTCATTAAAGTCTTTTAGTATCAGTTCTCCCCAAAAATAAAACCGATCAAAAGACTCAGGGGAAGGATGCAGCTGGCTATAAGCCTGATAAAGTTCGAAAATGAGGGAGAGGTTATCAGCGGGACGCAGCTGTGCGATCTCGTTAAAAAGGTCCTCAATTGTTTTTATAGCCGGCATCCAGCAGGGTTGTTCAATGAGCTGACCCAAATAACGCGTGAAAAACAGGCCCGCCCGTCTATTGGGTAGGATGATTGTCTTGTCCCGTAGTTGTCCTTGCCCAGAGAGCAACTCCCTAGCTGTATTTTTTAAAAAACTATCCATCTATTCTCCTTTATTTCATTAAGACCAGCATTGGCTCGCCTGGCTTATATTTCTTTGAATTTCCGTCGTACTTCGTTTGAAGAACTCATAGACTAACCTCAATGATTTCTGCCGTGTCCAAATAGCACAAGTATCCGCTTACCGGAAGGCTGACCAATTTTTTAACCAACCCCATGTACCCTCGAATTTGATCGTAGTCCCTTTCCTTTGCCACGCCTGTTTTGAAATCGATTACTTCTGCATTTTCTTTATACAAAATGATGCGGTCTGGCCGCTTGTGGCTTCCCCCAGGCAGAATAATGCCTTGTTCTGTCAATACTATTCCCTCCCCTTCAAACCAACTTCTGAATTTTTCCACCAAAAATAGTTTTGCGATCGCAGATCGAATGTGCTCCTTCTCAGTACCGTCCAAAACGCCTTCAAAGTATACCGCTTCTAATCCCAGCATCATATCCTGCTCGGATTTCGAAACTTCCAACAGGCGATGGACAACTGTCCCCAAATCTCCTTGCCTTCTTCGCTCGATTCCTGCCTCAGACAGGTCTCCCGGATAAGCCTTTACGGTTAGAAGATTCGTCCATGAGGTATGTTCCCACCGTAAAGGAGTAGGAACTTGTGAGCCAGGAATAGGCCCATTCGTCGTCGGCCAATCTCCTGCGTCAAACACCTTGGCCTCTTCATCGTAATAGTCTTGAAAGGAAAACCCACCCCCCCCTGTTGCTGTCCGTAGGACTTGTTGCAAATTACCTGCAAAGCTGGTGAAGGTAGTCGTCGAAGTTGGAGCGAAGTCTGGCGACAACCCCCAAAATACTTCTTCGGCGCGGGTACTTGCGACATACACCATGTTCAATGTGTCCAGAAAGTTCATCGTTACCTCCTGCTGATAAATCGTGCTGAAAGACGAGTCTTCCAGAGACTTTGACATCGTTAACGGGATCACGGCTTCCAGCTGCGGGTCTTGAAGCGTAAATGGTGTCCAAAGTATGTTATCATTTTTTGTATCTACGATAGCCCAATTTAAAAACGGCATGAGCACTACTTTAAACTGCAGCCCTTTTGACTTGTGAATTGTCAAAATGCGCATCGCGTCGTGTTCTTCGGGGATTTTCACCGTGAGTTTTGCTTGGTGATTACTCCACCAGTCCAAAAAGCCGGATAGATCAGCCCTGTTTTTGGAAACATAATCATAAATCCCTTCTTTGAATGCCGATAAATATGCCCTTTCTGCTCCCTTCCTGTCAAACCCCAGCGTATCAACCATATCGTCAATCAACTCCAAAAGCGGAAGTTGTAAAAAAATGTCAATTCTTGCATGGAACTTCTCAAATGCAGCTTGGGCTGGCTCGGGCAAGGTCGCTGCATGGAAAAGCTCATGGCTGACGGGGTGATCAAAAAACACCGCCCAGTGGTACCACATAGTACGTAGACTCACCTCATCGGATGTGTCAGCAAGAAAACGAAGGCAAGCGACTAGGCACTTTACCGCTGTTGACTTACTTACAAGCATCGCTTCATCAGAAATCACATCGAAGGAATAGGAACTCTCTGCATACTCCAGTCCACAATTTACCAACGTGTCTGCTATTAGCAGCCCTTCCTTCTTTGTACGGACCAAAAATGCGATGTCCCTTGGCCTGAACCCGTTATCCTGAAGTTCCATGACCATGTGAGGGATCCGGGCTGTTTGTAGTTCCTTTATCGTCGACTCAGCATCTTCATTTTGATCAATTCCGAGAAATTCCAACCGCACTTTTCCTTTAAAAGCAGCTCTTTCTTTCGCTGGAGCAACTTCCTGCATCACGTCAGCATATGCCTGATGCAGTAGCCCACCGTCACGAATACCATATTTGTCGTGTAACACGGTCGATAGGTGATCGGGAAGAGACTGAAACAGTGCGTTATTGAAGGCCACGATAACAGGTAAACTTCGGAAATTTGTAACTAAATGATGAATATCCACGCCATAATGTCCCAGTGAGGCTTCTACTTGATCCAACAGTAGCCGCATTTCTCCTCCACGCCACCGGTATATAGACTGCTTCACATCACCCACCAATAGATTAGTATGCCCTTGTGACAAGGTATTTACCAAAAGCGGCCTAAAACTTGCCCACTGAAAGCCTGAGGTATCTTGGAACTCATCTATTAGGTAATTTTGAAATTTATTGCCTACCTTTTCGTAGATAAAAGGCGCATCTATATCGGCGGTGATCTCCTTCAAGAAATCGTTGGCATCGGAGATTAGAACTATGTTTTCCTCCTGTTTTAAGGCTTCGAGTTCCTCGAGAAGGTGCCTGAACACGCCAAACACCGGGAAATTTTTCCGAATGGCTTCCAACGTCTTCCACTGGGTTTTTAAAGGAAGAAAACGACCCCAAAGTTGCCCCAAGCCAGCCGCATAGGCGGACTCAATCGCATCGCGTTTTTTGCTGGTTTTCGTGAACCAGCCCTCCACGTTTTCCGAGAGACTTTTTTGGGTTGGCGACAGGTCAGGAAACGGATTTAAAGGCGCACCGAGCAAATCGAATTTTTTTGCGAAGGAGCTGCCTGCTCCTTTAAAGTCTTCCCAGGAAAGCGCGTGGGCTTCCCGGATTTCATTTGCTAGCGTTTTCATCTCCAGCCCCTGTTGGACGAGCATGTTTCGTTGCTGAAACAAGTAATCACGGAGTAAGTGGATGTGCTCTTTGTCCTTGAGAAAGCGCTTTATTTCCACACTATGCCGTTTAAATTCCTCCTTGAAAAGTTCCTCTCCAAGCTTCTTGATATTTCGCCGGATATCCCAGGATTTCCCCATCTGGATTTGTTCCAACGCAAAGGCAACCAGCCACCGATGGAGAAACTCGTCCTTTGTCAGTTGAATGATCAATCTGTCTACCAATCGATCAAGTACAGCATCCTGGTCGAGTTCGATGTCAAATTTCGCCTGAAGATCAATTTCCCTTGCAAAGGCACGGATAATACGTTGAAAAAAACTATCTATCGTGCTTACCGAGAAGGCACTGTAATCATGCAAGATAGCCGACAACGTAGCGCCGGCCCTTTGTTGAAGTATTTCCGGAGTAATGTTTAAATGTGTCAACAGGCACTGATCCATTTTTTCAGCGGGGTTTGCCTGTTTTTTAATCCTTCCGAGCTCCCGAAGAATTCGCTCTTTCATTTCTTGGGTAGCCTTATTGGTGAATGTGACCGCAAGGATATGACGAAACGCCGTTGGGAATTCAAGAGCAAGTTTTAGGTACTCCATCGTAAGGGTATACGTCTTTCCTGAACCTGCTGAGGATTTGTAGAGAATTAAAGGGTTTGAAGTGCTCATCTATTTGGCGTCTGAATGCCCGTCATGCTAAGGTATGTCGCAAGTAACAAATAAATTCCTAATTTGAAGATTAAGCAGAAAATTGAATACATTTAACACAGCCTAAAACTCATTTCTAATTTATCAACGCATGCTTTTCTTCCTGTCCCAGTTGTTCAGCTTTTTGGCCATGCCACTGACGCTTGTTTTACTGCTTTTGGTTGCCGGGTTCTTTTCAAAGTCGCCTAAATGGAGGAAAAGACTATCTGGAAGCGGCATTTTGCTCCTAGTGATTGTAACCAACAATGCACTTTCTACGCTTGTAATGAACGCATGGGAGCCTCCTTTAAAGCCCATAAGCACCTTACCCACCTATGATATCGGGATTGTATTGACCGGCGTTACCAACATCAACAAAACAGCAGCCGACCGTACTTTCTTCGACAAAGGGGCAGACAGGGCTACCCATGCGGTACAACTGTACAAAGAAGGAAAGCTTAAACGCATACTCATCACGGGGGGTCAAGGGTTTCAGCAGAAAAATGACCAACGAGAAGCCATCCTGCTTGCCAATTTCATGATAACAGCGGGAGTAGCCGAAAGCGACCTCATCCTTGAAGACCAATCGCAAAACACACGCGAAAATGCCGTTTTCACAAAACGATTACTTGAAAGCCGTAAGGAAAACCTAACACAACCGTACCTGCTTATAAGTTCTGCCTTTCATATGAAAAGGGCAGAAGCATGCTTCAGAAAAGTTGATTTTCAAATTGACACCTTTCCCGTAGATTATTACGGAAACGACAATCCCATCAATCTCCGCAGCATTTTACAGCCTTCTCCAAACTCTTTGGTAGTCTGGCACAAGCTGACAAAAGAATGGATAGGGCTGCTGGTGTATAAAGCGGTAGGGTATATTTGATTACCGCCAGGTAGAGGCTTTCAGATTCGGCATCGCCCTTATAATATCGCTGGTGCTGATCTGCCCGACGAGTTTGCCATCTTTAACTACGGGAAACCTCCTGATACGAAAACTTAGAAATTTCTGGGCCGCATCAAAAAGGGACAGGTCCGGCTCCATCGTGACAACATCCTTTGTCATGAGTTCCGATACCGGAGAGGGAAATTTCGGGGTATTTGTGTATTGTCCCTTAATGATTTCCTTAAGACAGTCCCCTTCCGAAATCATTCCCACCAGCCTACCTTGACTGTCCAATACAGGGCCTCCTGAGATCTTCTTTTTCGTAAATACATCAATCACATAATCGATGGTATCATCCGGATGGAAGGTAACGAGATTTACCGTCATGTAATCTTTTACCAATATCTTTTGATGTGCGTCATTCCTGGGCAGTGCTTCTCTTACCCCTTGAAAACTCTTTACCATGGTATAATTGGGTTTGTTGTGGGGTTTAATTTAAAGAAAAAATTTAGTAAGTGCAACTTAATTCCGATTAAAGCTGGAAGGATTGTCTTGCCTGCTTTTGAAACCAAGCGTTACATGCACGTATAAGCGTCTTCTTTTGGTCGGAACTTCACCCGACTCAAACCGACGGTCTTTCCCAATTACAAAAAATTTGCCTTGATACTTAGGTCGCTTGCAGCATGTTCGTAGAAGGGCCTATTCCGGACAAGTACTAACACTAGGGTTTCTCCTTCAAGTACTGAGCAGTGAAAACTCATTTTTATATGTAGCTACTAATGTGGGATCGATCGTAAGTACGCGGGTAGGGCTTTCCGGATCAAGTGCCAGCTGAACATCTTCTTTAACAAATACGGCGTCGCTGACGCGATACCGTTTGCAGCTGCTATGAATCTCCCGCAGATATCCCGTGCGATGCAAGCGTTCTAGGTGCTCAACCCGGGTGCCGCCCCCCGCCATAACGATGATCCTACCCGCAGACTGTTCCAACAACCCCTCTATGGCTGATAATCCTTCGCTGACGGAATCCTTACCGCCTGAGGTGAGAACCCTTTTGAATCCACAGTCAATTACTGATTCCAAGGCTGTTCCTAAGGAAGAAGAAACGTCAATCGCTCGATGAAAGGTACAAGGAATTCCCGACGATACGTCAATAAGACGCCTACAAGCGGGTTCATTAACCTGTCCATCTGGAGTCAGTATACCAAAAACAAAGCCGTTTGCCCCTGCTGCTTTAAAAAGGCCAATATCTTCCGCCATTACGTCAAGCTCATCTGCGGTGTACACAAAATCCCCACCTCTAGGGCGTATCATGACCATAATCGGGATCCTGATCCGCTTACGCAAAACAGAAAACAATCCCAGGCTTGGGGTAGTGCCACCTTCTGCGACGTCAGCACAAAGTTCTATTCGGTCTACGCCGCAATCTTGGGCTAGAAGCGCGGCCTCTACCGTGTAAACGGGACATTCTAAGAGAACCTTATTTTCCATCCGCTTAAAAGTTACTTCCGGAGTCGACTAAGGCACGTCCGTTGCGGTAGTGCATGGCAAAGTTAAATCCCGGATGAACGGCAAAAGCGCCGTATTCCCCGTCTTTATTGAGCGCCAGAAATCCCGCTTGAATACCTTCTATACCTTTGTTCTTAGCTATTAGGCGTTTTACGGCCTCCTCACAGGCCTCCTGTGGCGTCCTTCCTTGCCTCATTAACTCGACGATCAAAAAACTACCGCATATTCTGATAATGGATTCTCCAAGACCCGTGGCGGTAGCCGCACCGACCTCATTATCTACAAATAGGCCGGCCCCAATAATGGGACTGTCTCCCACCCTGCCGTGCATCTTAAAAGCCAATCCAGAAGTCGTACAGGATCCGGCCATATTGCCTTTGGCATCAAGTCCGATCATTCCGATTGTATCGTGATTTTCAATATTGATCACAGGTTTGTACTCAGAGTGCTTTTTCCAATCCTTATATCCCTTCTCTGCACCGGGGCTCAATACCTCTTCCTCCATGGGAAATCCATTAGCAATGGCAAACTGCCGGGCTCCTTCACCGGCGAGCATGACATGGGGTGTGTTTTCCATCACCATGCGGGCTAGAGAAATGGGATGTTTTACCTGCCGGACAAAAGCAACAGATCCACAGGATCCGTCTCCTTTCATGATGGAAGCGTCGAGCGTGGTTATACCCTCTCTATCAGGTAGTCCCTGTAGCCCTACAGATAAGTTGGTCAGATCAAGTTCTGTAACTTTCACTCCTTGCTCTACGGCATCCAAGATAGACCCTTCCGCATCCAACACTTCCCAGGCTTTGTCATTGGCAGGCATACCGTGATTCCAAGTGGAAAGGATCAGCGGCTTATGCCTCTCTTTCGGTTGAGATCCGGCAGCCATACTTCTTACTGACGCCGGAAGGACAAGCCCCGTGGAAAGTAATGAATTTATTAAAAATTTTCTTCTACCCCTCATAGCTATTACATGTTTTTCGATAGTGATGTATGTTTAAAGGTTGTTTATGGAAATTATTTTTAGAAATTACCTTTTCTTTCACTAATTTTAAAAGTGAAAAAAAAGAAGGTGGTTTGGTTTGCAACCGCGTGGAAGGTACATGTTCATCAAAATTTTCTTATTCCATTCAAATTTGAATCTTTCAAAATTAATAGAAAAGCTTTAATATTTTTTGGTTTAAGTAAATATAATTAAATAAAATTTTTCATTAACTTGCAGCAATTTCCGTCCGGCATGAATTTAATTGATCCGTTAGTAGTACTCGAAAAAAAAGAAGGAGTTGTAGAAATAAAAAACTACGTCAACAAATTAAAAATAATCAAGGAGTTATACACCTCTGGAAGCAACACTGCAAGTAATATAGGACAAGCAGTGGGCATTAGTCTGCCAACGGTCAACCTATTACTAGCGGATCTACTCGAGGAACAATTACTTGTGAAAGAGGGACGGGGGCAATCGCAAGGAGGACGGAAGCCGGATCTGTATGGATTGGCGGGTAACTCCTTTTACGTATTAGCCATTGACCTAAACCGCTTTGCGGCTAAAATCGCGGTGTTTAACACGAAAAACGAGCGCGTGTCAAAGATATTCAGTAAGGAAATTCCATTGAACAATGAGCCCAAGACGATCGACAGCATCTATGAATTTTCTCAAACTGTCATAGAAAACTCAGGAATACCCGCCGATAGCATTATTGCAATAGGTATTACCATGCCCGGACTCGTGGATGGAGTTTCCGGTGTCAATCATACGTATTTAAAAACCGGGAAGAAACCGCTTAAAGAGCTTCTTGAAAAAAAATTTGGGCGGAAAGTATATATCGAGAACGATGCCAGGGCGAAAACGCTTGCCGAATTTAGGTTTGGGCAAAACAAACTGTGCAAAAACGTCCTTGGCGTATTTGTGGACTGGGGCATAGGGCTGGGGATTATCATAGAGGGAAAGCTATACCGGGGATATTCTGGATTTTCAGGGGAATTCAGTCATTCGCCACTTTTCGACAACAAAGAGATAAGCTGTACCTGTGGAAAGCGGGGCTGCTTGGAAACTGTGGCGTCTGGAACGGCGATCGTCAGGCTGGCAAAAGAAGCAATTTCGCTGGATAGTGATTCCATTCTGGCCAGGTTGGCTCAAAAAAACCTTGACCCATCGGTAGTTGTAGATTCAGCCATATCAGGAGATCAACGGGCTATCAGCATTTTGTCTGACGTGGGACTGGATCTTGGGCGCGGGATTGCCATTTTGATTCAGCTATTCAATCCAGACCTGATAATCATTGGTGGTGCAATTGCCGAAGCCAAGCAATACATCACTACCCCCATTCAGCAGGCATTAAATATCTACAGTATGGCTAAGCTTAGGGAAAAGACCGACATCCAACTTTCCCAGTTGGGAACCGAAGTAGGTCTTAAAGGGGCTGTTGCCATTGTCAATGAACATATTTTCGAAGACATTATCCAGTACACGTAAGTCAGTAAAAGAAAAAATTCTAAAAATCCATTATGTTAGCAAATTATCCTTTATCACCAACTGAAGATGCATTTCTTAAAGATTCCGGGATAGAAAAGATAACTACAAAAATCCCTTACCTTGTAGTAGATAATTTCCCTAAGCTAGGTCTGATGACGGCTTGCCGGTTTTTGGAATGGGCAGCAAATAATCCTGATGGCGTAATAAGCTTACCTACAGGCAAAACTCCCGAATATTTCATTAAATGGACCCAGCATTTGTTGGCAAACTGGGATAAGAAAACCGGAATGGAAATCAGGGAGAAATACGGGCTAAAAGATACAAAAAAGCCTGTCCTGAAGGGATTGCAGTTTGTACAAATAGATGAGTTTTACCCCATCTCATCCTCACAGAAGAACAGTTTTTTTCACTATGTAAACAAGTTCTATATTGATGGTTTTGGACTGGACCCCGCAAAGGCACTTTTGATCAATTCTGACGAAATCCCTCTCGCCAGAGGAAAAAATTACCGTGAAGTATTCCCTGACTACAAGGTGGACCTTTCCCTAAGGTACAGGGAATACACAGGTGAACTGGAAAAGCTTCAACAGGAGTCCATTTTCATGATAGATAAGTGGTGCTCGGATTATGAAGCGAAGATCCGGAATAAAGGGGGAATCGGATTTTTCTTGGGCGGTATAGGGCCTGACGGACACATTGCCTTCAATACCCGCGGATCGGATCTCTTTTCCACTACCCGCTTGACAGAAACCAATTTTGAAACCCAAGCAGTTGCCGCAGGTGATTTGGGAGGTATAGAGATCTCCTCTAACAGACTGGTAATCACAATAGGCTTAGACACGATTGTCCACAATCCAGAGGGAGTCGCGATAATCATCGCCGCTGGCGAAGCCAAAGCAACTATCGTCAAAAATTCGCTTGAATCAGAGATGACAAATCTCTACCCCGCCACCGTGCTTCAAAAATTGAAGTTGGGGCGTTTTTATATGACTAAGGGGGCTGCCTCCAAGCTGACTGACAGCATAGATCTATTTTACGCCTCCGGAGAATGGACCGACCTCAAGACGGAACGTTCCGTCATGGAGCTTTGCAAAAAGATAGGTAAGTATGGACACAGAATCACCTTGGAAGACCTGAAGAATGACAAGTATACCTCTCAGATTCCGGATCTCAACGAGAATACCGTGAAGCGCGTTATCGAAAACATCATTAAAAAACTCGATCACGGCCTAAAAGAGGAAAAAAATGAAATACTACTTCATACAGGCCCCCACCACGACGATATTTCGTTGGGCATTTTGCCACAGATAACGAAGCAACTAAACGAAAATTCCAACAAAGCCCACTTCTCTGTACTTACCTCCGGCTTCACAGCGGTGACGAATACCTTTGTGATAGAGACATTGAAGTACACCAAACGATTTCTCGATGAGGGAAAAATCCAGATGGTAAAATTCGACGATTTTTACACGTCAGGGTTCAAGTTGAAAATGGATAAAGACGTTTACCATTTCTTAACCAATGTTGCCTCAGAAAACAAAGAAGAACGGATGAGGGGTCTATGCCACCGCGTAGTGAGAGCGGTTGTCTTCATCTATGGGGTAAGGACGACGATGGAATTAAGAGATCAGATCAACGAAATCATGACTGTTCTGAAGAACTCCTATGATGGCGAAAAAAACCCGAAAAACATTCAGACACTCAAGGGCATGATCCGTGAATTTGAGGAGGAGCTTGTATGGGCGCATTTTGGCGTACAGGTAAAAAATGTACATCACCTGAGATTAGGATTTTATACAGGGGATATTTTCACCGAACAACCTGACAAAAAAAGGGATGTTGAGCCGATTTTGAACATGCTCAGAGATATCAAACCCACCAAGCTAAGCCTTACGCTGGATCCGGAGGGAAGCGGACCAGATACCCACTACAAAGTCCTGCAAGCAACGGCGGAAGCGGTACGGCAGTGGGGAGACGAAGAGGACCTTTCCAATTTTAAAATTATCGGCTACCGAAATGTTTGGTTTAAGTTTGATGCCGCGGAGGCCAATGTTATCGTTCCTGTCTCATTGGGCGATATGTCCGTAATGGAAGACTCGTTTACGAACTGCTATTTGAGCCAGGTAAATGCTTCTTTTCCAAGCTACGCCCACAATGGCAAATTCAGCACGTTGGCTCGAACTACTTGGGTAAATCAACTTAGTGATGTACAACTTCTCTTAGGGAAAAATTACTTCTATCAACATGAAACGGCCAAAGTAAGGTCCAGCCATGGACTAATCTTTTTCCGGGAAATGAACGTGGAAGAGTTTTTGAACGAAGCTAGAGAACTAGAAAAGTCTACCGAAGGCATGCTTTAAGCGAAACGTCTCATTGGTTCTTGGATTTTCTGCCGGGCTTTGGCATTTCCAGACCCGGCAGGAATTTATCCGAAACTTACTGAAACCGGCCCTATAGACATTTGCTATGGCTGGGAAATCGGAAATCTACCAAATTCAAAAACTACTATCGTCCCAGGAGGGGTTAATCAAAAAGTTGCCAACTACTAACTATAGGGTGTCAGATGACAGAAAAGAAGCATGTTTTAGGCCTTGATATAGGAGGAACAAAGATAAGTTCCGGATTAAATGACCAAGGCGTGATTTTTGAACGAATCGTAAGTAAGACTCCTTCAGAGAAGTCTCAAGAATACATATTGGAAACCATAGCCGAACAGATATCCCACTATCTTTCCTATGAGTTTAGTGCAATCGGTATAGGTATCCCAGGCTTGGTTGATCCTTACAGAGGTGTGGTTTACAACTTAGCCAACATTCCTTCTTTTCAACGAGTACCTCTTAAAGATTTTCTCGAAAGCCGTTTTAACGTCCCAGTGGTTGTCAACAATGACGCAAACTGCTTTACCCTAGGGGAATATTATTTTGGTGCCGTCAATGTATACCGCCACGTAGTCGGTATCACCTTAGGTACGGGGATAGGTACAGGCATCATCGCCAACTCCCACCTGTATACTGGGTTTATCTGTGGTGCCGGAGAGTGGGGAGGGGTACCCTATTTGGATAAGACCTTTGAGGATTATTGTTCTAGCAAGTTTTTTCAAACGGAATACCGGGAAAATTCAAAACGACTTGCTAAAAAAGCGCTTGAAAGGGATAAGGCAGCTGTCAATGCCTTTGAAAAATACGGTAATCATCTCGGCATGCTTATTAACCGGATCCTTTATACCTACGCGCCAGAGGCTATTGTTATTGGGGGATCTATCCGTAAGGCGTACCCACTTTTCGAAAAAAACATGCATAAGGCTATCGAGAGATTTCCCTACAAAGCCATTTCTGAGAACCTGAAGGTCTTTGTATCCGATCTCGAGGATTCAGCCATTTTGGGAGCGATTTCTTTGGTGGAGGAACATAAGCTACAGCACCAGGCTTTAAGTCTTCCGAAGAACGCACTGCTATGAAATAAATGCCAACCAAACGCATTGGTTCCGAACGGTAAGTTGCTGGATGTGGTTTTGTAACAAAAACTGGATATATTTGCAACCATAAAGATTCTACAGCAATGCGAAAAAAAACCTTCATAGGGGTGGTTTTTCTGGTCTCCTTCTTAACAGCTTTGCAGGGGACATCCTTTGCTCAGCGCTCCATGGCAAAGGATGAAGAAGTAGCTCTTTTTTTGGATAACCTTTTTTCAGCCACTGACATCATGGTAACGGATGTTGCCTCCCCCACGGGGGCAGCCAGATTTTACTCCTATATTCTTTTGGGCGCCTATATTGCACAATCCGACCTGCAACCTTCCCTAGCGCCTTCAGCTCTCTATCAAGGATTCACGACTCCCTTTGTTCCGGATACCGCTAATTTCCCAAGAAGGGACGGTTTAAATCCAGGCTTTTGCAGCATTTACACGTTGTTGGAAGTTGGAAAGTTAATCATGCCCTCCGGCAAAAAGCTGGAACAGGTTCAGGAAAAGCTGGTTACGACCTACATCAAGAGAAAAGTTTTTTCAAAAAAAGACTTGGGAAGGCATGTCCAATATGCCGAAGAGATCGCATCTCAAGTAGTCCGGTACGCTGCTACCGACGGCTACAACAAACTTAGCACCCTAACAAGATACTCACCGAAAAACAAGCCTGGAACCTGGTATCCTACCCCACCGGCATATATGGCTGCTATTGACCCTGACTGGAAAACAATACGCAGATTTTTCTTGCCGTCCTTAGCTGCTTTCTCGCCGGCACCTCCAATACCCTTTAACGAGGAAAAAACGAGCCCCTTCCAAGAGCTTGTTGAAGAAGTTTACCAAGTGACGTCAACCCTCTCGGAGGAACAAACACTCATTGCGAATTTTTGGGACTGCAATCCCTTTATGGTCGCCTATAGCGGGCATATGGCTATAGGCCTGAAGAAAATTTCCCCAGGAGGGCATTGGATTGGGATTACCGGAATCGCATGTCAGAAGGCTGGGCTATCGCTCGTTGAATCGATTCGCATCCACACCTATGTTGCCCTTTCCCTGCACGATGCATTTGTTAGCTGCTGGCAGGAAAAATACACCAGCGATCGAATTCGGCCCATCACAGCTATAAACAAATTTATCGATGCAAGTTGGCAACCAATCCTTCAAACACCGCCCTTTCCGGAATACACAAGCGGCCATAGTGTAGTTTCTAGAGTTAGCGCTAAAATCCTTACCGCTTTTTTTGGTGATCATTTTGATTTTATAGACACTTCAGAAGTATATTTTGGCCTTCCTGAGCGACCATTTCAGTCATTCCTACAAGCTTCCGAGGAAGCCGCGATATCCAGGTTGTACGGCGGTATCCATTTTCGGGATGCAATAGAGGAAGGTGTAAAACAGGGGGACAAAATAGCCCAGTACATTCTAGAGAACCATTTCTATCCGCTAGATCAAATAGCATTTGAATAGGTTGAATATTCCCGCTTAGCTCTACCTACTTTTATACTTTGATGTAAATCCTTTTTTTATCCATGACATAACCGATCATCCAGATCAGTGCCGTAAATACCAGTGCAAAAAGGAGGGAATCCCATTTCGGAGGAAAGGTATCAACGAAAAAGGATTCGAATACCCACTGCTTGGAGGTAACTCCAGCGATGAAAATCACCGACATGATCCGCACTAATATCCCGGACAAAACATACAATATGAGGGGATTTTTGCCAAAGACCTCAAAGAAGTAGGTCCAATTTCTGAGTGAAGCTACTTCAATGATATACATCAGGGCGGATAGGCAGCAGGTAGAAATTCCCACAGTAGCCAAAACATAAGAACTCGTCCAAATTTTCTTGTTGATAGGGAATATATTGTCCCAAAGGAATCCGACAAAGATGAAAAGCGCTCCGACAAAAAGCAAGAGTAACACCGATTTCAGGGTACTGCCGTTTTTTTGAATATAACGTCCTACCATATATCCCACGAGTACATTTACGGTAGCAGGAAGCGTGCTGAGCAGCCCCTCCGGCTCAAAGGGAACGCCTTCGCCCATGTAAAGGTGTACGGATCCCATCACCCATATATCAAAAGGGGTTACAGCATTGTGGGCTAGAGAATAGGGATCCCCATTGCTTCCAAAATAATACAGGAGTGCCCAATACCCCAGCAGGGCAACTATTGAAAAAACGACAACACCCCTAAGACGCGTGTAATAAACTAGTAAAGCAGCCAACCCATAACACAAGGCTATTCGCTGCAGTACCCCCATTATTCTGATTTTTGAAAAATCATACCAAACAAATTCCCCATCAATGATCCTGAAAAACGGAAACACTGTAAGAAAAAGTCCGATTAGAAAAATGAGCACTGTACGCGTAGCAACCTTTCTTAGAAAAGCTGCTTGGCCTTGAGCATGTACCTTAGTCAGGCTAAAACTCATGGCATTCCCAACAACAAAAAGAAATGAAGGAAACACAAGATCCGTAAGCGTTATACCATGCCATACGGCATGTTTTAAAGGATCAAAATTATCCGACCAACTTCCGGGGGTATTTACGATAATCATTAAAGCCACAGTAATTCCCCTCAAGACATCAAGGGAGAGATAGCGCTGTGAGCTTGGGTGCAAAAGCAAGCCGCTACTAGACTGGTCAACTGACATATTTTTTGATATTTTTATAAATGGGCAATTCTCAAACTCTCAAACGTAGATTTACTTTTTCTAGAAAACTGTTGAACGTGATTATTAATAAAGGCACTAAAGGCAAAGACCAAAAGAAACATGAGGAATAGATTAACCTGATCTACGCCCATGCAAATCAGCGCAAAGGATCGAAAGAATATCTGGGAAACGATCAGGAATAGGTTAGTTCCTTACTGTGCCAGTCTTCGCTCTAAAGCGAAAGGTATGGACAACCCAACAATAAAGAGGAACATCGGAAATACAACATCTGCCAGTACCATTCCATCTACACCACTCGAAACATGTCCGAGCCTTTGGGGAACATCTCGGATCGTCCATAAATCGTTGCCAAAAATCAGTAGCAGCATTGTCAGCCCACGGAAAACATCAATTGAAACCAACTTTCTGATACTTCCTTGGCTAACATGGGGCCCTAGGTTCCGGACGCTGAGTGCAAATCGGCTATTGGCGATGAAAGTCATCCTGTACCCGGACTATATCCGTTTCGTCCGAAGGATTTTCGGGATCAGTATGCATCCAGATCTCCGCGACCACTCCCCAATTCTGTAAGCCGACGAGTCTATGTCGCTCGCCTTGGCGAAGTTCCACTACTTTATCTATCATCATGTGTGCGAGTTGGCCCTCGTCGTCGGTATCACTGCGGACAATACCTCCCTCACCGGCAACAAGCTTCCATACTTCTGCTCTCCGGAAATGGTATTGCCAAGAAAGCCGGCTTTCCGGGGCGACCAAGAGAATTTTTGGGCTCAGTTTATTTTGAAGTTGTGCCTCAGAAAATGATACCTCGTGAAAAAACTGGTTTCGAAATCGTTCGATTTGTCCTTCCTCTATCACAAAAAAACCACCCCAAGGACGGGAATCATCCGAATTTACAATCTCATACCCCGCGCTCGTCAACCATTCCCTCACCTGGGAAAAAATCTCCTCTTTTGTTAATGCTTTCAGAATCTTCATAGATTAAAATATAACGTGTTTTTGTTTGGAAATATACTAAAATTCTGCAAGTTCAACCGGCGCTTGTTTATTTTTCCCTATTAAAAAGCTTATTAACATCCCTAAAAGAGACAACTACTGGCTGCACCGACGAGAGCGGCATGCTCCCCGAGTTGGCTGAATACGACTGGGACGTCTCGAAACCGGGTGGTCAATTCCCGCTGCATAATGGGTTCAAAATGCATGCTTGCCTTAGAAAGGTTCCCTCCGATAACGATCTGATCAATCTGCTGATGCCTGCAGTGTACAGCTAAAAATTCGCCTAAATTTGCTCCAAACAGGTCAAGTGCTTCCTTCGCAAGACCGATCCAGTTCGGGTTTTCCATTAGCTCTTTCAGTCCGGAAATTTCTATGTCATGTTCCTCCCTTACCCATCTGACGAACCAGCCTGTACCCAAAAAGAATTCCGCCTGTCTGCCCTTGAATTCAGAAGACCATAAAGCAGCGTCCTCTGCGCGTAGTCCAAACTTATATGCCGATCCTAATCCAGTGCCAAGGGTAATACCAAGTACCCGTCGCGTGTCTGGTACCTGTTGGAATAAGGCTTCTCCCTGTAAGAATGATGCAGCATCATTGTAAAAAAACAAGGCTTTATGCGGAAGGTTTAGTTTTGCAGCCAAATAATCCCGCAAATTTACCCCGTAAATAGACCTGAATTTCCCCTGTTCACGCAATTTTGCGACACCCTGTGCATAATCAAACGGCGCAGGCATTGCTATTCCCACTTGGGCATTAGCCGGAATGTCCAGTTTGCTTAAAATGGAAACCCATGCGGATAAAATGTCCTCTTTGGAAGCAAGTGAGTCTACCTGTTGACGTACAACGGTCTCGGGATAGATATTAAAACTCACTGGATCTACATAGCTAGCTGTCACATGTGAGCCTCCTATGTCAACTCCGACTAACGATTTATTCATACATCCAATATAAAGAACCTACTTACGTATTACTTCCAGAAAACTATCCGTTTGATGGTAATCCGCAAATTCCAAATCATATGCCACCCGGGTGCGGAGGTGGGGCGTCCTGGTTATTGCCTTTTCGATATTTTCAATCAGTTTGCTCTCCTCGCCGCTTCTTGCTGCTATAAGCGCAAGCCCGTAGAAGGGATAGCCGTTCGTCAGGTTAATCAAGGCACTTTCTTCAAAACTAACTGTTGCATTAAAATAATCCCCTACTAGAAAATAAGCCAATCCTCTGTTAAAGAGGGTTATTTCATTCCGTTGTGACTGGTCCAAATGAATCGCTGCTAGTCTATAATCACCGTTCAAAATCGCTGACGCTCCAAGTTTTGCCTGATGGAGTTTCCGAAGGGGCTCATGCTGTGACAAACTCATGCTAATAAAAAATGCGCTGTAGGCTTCCAGTCCATCTCCTCTCATCAGTGTCAGGAGAGCGAGGTTATAGGATGCAAATGGATTTTCAAACAAACTGTTCGCCTCGGTAAATGCTTGCTGTGCCTGACTTAAGAGATTAAGCTTTGACTTTCTATCAATAGTTCTATTTGCAAGGTTCAGGTAGGTCACACCAAGGTTATTCCATGAAAACACGCTGGGATAAGCTTTTACCATTGCCAAAAACAATGCATTCTTTTCTTTTAGGCGAGGCTCGTTCACGGCGGCATAGGCGAGGTCTGGCTCTGTAAGAACCTGAGGAAAGGCGTTGCCTTTGAGTATATGGTTTGCCATAATGGAAATCTCCATAGGCGTCTGTCTGATCGGGGAAATTCCCTTTTCCAGCTGTGAAACGCCAGGTAAAACATCCCTTCGAACCAGCGTGTACTGCGGCAACTCTTGAAATAGACGTTCCTTATAGGTGAAATCGCCCTTTCCTTCTACTACGCGCATGTACTCACCTTTTTCTGAAAAGCTCAAAAGGCTATAACTCATTAAAAGCGAACGGAACTCCGACCATCCTGCATGATACATTCCAATTGCCTCCCTACCGGAGCTGGGAACATAAAGACCCAATTCCGGAATCCCCTCCTCTTGATAGAACCGGCCAAACTGCGTGAGAGAAGGAGTGTTTAGGATACCCTGCGTAATAGCTGAACTGGACCCGCGTTTTCCTTTTTCGCGGTCTTTCCAGTATCCCAAAGAATAGATCTCAAGTTGGCCTGTTTCCATTCCTTCAATATAGGGCATCGCAAAAGCCAACTTCTTTATTGGTTGGTTCGAGGGTGGATAATCCGCCCCTTCAAAAACTATGGCATTTTCAAAATTGTAAATCTTGCGGTCAAAATGAAATTCAGGAATGAGTTTATAGGTAATGTTTTTGGTGATAATCTGTCTGGGAAGTTCTGCTAATAACTCGAAGCGAACGGAATCTCCGAATCTTTCCAATGGATTTGGTGACACTAAAATTTTTTGATTTTCAGCTTTTTTCATAAATTGCTGGAGACTACAGGAAGACAGCAACAGCATAAAAAAGAAAACCTTTGAAAAATTGAAGATATAGCTAACTATCATGGGCAAATTTGGTTATATACAAAATTAGATACTTTTATTGATTGCGAAGATTACAGTTAAGACAAGCTAATATGGAAAAGATCAAATTATTCTTCCAAGAAAGTGCCTTTGGAGTATGTTCAAAATTAGGGGAAAAACTTAATTTCCCCATAGACAGTATACGACTCTTTTTTATTTATTCTTCATTTATAACGTTGGGTTCCCCAATCATTGTCTATGTAAGCCTTGCGATGATGATGAAGCTGAGGAAATATTTCCGTATGATGAACAACCCCGTTTTATTTGATTAGGGTAACTGGGAAAAGTATTTTTTCCGCTTGAAATAGTATGTCCATATGATCGAAATGATGGTATTGGTCTTCATCCCAACGCCAATACCGCCAGTTGAAGCGTCTCTTTGAAGTTCTTTTCGCATTTTAAAAAAATAAAGGTATGCCCTAAAAACTGCGATTGTATGGCCGGGCCCAGAAGTTAGGAGCAAGTGAAACGACGCGGCTGTATCCAACAGCAGCCGCCAAAAAAGCAGCTGAAGGAATTTGCCCGCAGGTAGATTTTTATATAACATGAAAAGACTGTTTCGGAAGTTGAGGAAGGTTTTGCGAGGGTTGCTCCGTTGAAGCGTTCCGCCTCCGAGGTGATATACAGCCACAGATGGGTTTACACCGATACTATATCCCTGTTTTCTTAACCTCCAACACAAATCAATCTCTTCCATGTGTGCAAAAAAAAGTGGATCAAACCCCTCATAGGTATGAAATAATTTGGCACGTATACAAAAACAGGCTCCTGATGCCCACTCCACAGGCACCGATAGGTCGTATTGTCCCTGATCTATTTCAATAGAATGTAAGATTCTGCCTCTACAGTACGGATACCCCAAGGCGTCCAAGAACCCCCCCGCAGCACCTGCATAGTCAAAGGTGCCGGCATCGACCAACGATAAAATCTTAGGCTGTGCTACCGCTAAATGGGGCGCTCGGTCCAGAAAATCCACCATTTCCAAATCCCATCCCTTTTCAACCGACACATCCGAGTTGAGCAGTATGTAATAGACGTACTTTCCACGCAATTCTTCAAGCCCCATATTGTATCCGCCACTGTATCCGAAGTTGTCTGACAATAGGATTGTGTGAATATGCGGAAAATTCCGGCTAAGATAAGCCATCGAATCATCCGTACTGGCATTATCCACAATAACAATATCATAAATACTATTCTGAACCACGGACGGGAGAAACCGCTCAAGCATCCCCTTGCCATTATAATTCAGAATGACGATGGCAGCTTTCCGCATTAAAACATATTTCCGAAATCCATACCGGGAATATTGGGCATCATTCCTTCGGTAGCACTTCGCATCTTATCCTTTATTTTTGCATCGACGGCCTCAAGTGCCGCGTTGGTGGCCGCCACAATCAGGTCTTTCATCATATCCTTGTCAGCGGGGGTTAGTAATGGTTCATCGATCAAAATGTCGAGCACCCTTCTTTCTCCGTTTACAACTACTTTGACCATTCCCGCACCGGATTCTCCTTCAGCTCGCAAATGAACTAACTCCTGCTGCGTAGTCTTAATCTTTGCTTGGGCCTCTTTGACCTTATTCATCATTGACATTATATCGAACATAGGCTTTTTTTTATGCAAATATAAATTTATTCTGTGCGAGTAACGTCTTGCTTCAAGAGAATATTATAACGCACCCTTCATACTAGGCCAATAATTAAGCCTAACTCACAAAAAATAAGGAATATACAAACCTAAATAATGAAATTGACGTATTCTTCTTGTCGATAACCCTTAAATACACCCAAAACATCATGAACACTCAAACTTTGGAAAAAACGGCCCTGAAAATCAACAAAGAATCAATAAAAGACCTTTCTTTTTCCAAAAAGGAGGTACTCATGGACAGTGAATCCCGGTTAATGAGAAACCACGATCTCCATAGGGCACAGATCTTAGGAAACCTATCACGTAGTAAAGTATGCATCTGGTTCGAAGCAGCAAACCAGAAAACCTATCAGGTAGAAACCACCATCTGGGCCGTCGGTCCGCAGTTTGTCACATTGAAAGGGGGAGTTGCTATTCCTATTAATGCGATCCTAAAAGTTGATTGATACTTTTGACTACGAATCTAACTCCCCGCTCTGGGGAGTTTTTTTACTTTAATTGTGCTACGATTTGATGAATATCCAGCTTCTGCTGTTCTCCCGAAGCCATATCCCTGAAGGTCAACGCTCCCGTTTTAATTTCTTCCGACCCAATGATAATAACGAAGGGAATGTTTTTTTTATCGGCATACGTAAACTGCTTTTTTATTTTTGCCTCCTCTGGGTAAATTTCGGCGGCAACACCGTGATTTCGAAGCACACTTACGATCCTTAATCCAAATCGTTTCTCTTCTTCTCCGAAGTAAGCAACCATAGCCTGAGTAGGTGTGGGAGTTACCGTGGAAAAAAGACCGAGTTCTTCCAACACATCGAAGATCCTGTCCACACCAAAGGAAAAACCGACTCCAGAAAGACCGGGCATCCCAAAGACCCCAGTGAGGTTATCGTACCTTCCACCTCCACTTACCGCACCAATTGAGGTATTATTCACTTTCACTTCAAAAATCGCTCCCGTATAATAGGAGAGACCACGTGCCAACATCGGGTCTACCGCAATGCATGCTTTCGATTCCCCCATTGCCTCCAAAAGGTCAAACACTTCTTTGAGTTCAGACAACCCTTTCATCCCATCTGCACTTTGCTTCAAATAAGCTCCAAGATAATCGAGAATATCACCATCCTCCGACACCTGCTGACCGATCAGGGGAGCAAGTTTGGATATGGATTCAATCTGGAAACCACGCTCAAAAAGTTCCTCCTTGACCTTTTCCCATCCGATTTTATCCAGTTTGTCAATAGCGGTACATAGGTCTTGTTCTTTACCAGCCTCACCTATAGCCTGTGAAATACCTGTTAGAATCTTACGGTTATTCACCTTTATCACGTAGTCCGACACACCCAGTGCGGCAAATACTCGCTTGATCATTATCAAGATCTCTGCCTCACAGATTAGACTATCCGTACCTACTACGTCAGCATCACATTGAAAAAACTCCCTGTACCTACCCCGCTGTGGCCGGTCCGCACGCCACACTGGCTGTACCTGGAAGCGTTTGAACGGAAAAGCAAGTTCGTTCCTATTCATCACGACGTAACGCGCAAAGGGGACGGTCAGGTCATAACGAAGTCCTTTCTCGGCGACTTTGGGAAGCACGGTTGCCGTACCTGAGGAAAGGTCCTGAACTGAAACTTCTTTCAGAAAATCCCCACTATTGAGTATTTTATACAGAAGCTGATCGCCCTCATCGCCATATTTCCCGGTAAGCGTAGATAGATTTTCCATTGCAGGCGTTTCCAACTGTTGAAACCCAAAAAGTTTGAAGGTGTGCTTTATCGTATCCAAAATATAATTTCTTTTGGCCATTTCTGATGGTCCAAAGTCCCTTGTGCCTTTAGGTAAAGCCGGCTTGTGCATGCTCATTCGTTTAAATTTGCCCAAAGTTAGAAAAATTACACTGTCAATTCCTCTTTTCAACCCAAGTGCTATACAAAACTCAAAGTTTTTTCAATTCTAAGGATAGGTTTTGGTCAATATTACCTATCTTTGCCCCTCATTTGAAACAACTTGTAATCCCGAATAAAGATGGCTGTTACTACTTTAAAAAGAAAATTGAGAAGAAAAAGACAGGGCCAAACTACACGAGTGCTGAAAATCAAACAATTAAGCGCTATGCCTGTCATTAAAAACGTTGACGTAGAAGAAATTAAAAAAAGCTTTTCTGAAAAGAAGTAATCAGCATAGTTTTTTCCCATCCGGAATCATTGCTATGATTCCGGATATTTCCCCCTTTTACCTAGTTCCACTACGTGCATATTTTTTACCTTGCCTGCATCAAGTTCGAATGTCAACATTGTCTTTACCTGATGAAACCCGTGGTTTCCCACTGCACCTGGATTTAGGTAAAGGCAGTTTAGCTCTTTGTCGTACATTACTTTGCATATGTGGGAATGGCCGCACACAAAAAGATCGGGCCGCATCGATCGGATTTTAGGTTTCACTCCTTTGGCATACCTCGGCGGCACTCCTCCGATGTGAATCATTAAAATCCGAAGTCCCTCCAGCTCAAAAAAGTATTCTTCGGGAAAGCTTTGCCTAAGATTTGCGTCATCAATGTTACCAGTTATTATCCGAAATACTTTACCCTTCGGTAAGGCATCCAAAATCGTTTCTTTGCCAATGTCCCCGGCATGCCATATTTCATCAACATCTGTTAGGTGTGGAAAAAGGTGGCTGTCGAAATGGCCATGGGAATCTGAGATTAAAGCGATTTTTTTCATGGAAAACGGAGCGGTTTTAGTTGCAAAAGCATCATCTA
>WGNT01000044.1 GCA_016124425.1 Cytophagales bacterium
ATAAACTGTTTAAGAATAGTAAAATAAATGAATAGTTATATTTTGAAAACTAAAATATATTTTAATATAAATATAAGCAACAATAGGTATGAGAATATTTACCTACATAACTAAAAAATTATCCGGATAGTTTTCAGCTTGTATATCCGGATATGCAGCTAACGGTATAAGTAGCAAGTGTATCGTCCTAAAAATTCTTTACAGTTTGAGCGGTTGATCCTAAATATAATTTACTTTTATTAAGTAGTCCTAAATACTGTTTACAAGTTTAAAATTACTAATTCTTTAAATGCCTTTTTAATTTAATCCGCTTTAATTGAAATAGTGGGGAGATACGGTTTTATGAAGGTATTAATCCTGTGTCCTCTTTACAGAACGCTTCCTGCCTTTCCTTCCAGTAGTTTTTCCATTGCCTGGGGATTATTCCTTTGGTGATATGGGCGGCTTCCGGGGTCATCATGTCGATACTCAGATGGGGTCTTTTGGTATTGTAAGCCTCGATGATCCAAGCTAACCTGACGGCCGTTTCCTTTTTGCTTTCCGGGGCCAATTTATTTAGCCACTCACTCTTCAAAATACCGTTAACCCGTTCTGCCACTGGGTTTTCCAAAGGGTCACCGTTTTCTGTCATGCTTATGGTTATTTGCCGGGACTTAAGCAGGGCTACATATTTATCACAACAGTACTGCACGCCCCTGTCCGAATGGTGTATCAAGTCAATGGCTTTGTCGTCAGGAAGTTGGGACAATGCCATCTCCAAGGCACTGACTGCTCCACTGGCCTCCAGTTTGTGGGACAGGTCCCAACCGACTATTTTACGGGAATAGGCATCGGTAACCAGTGAAAGATACAAATAGCCTTCTGTGGTGGGTATATAAGTAATGTCGCTGACCCAGAGTTGGTGGGGACCGGTCAGTACTTTACCACGGATCAGGTTGGGATACATGCGGTAACGGTGTCTTGACAAAGTGGTATAAACCCTGGTTTTGGACCGCCGGACAAGCAGGTTGTTTTCCTTTAACAAGTCAAAAAAAGCATCCCTGCCCATTTGTATTTCTTCTTTTTTCATCAGCACTTCTATCAGACTAAGCAGCTTCCTGCCCCCGATTCCGGGAAGGGTTTTACGCTCATTTAGAACCATTTGAAGCACAATTTCTGTCTGTGCCTGACTTTTATACCTATATTTCTGCAATTGATAGTAAGCTTGTCTGCTGTAGCCAAACAGTCCACAGAGCTTATGGGTACTAAGCTCCGGATGTTCCTCCCTTATTTCTTGGACTGCCTGGCTCCAGACTTTTTTCTGATTGAAATTTTCAGGTCACGTTCGGCGATGTCAATTATCTTGTTCGCCGCCAGGGTATTTAAACGCTCCCTTTCCAGAGCCTCTTCCAATTCTTTTATCCGGCTGATCATACCTTCGGGTGTGTCAGGCAATGGTTTTTGGGGCTTTTTCGAAAATTTGTCCACAATGAGTGTTTTGGATTCTTGTCCAAATTTACGGAGCCATTGGGAAACGGAAGCAGCAACCGCTATATTAAATTTAACGGCGGTGGTCTTCATGCTGTCATCGGAACTCAGATAATGCTGGACAACCTTTCTTTTAAAATCGTCCGAATAGTGCTTTACAATTTTCATGGTTTTCTTGTTTTAAAACCACTCAAATCTGTAAACCTAATTCAGGACAAGACAACGGTAATTCCAGTTTCTTTTGTCTTCTCAGAACGGGGTATATCCGGCTGTTGAAGAAAGAAAGAGGATCCGCTAACGGTGGAAATTTCTCTGATTGCGTCAGAAATTGCATACTGCGGATTCATCTTCAGTACCAAATCAATAAGGGTTCCCCCGTTGTTCCCGTCGCCAAAATCTACCCATAGATTTTTGACGGGATCTACTTTAAATGAGGGTGTTTTTTCATCCCGGTAGGGGGACAGGTAAAAGCAATAGCCTGCCTTGGCTTTGGCGGGTCTGATCCCCAGCTGATCCAGATAGGTTACAATGGATATTTTGTTGGCTTCCTTGGCGTTCATGGTTTGCATGTTTAATTTTTCAGAAAAAGTACCTACTACACCTACTACCTTACTACATTTGGCCTTTTACCTAATGAAAATCAGATAGTTAACACTTTTGGTATGGAAAGACCATCTTACTACAAATTCTCCTTTTGTAGTAGGGTGTAGTAACTTCTCTTTTTTATCTTACTACAGTTTAATAAGCTGAATTTCATTGATTTAAACCCTGATTGTAGTAAGTAGTAGGTTGATTTCGTTTAATATAGTATCCCTTTTCAGGGAAGGTTTGATGCTCTGATCGTCGCTTTTGGCACTGGATATGGCCCAGCAGTTTGAGGGCTTTTCCAATTTCAACTGGACTGATTTTAAGGTTACCGGAAAGATTGAGTACCAGGTGGTGGCAGATTTCCGTAGCGGTCATAAACTGGTCGTGATCATCCTTGGTACCGGGGGAAAAGAACTTCTGAACCAGTTCCACTTCCGGGGAAATTGTTTTGTACTCGTTGTTCTGAATTTCATTTTCCACGATCTCCTCGGCCGTCATCTCATATCCAAAATCTGATTTATAGAGCTGAAAGGCCTGGGCCCAAATCCGGTCGATATCGATGTCACCTTTATAGTCCCAGTCGATGTTCACGACCGAAAAGCAAAGCCATCTTACACTACCTGTTACATCTGTGAGAAACTCGGCCTTGTTGGTGGATCCCCAGATCGAGGCTCTGCGGGGTTCCATCTTGGGCTTCCGGTCATAGGGATGCCTGACTTTCACATGGGATTTGCTCATCAGGGTTTTCTGGGCGTTGATCTCCGTTCGGGAAAGGGTGGAGAGTTCGTCCTGGATAATCCCGAAGTTTTGGCTCAGGGCAATCAGGCTGTCCTTATCCACGGAGATGTTTTCGGCATGGTAGGTCTTGAGTTTGTCGGGGATTAGGAAGCGGGTCAGGGTAGTCTTGCCGCTGTTCTGCTGCTCCTGCACGAATATCAGTGCCTGCTTGTTGAAGAAGTCATCCCTCAAGCAGCAAGCTACACAGCGGACCAGCCACTTCCTGAACTGCACCTCAAACCGCCGCTGTCCGGCCACTTGGATATACCCGGCAAATTTCCCAATATAATCGCCGTGTACATTTTCATCCCACCTGCCCTGAATTCCCTCGAAATAGTCTGCAAAGGGATTGGTTTTGGGGATAAAGTCGGAACTTAGAAAGGTGTTGATCTCCGCTACCGAAGTCCGGTATCCGGCCTGCCTGCATTCAACGTATAGTGTGTTCGGGTTTACCGGGCTAACCCTATTTTCTTCTTTTTCAGAGGCAAATACCTCATTTAGGATGACGTTGTTTCTAAAGTCGTATTTGGACATCAGGTACCGGATCATCCTGATAGTGGAGCTGGAGGACTTGTCATCTATCCTCCGCAGTTGGCTTTCGCTGTCCATATTTCTGTATGATTTTGTTGGTGAAGCGATACAGAAATGGTATATTTGTCTTATTCAAAGAGGGATACCATTCCCGATAAGATTTAAGAAGGCGGACCGGGCATGGTCCGCTTTTACTTTTTTCGGCCGTTTTTCTGGTGGCCGGCATTAAGGATATCCGATTTTTTGAAATACACGCGGGTGTTGATCACCTGTTCTTTCAGAAAGCCTTCCCTGCGCCAGTTGTTGATAGTGGTGCGGGAACGCCCGAGAAGTTTCATGGCTTCGGGTATCTGTATCAGTTCGTCTTCCGGAACCGGGGGCTGCAGCTCGGGGATTATTCTTGCGGCCACTTCTTCGGCAATCTCAAGTATAAGTTGCCTCTTGTCGATGGGGGAAAAGATCATGTCGTTCATATTCGGTTTGTGTTTGATTGATGGCCGAATATGGTCAGAAGTTGGCAGGGGTAGTTAGCTGGGGTAGTACCCCAACTTTTCGGAAACCGCCGTTAATGGTTGGAATGGGGGGTTTTGGGGTGGGAAAAAAGTGGGAGGAATTCGTTGTGTAAGGAAAAATTGATAAGGCTCGATGTTGGTTAAAGATTTTTTGTTTATATTATCAACTTAAAAATGTTACTAATTCTGACAATGACTGATCCAACACTGATTGCGCAGCAATTACGGAATAGACAAAACCAAGTGGAACGAAAAATCAACCAGCTAATTACTCAAAATCCGGATCCCTTTCCGTTTGATCGAGTGGATAAGGGGAAAAAGCTATTTGAGCTGATTCAAAAAGCCTTAGGGTCCATAGAATCAGGGGACCTTATCCGGGCTGGTATGTATATCAAAGAATTGGAAACAGCAGGTTTAAAACTGGACGTTTGATGTTAGGAGCATTCAAAAAATTAAAAATGTTTTCTGGAGTTGTTATATTACTGAGCAATGGGTAACGGAAATAAGGAAATGGAAAACTAGTTTAGTGACCCCTTTCTTCAAGCTTTTTCAGTAGTTCTTCAATCCTTCGCTCCTGATCTCTGATTCTTTTTTCAGTTCTTGATTCTCTTGGCTTGGAAACGGAATAGATAAACCAGAGCCAAACCACCATAGCCACAATCAATCCGGGCCACTGATTGTCACTTCCCAGCGCACCGAACATGGCAATCATCCCGATAAAGGAAACTAGAAATAGTTTGAAGAGGAATCTCATAATGATACTAATTTAACCTTAATTTAATCATTTAAGATGATAAATTAAAATTTTTGTTGTCAAAAAATAACAGCAAAATGCAAATTTATTTCGACGATGATCATTGGGTAGGAGAGGGGAATTGTGAAGTAGTAAATCGAGCATCAGAGCCGGCATGATAAAAAGCCAAGATTGGAAAACAGTAAATTGTGATTTCAACAGGAAAGCATGAAGAAAATCAAAAATGCAGATGGCCCATGTTGAGTAAACGCAGATGGAGAATTGTTCTATAGACGGATGGGAATCCAGGGACACTTTAAGCTAACCGAGGTGGTACTAAAAAACGCAAAAGATGTCGGGGAATTGAGGGATATACCATAGATTCAAAAATTGAAATCAACGTCAAGAGGAATACCTGCTGCTAAAAAAATCAAATAAATAGCCCCACAATTAGCCCCACATATAAAAAGAAGAACCCTAACCGCTTAATTATTAAGCAATTAGGGTTTCTTCTTGCGGAATGGACAGCCTGTCCCGACCCGTCGGGAGGACTCGAACCCGCGACCTTCCCGACTTGTCGGGACAGGCATTCTAATCAGCTGAACTACCACTGATTAGCTCCTCAAGAAGTGATCTGCTTTTTAGTTTTTTCAAGTAATTTTCCCTTTTCAGCGCCTGTGTCTTTGATTCGAAAGCCTCGGTATACACCAACTTCCAAGGCTGCTTCCTTGCCGTAAATCCCTTGTGTGGTCGGTTGTGTTTTTCCAGCCTGTCATACGGGTCCTTCGAAGCACCGATATAATAAGTGCCGTCAAGTTTGGACTGTATGATATAGACAAAATAGGGCATAAACAAAAAAAGCCCGGGAAAACCCGAGCTTTTATGCGGAATGGACGGGACTCGAACCCGCGACCTCCTGCGTGACAGGCAGGCATTCTAACCAGCTGAACTACCACTCCAATATTATTTCAAAGTTCTCACTAGCGACCTTCCCGACTTGTCGGGACAGGCATTCTAACCAGCTGAACTACCACTCCAATTTTATTTCAAAGCTCAACCTAGCGACCTTCCCGACTTGTCGGGACAGGCATTCTAATCAGCTGAACTACCACTCCAATTTTATTTAAAAGTTCTCATTAGCGACCTCCCCGACTTGTCGGGACAGGCATTCTAACCAGCTGAACTACTACACTAATAATTTTTTCCGATTCGCTTGTCGATTATCGTGATGCAAATGTAGGCGGTTTATTTTATCTGACAAAATATGGTTGAAAAAAAAATGCGCTTAATTTTTAGGGAGCTCTTTTTCAGGATGTTTATTTTCCTAATAGTTCTGGCTAACCTATTTTTGTAGATAGAACAGAACGATCTACGGTTTAAACATGCACCAATTTGCCTAGTTCCTTCTAGCTGATGGGTATCGGAGGCCAATTATCACAAATTAATTTTTATCTTTGTCCGTTCAAAAACTGGAAACATGGTATTAGAATTTGAAAAACCTATCGCAGATCTAGAGCTAAAGCTTAGCGAAATGAAAGATCTTGCTAAAGGTAAAAACATTGATCTGTCTACCGATATCAAATCGCTGGAGGAAAAAATTCAAGCCTTGAAAAAAGAAACGTTTCAAAACCTCACCCGGTGGCAACGCGTGCAGCTATCCCGCCACGCCGACAGACCCTATGCGCTTGATTATATTTATGAGATGACAAACGATTTCATAGAACTGCATGGCGATCGGGGCGTCAAGGATGACAAAGCGATGATTGGGGGTTTAGGCGATATTGACGGCCGTACTGTAATGTTCATAGGCCAACAGAAAGGCCGTAATACAAAGCAACGACAGGAGAGGAATTTCGGAATGGCAAACCCAGAAGGATACAGAAAAGCACTTCGTCTTATGAAAATGGCAGAGAAGTTCAATAAACCGATTGTGACGCTGATCGATACTCCGGGAGCATTTCCAGGAATTGAAGCGGAAGAGAGAGGGCAGGGAGAGGCAATAGCCCGCAACCTCCGGGAGATGTTTAAGCTAAAAGTTCCCGTGATTTGCATTATCATTGGAGAAGGGGCGTCTGGGGGCGCACTAGGGATTGCGATAGGAGATCGGGTGTTTATGTTGGAAAATACATGGTATTCTGTCATTTCTCCGGAATCATGTTCCTCTATACTTTGGAGAAGCTGGGATTATAAAGAACAGGCGGCCGAGGCACTGAAACTGACCGCCCCAGACATGCTACAACATCGGCTGATTGACGGTATCATTCCGGAGCCACTTGGAGGGGCCCACCGAAATATGAAAGTAATGGCGGCGACGATCAAAAATACCATTAAGGATTCCCTAGCTGAACTTGACTCAGTTGGTTCCCTGCAACGTATGGATAATCGAATAGATAAATTCTGTGCCATGGGGGTAGTGGTTGAGTAATCGGGGTTCCGTCCAACTAAAATACCTGAGAGGCTATCTCTTGGACTTTTCTTTAACTAGCACAAACAGCGCGTTAGACTGGCAGGTTTATTGCGCTGATTAGTTGTTAATCATCTCATTAAAAGCACTATTGGAAAAAAAAGCACGAATTGGAATAGCACTTTCTGGAGGCGGTGTTCGCGGTATTTCGCATCTGGGGGTCCTCAACGCAATGGACGAAGTGGGTTTAAAGCCCTCCGCAATTTCGGGTAGCAGTGCCGGGGCAATCGTCGGGGTGATGTATGCCAAGGGATATGCACCGGAAGAAATTTTGGAAATAATTATTCAAACGAATTATTTTAAGTTCATGCGACCTTCCGTGAGCTGGAAGGGTATCCTTAAAATGGATCAATTTGTTCCGCTCTATGAAAAATACCTTGAGGTGGATTCTTTTTCGGCATTATCCATTCCCATGACCATGGCTGCTACAGACTTACACCTCGGACAGACTGTCTATTTTTCCTCCGGAGAGATAATCAAACCCTTGATGGCGTCATCCTGTATACCGGGAATGTTTGAACCGATTTCTATCGATGGGAGGTTCTATATCGACGGTGGGGTGCTTAATAATATGCCTGTAGAACCTTTACTGGATTCCTGCGAGCTGATTTTTGGCGTAAACTGCAATCACTTGCCGGTAGAACAAAATATTAGACATTTCAAAAGTTTGATCGAACGGACAGTTATTATGTCGATGAACTACAATGTATACAGCAGGCGGGGTATGTGTGACCATTTTATAGAACCTTCGGGTCTTGCTCGATTTGGCGTATTGGAAATAAAGAAAGCCAGGGAAATCTATGACATTGGGTACCACTTTATGAAATCCTACCTTGAACTCCATCCCAATTTGAATGCTGTTGTTCCTAACACTTTTAGTTAACCGTTTTAATGAAACTATTAGCACGATTTGTTTTTTGGATTACAGGCTGGAAAACATCCGGCGGAATGCCCGAAGGAGTAAAAAAGGCCGTTTTGATAGCTATTCCCCATACTAGCAACTGGGATTTGCTCTTTGCTCGGGCTGCGTTTTACCTTATGGAGGTTCCCGTAAAGTTTACAATCAAAAAGGAAGTCATGGTTGGACCCTTAGGATGGCTGATCAAGGCACTTGGCGGAATTTCCATAGACCGAAAGCGGCTTCCTGGAAAGCGGAAGTTAACCTATACGGAATTAATGATTCAGATGTTAAAGGATTCTGATGAATTAGTAGTCATGGTTACGCCTGAAGGTACACGTAAATATGCGCCAAAGTGGAAAAGCGGTTTTTATCATATAGCTCTCGGTGCGGGCGTTCCCATTTTGGTCGGATTTTTGGACTACAAGAACAAGATAGCCGGTATCGGCCCATGCCTGTATCCTGATGGGAACATGGATGTTCAAATTGGGGAGTTGATGGCATTTGGGCGTACCATTCAGGGGAAATATCCCGATCAGGGAATACGCTAGTGTTTTAACAAAGAGGGCTGGTGGATTCTCTAGAGAAAAGTAACTAATTAATCCATCCTTTATGATAAAACGCCAGTTCAAGCGGATCAAATCGCTTTCTTTCTTCAAAATCATCATCGACAGCGTAAAAGATTTCACCAGCAACGATTCCATTACATTTGCAGCTTCTACAGCCTTCTATACGATCTTTAGTTTGCCGGCCCTTTTAATTATTGTACTCAATATAGGTGCAACTTTTTATTCCAAAAACGATGTTCGGGAGGAACTTTTAAATCAAATTGGCTCCCTTATCGGTGAAGATAGCGTGGAAACCCTTGATCAAATTATGCAAAGCGTAACACTTAACGATCAGGTTTTTTGGTCCCAGATGGTGGGGATAGCTATCCTTGTCTTTAGTGCGACTACGGTGTTTGTAAGCCTTCAAAATGGAATAAACCACATATGGCACATCAAACCCAAGCCAGAAAGGGGACTTTTGAAATTTGCTGTAAATAGATTTTTGAGTTTTTCCATGGTTGCCTCTATAGGTTTCTTATTGATTGTATCCTTAGTAGCAGACGCCGTTTTGGTAATCGTGTTGAATTATTTTAGTGACCTGTTTAATGAGAATATGCTGATCTTTGCAGGAATTGCCAATGTGATCTTGGCACAGTCGCTTATGGTACTGGTGTTTGGCTTGATGTATAAGATACTACCGGACGCCAGGGTAAACTGGAAGGATGTATGGCTTGGAGCTTTTGTTACGATGCTTCTATTTGCGTTAGGCAAATACCTCATTGGCGTTTATCTGGGAAATGCCGCGGTAGGTAACTATTACGGAACCGCAGGATCATTGGTCATTGTCCTCGTATGGGTATATTATTCTGTGGTGATTTTTCTGTTTGGGGCACAGATTACATACTATATCGCCGAAAACGTTGGAGGAAATATTATACCATCATCCCAAGCGGTAAAAGTAGAACTAATGGAACTGGAGGGAGATGTTGATTTTACCACGCCCACTAAGGCAAAAAAGAGATAATCAGCATTCGAGCAATGGTAGCACCTTTAAGTCAACTCCTTTTCCCGGAAGAGTATCGAGCATATTAAAGTCAATACTTAATCAGTAGCGATAGACATCCTTTCTAATATATCCCTTTTAGCAGTAAACGGATAATCTATCATTCATCGAAAAATCGCTAGAAGGATATTGCTATAAGGCGACTCCTTCCTTCATAGGACCTATGGTTTAAACCCATATTTCCATTCAACAAGGAGGACTAATCCCCCTTTTTTTTATTCCCAGTTTCCGGATCAAACTCAGACACCTCTTTTTTCAAGACTTCTTCTGAGGAAATTTCTTGTTCTTTGGATACGTTGTCGGACTTCTTCGCAAAGATTGACCTAAAAATAAAAACTAGTCCAACGACAATACCAATAATAATCAGAGCACCAATATATAATTCCATTTGTGATAGTTTAAGAATGGTTTAAAGAAAGATTTTGTGTATTACGCCATAAAAAGCAATAACAATGCCTCTCTTATAATCTTCTTCAACAAATATCAGATTGAATCAAACTCCCGCAGCCCAACCTAAAAAAGACTGCCTTGGACGGGCTGGAACTTGTGGGCGAACTGCGTACCTTTCAGCATTTCATATATGAACTTGAAAAAACTGTTTTTCCACACCTCCGCGTGTATCTTTAACTCTTTAGGCTCATAGTCTACGGATCCTTTTACCCGCTCATACCCTATCATCAGGCTCCAAATGGCATAAAACGTTGTTTCGGGCTGGAGTTCTGGTCGTATACTTCCATCCCGAATACCTTTGGAAATTATTTTCACCCCTATGCCTGGAATATCATGCTGCACATGCAGCAACTTTTGAAAATAGGGGCTTTCCAACACCGGGGGAGGTATCATGGCTTGTTTTTCCGGGTCGTTGTAAAGCTTGAGTAGGCCCAGAAACTGAAGCACACACTCATAAAAAAAACGTTTTTCCGTTGTAAAACTGATAAAGTTTTCCACCAGCTCAGTAATATTCTCAAAACCTGTATTGTCCTTGCCTTTCGCGACGGTTTTGTTAAAAACATCCTTTAACTCATCGATCCCCTTTTTGGTGATCGCCATGTAAAGGTCTTCTTTGCTCGTAAAGTAAAAGTAGGTAAGCCCTTTGCTGATTTTTGCCTGTTTAGCTACCTCATCCATGGTCGTGTAGTGCATGCCTTTTACCGAAAACAGCCGGATGGCAGCTTCAATGATTTTTTTCTCCCTTTGTTGCCTTTCATAGACCCCCATATCAATTTTGGAAATGCATGCCAGTACCTGCAGTTGCTTGCTCGCGAAAAGCCTTCAATGCCTACTGATTTACCTTAACAATGTAATAATTCTTTTTTCCTTTTTGTACCAAGAGGTACTTGTTTTGCAGTAAGTTCAAGTGACTCACCGGAGCATTTGGATCGCTAATTTTCACCTTATTAATGCTAACACCTCCTCCCTGAATCATCTTGCGGGCTTCCCCTTTGGAGGGGAAAATCAGACTTTGATAGCAAAGAAGGTCCATCACGGATTGAAATTCGTTCAGTAACTTCGGGGTTACCTCCACTATCGGCACACCGTCAAACACCTGCAAAAAGGTCCGCTCGTCCAGTACCGACAGATCCTCTAGCGAGGACTTACCAAACAATATCTCTGATGCCTTCATGGCTATTTCCAGCTCCTGTTCACCATGAACCAGCGAGGTAACCTGTGTAGCAAGCTCCTTTTGTAAAAACCTGAGGTGAGGTTCATTTCTGTGGGTGGATTCCAAACCTTCAATCGTTTGCTGATCCAAGGTGGTGAAAATGCGGATATATTTTGAAGCATCATCGTCTGAGACATTGAGCCAGAACTGATAAAAGGCATATGGGGAAGTTTTTTCCGGATCCAGCCAGACATTTCCCCCTTCGGTTTTGCCAAACTTGCTCCCGTCTGCTTTGGTAATTAAAGGGACGGTAAGCGCATAGGCTTCTCCACCGGCCATTTTACGTATCAGCTCTGTACCGGTAACAATGTTCCCCCATTGGTCGGAACCGCCCAATTGTATGCTACATCCCCGATTTTTCCACAAATGGTAGAAATCATACCCCTGAATCAACTGGTAGGAAAATTCTGTAAAAGAAAGTCCGTTCCCATCTTCCAACCTTCGCTTAACGCTGTCCTTGGCCATCATATAGTTGACCGTGATGAACTTGCCGACGTCTCGGATAAAGTCTAAGAAAGAAAATTGGGACATCCAATCGTAGTTGTTTACGAGTTCTGCGCTGTTTTGTACCCTCCCTTCAAATGCCAGAAACTTCGCCAGCTGCCGCTGAATGCACGTAATGTTATGATCCAGGGTGGCTTTATCGAGCAGGTTACGCTCTGCGGATTTGAAGGAGGGATCACCAATCATGCCTGTGGCACCACCTAGGAGTGCAACTGGTTTGTGGCCCGCCCGCTGAAAATGCACCAGCGTCATCACACCCACCAAATGGCCGATATGCAAGGAGTCAGCCGTTGGGTCGAATCCCAAATAGGCGGAGGCCATTCCATTTTCCAGGTGGTCGGCTAAACCCGGAGTCATGTCCTGCAACATGCCCCTCCATCTTAATTCCGCAATAAAATCAGTCATTTTTTGGCAGTTCTATTTTTATCAAGCTGCAAATATAACGTTTGCCCGTTAAGGAAGAAAAAAAATACGGAGATAGCCTTTTAGTGGCCGCAACAAGTACGTTGCCGGTGAGAATACATTCGGTTATTTTCACCGTTATTCCTATCTTGTCCTACTAATTAACGAAACCCAATGAAGCAGGTATTTCTCTTGATGATCTTTGTATTGCACCAAGGAGTGCAGGTATATAGCCAAGCTTTTGTCCCCAACTACGATGAAACCAACATTCCAATGTATGATCTGCCGAAGGTTCTATTAAACGCGGACGGTAGCGAAATCACTACTAAAGCAGCATGGGAAAAGCGTAAAGAGGAAATATTAGCGGTATTCGCCAGTCAGGTGTATGGGGAAAGCCCCATTTGGGACGGAGAGATGAAGGTTACCGAGCTTTCATCAAATCGAACGGCTATTGATGGGAAAGCGATTCAAAAGGAAATTAAACTCACGCTACAGAGAGATGGAAAAGCAGTGGACCTTTATGTCCTAATATTTCTTCCCCGCCAGCAAACGCCGGCACCCATGTTTCTGGGGCTAAATTTTTACGGCAACCACACACTTACTATGGATAAGGCTGTGTTGGTACCCCAATCATGGATGCGAAACAACGCTGATTTAGGCGTAGAGAACAACCTCCCATCTGACAAAAGCCGTGGTGCCCGTATGGCGAATTGGCCGGTTGGGGATATGATTGAGCATGGATATGGCCTAGCCACTCTCTATTATGGGGATATTGATCCGGATTTCGACGATGGATTTAAGAATGGTGTTCACGGCCTCTACGATTCGCCGCGTACCGAATCCTCATGGGGAAGTGTGGCTGCGTGGGCATGGGGACTTTCACGGGTGATGGATTACCTGACGACCCTTCAGGAAGTGGATTCGGAGCGGGTAGCCGTAGTCGGGCACTCCCGCTTAGGCAAAGCGGCGCTTTGGGCAGGCGCTATCGATTCCCGTTTTTCGATGGTAATCTCAAACAATAGTGGTTGCGTCGGCGCGGCGCTTTCACGCAGGCGATACGGAGAGACAGTGGGCAGAATTAACAGGTCTTTTCCACACTGGTTTGCCACCCGCTTTATTGCGTATAATGAGCAGGAAGATAAGCTACCTGTAGACCAACATCAACTGATAGCGCTTTTGGCACCGAAGCCAGTATATATCGCCAGCGGTGTGGATGACCAATGGGCGGATCCCAGGGGTGAATTCTTAGGTGGAGCGGAAGCCCTGCCGGTATACGAACTATATGGAAAAAGGGGGTTGTCACCCGAAGAATTTCCCCCTGTCGACCGGCCGCTTATGAGGCAGATAGGGTATCACATACGCAGCGGAGGCCATGGCATGCTTCCTTATGACTGGCAGCAATACCTACTATTTGCCAATATGCATTGGAAGTAAGCCCTATTGGAAATCATCGCTAAGCTGACTTATCAGCTGTTGTCTTCCACATGGCTCCTATGATGCTGTAAATACTACCTTGTTTAAATTCCCACCTATGGCAGAGAATAGACCAAAAATCACAGAAACGCCCCCAAGGGATGTCATCGAAGAATTGGAGGCATTAAACCAGGTTTTGGATAGGGTACTTCCCTTTAAGAAATTGGACCATAATGTACTTATCGGGACGTGGAATATCCGATCCTTTGGCGGACTTACTGAGAAGTGGGCTGCCAGCGAAACCGATACGCCAAAACGCGACTTGCATTCGGTGGTACTTATTGCGGAAATTTTGGCAAGGTTTGACATTGTAGCCGTTCAGGAAATCAAGGGCAACCTAAAAGCCTTCCGGCATATGCTCAAAGTACTCGGTGATCATTGGAGTTTTATTTTGACGGATGTATGTGGTGGCGATGAAGGGAATGATGAACGATTGGCATTTCTCTTTGATACCCGAAAGGTAAAGCTTTCCGGCTTGGCTTGCGAACTCGTAGTGCCCAATGAAAAAATAGCATCGGTTAGCGAAGGCGCTTTTTCAAGACAGTTTGCACGGACGCCCTATGGAGTGGGCTTTAAGGTTGAGGATAAAACGTTTGTTCTGGTAACCTTGCATGTGCTTTATGGGAACAAAGTGAATGACAGGTTAGACGAACTGGAAGGGATTGCAATCTGGCTGAAAAAATGGGCCGCCGACATGCATGCGTTTGACCAAAGCCTGATCGTCTTGGGGGACTTTAATATTGAACGGAAAGGCGATCCCAGGTATGAGGCCTTTACGTCAACGGGGTTGCGGGTGCCAACTGATTTGGAGACATTGCGGAGAACAGTGTTTGATAGAAACTCTACTTATTACACTCAGATCGCTTGGTTCGAAAGTAAGGACAATATACCTGAACTTTCATTTAAATACCTTCGGGGCGGTGTTTTCAATTTTGGTCCGCATGTGCTGAAGAATAGGGGATTGAGCCCTTTTCAGCTTTCTTGGAGGATTTCAGATCACCTCCCGTTATGGGCAGAGTTTTCCACAAGATGCTGAATTTACGGAGAGATTAAATATATTCGGGATTAAATCATAAAAACGTCGGAATGGAAATACTTCTTAAGCGCTTGATCCTTGTGATGTTCATCTTATCAGGATGTAGTGCGGGCAAAGAAAAAGTTGAGAAAGAGGCTGTAAAGATAAGTCACCTCCAACTGATCGGTAGTCATAACAGTTACAAGCTACCCATTGAACCAGCGCTGTATTCGCTGTTATTGGCAAATGATTCTGCATCTATACAAGGACTTGATTACGGCCATATTTCCCCATGGGAACAGTTGGAGCTAGGACTTAGGGTGTTGGAACTGGACGTTTTCCACGATCCGGAGGGCGGACGTTTCTCCAATCCGTTGGGAAATGCCCTTCTACGTCAACAGGGAGTAACTCCAGAGCCCTATCCGTCCCTGGAGCAATTTGACCAACCCGGCTTCAAGGTAATGCATGTTCAAGATATTGACTTTAGGTCCCACTTTCCGCTTTTTAGGGATTACTTACGGGAACTGAGGGCTTGGTCAGACCTCAATCCAAACCATTTGCCGATTTTCATCACGCTGAACGCAAAAGATCAAAATATACCTGAGCGCGGACTCACGGAGGCATTACCCTTTGATGCCGCTGCGTTTGAGATGTTGGAAGCGGAGATAAGGCAGGTACTGCCAAGGGAAAAGTATTTTATCCCCGCCCAGTTGAAACAAGATTTCCCCACCTTGAAAGAGGCCGTGCTAGCATCAGGTTGGCCGGAATTGAAGGATATTCAAGGGCGTTTTGTTTTTGTTTTAGACGAAGGAGGGGAAAAGTTGGCTGCTTATCTTGAAAAGGACCCCAGCCTTGAACGGGCAATCTTTTTTGTTAACGTACCGGAAGAAGACCCTTTAGCGGCCATGATGATACTAAATGATCCGATAAAGGACCATCAGAAAATTCAGACACTGGTAAAAGCGGGCTATATGATTCGCACACGGGCTGATGCGGACACCCGCGAAGCGCGAACAAACGATACTCGTAAAATGGAACATGCCTTCAGCAGTGGTGCCCAGTTAATAAGTACCGACTACTATCTCCCCGACAACCGTATGAGTCCAGACTACAAGGTTATTTTCCCTAACGACGCCTATATCCGGTTGAATCCCTTATTTGACAACGTTGAAACGGTAGAACTTACAGACCTTGAAACGCCGGATGCCGTAATCGCGCTATCTCCACAGGAATTTAAAGTCGCTATGGCGCATGATTATGGAACGGTTTTGGACGTGAGGACCGACGAGGAGGTAAAAGGGGGATGCTTGGAGAAAGCAGTTCAAGCAGATATTCTTTCCGGCCAGTTCGAAGCACACATCAAGACGATGGATAAAGATATGCCGGTATTGGTATATTGTAAAGTGGGAGCAAGAAGCGCCAAAGCAGCAGATCGATTGATCGCAGAAGGCTTTAGGAAGGTGTATCATCTAGACGGCGGCATTGATGGATGGATTGGCTCTGGCGAAGAAACGGTGGAGTACGAGCCATTCTAGTCCGTAAATTGGATTGATTTTTAACCTTTGATGTTGATTTTGTGGAAAAAGATATTCATTTGGCCATTATCAAGGAGGATCCGTGGCTGGTTCCTTACAAAGAGGAGATATTACAACGGTACGTTCGTTTTCAGCGGGCCCTTTTGGAAATCGAGCTTGCAGAGGATAGCCTGCTGAATTTTGCTACAGGGCATCATTTCTTTGGAATCAACAAAGACGAAAACCGAGGGGGGTGGATCTATCGGGAATGGGCCCCCGAAGCAAAAGCATTATTTTTAATTGGCGATTTTAACGGATGGGATAGAACCTCACATCCGCTGGAAAGAAAGGAATGGGGTGTGTGGGAAATCTTTTTACCTGCAGAGCTATATGCACAGCGTTTCGTGCATGAGAGTTTGGTGAAAGTCCATGTAGTTACCGCTGATTCCGCGTTAGATCGGATTCCTGCCTATATCAAGCGGGTAGTTCAAGACGAGGAAAGCAAGGATTTTTCGGGTCAGCTTTGGTTTCCAACCCAAGAGTTTGTCTGGTCAGATGCAAATTTCTCCCCGAAAAAAGCAGTGACAGCACCACTTGTCTATGAGTGTCATGTGGGTATGGGTCAGGAAAAGGCCGGTTTGGGAACGTATCGGGAGTTTGCTGACAACATTGTGCCGAAGATTAAAAAAAATGGCTATACGGCTATTCAACTGATGGCCGTAATGGAACATCCCTATTACGGTTCCTTCGGGTACCATGTTTCCAATTTCTACAGCCCCTCTTCCCGCTTTGGTACACCGGAGGATTTGAAATACTTGGTTAATACCGCGCATAACTTGGGATTAGCCGTGATAATGGATATCGTTCATTCCCATGCGGTTCAGAATGTTGCGGAAGGACTCAACGAGTTTGACGGTTCTGACCATCAGTATTTTCATGCGGGGCCGAGGGGGTATCACGAGGTATGGGATTCCAAATTGTTTGATTATGGTAAGTGGGAGGTTAAGCGTTTTCTGCTTTCTAATATCCGGTATTGGATGGAAGAGTTTCATTTTGACGGATTCCGTTTTGATGGGGTGACATCCATGCTGTACGTCCATCATGGATTGGTAACTTTTGACCATTTTGATAAGTATTTCAACGATGATGTGGATCGGGATGCTATTGTATTTATGCAGCTAGCCAATAGATTGATCCATACGATTAAGCCAGACGCGATTTCCATTGGAGAGGAAGTAAGCGGTATGCCGGGTCTATGTCGGGAACCGATGGAAGGAGGTATTGGATTTGATTTTAGAATGGCCATGGGTATCCCCGATTTTTTTATAAAAATACTCAAAGACCAAAGGGATGAAGACTGGGATATTTTCGAATGCTGGAAGGTGGTTAGTGAACGACGGTATAAGGAAAAAACCATTGCTTATGCCGAGTCCCATGATCAGGCACTCGTCGGGGATAAGTCTATCGCCTTTTGGCTGATGGACAAGGAAATGTATTTCCATATGCATGTGAATGACAGTCACTTGGTTATAGATAGGGGAATAGCCTACCATAAATTGTTCCGACTGTTTACCATTAGCTTGGGAGGGGAAGGATACCTGAACTTTATGGGGAATGAATTCGGACATCCGGAATGGATAGATTTCCCCAGGGAGGGAAATAACTGGAGCTATCAGTATGCCCGCAGACAGTGGAGTCTTGCTGAAAACAAGGAATTAAAGTATAAATACTTGCTATTTTGGGACAATGCCATGATACGCTTGGTGAAAAACTACCATATCCTTGAGGCTCCATTTGCCGAGCAAATCCATATGGACCCCACCAATAAGGTGATCGTTTTCCGTCGCGGAGGGTTGATTTTTATTTTCAATTTCAATACAAGCCAATCGATTTTTGATTACCGCTTTAGGGCGCCTGAAATGGGAAAATATGATTTGGTACTAAATTCAGACAGCACCAAATTTGGTGGCTTTGGACGGATTGATGAAAGCCTTTCCTATTACACCAACCAAAATCAAATGCTCAGCACTTACCTGACCAACCGTACGGTGCTTGTGCTGGAGAAAGTGGGCTGAGACTTATCCATAGAAAAGTATGTGCTGTAACTAAAAGAGCGTATTTCCCGTATCGGTTGGTATCGTTTTTTTCACGTTGAGTTGCTTGCTACGTTTGGAGATCACAAGCGTATCAATCATCATCTACTCTAACCAACTTCAATGAAAGCCGACTACTTCGCCTTTTTACTACTAGTTATTCTAGGTATATCGTTCACATCAATCGCCCAAGTAAGTGAAAAAGGTGCTCCTACAAATGCTTCGGATTCGAAGCTTGCTTCTGTACAAGTAGCTTGGACAGGCTATAAAAGGGTGAATATTGTTATCGACGGATCTTCCTACACTTTTAAGGCGGGACAGGTGCGGGTGCTTCAGCTAAGGCCAAACATTCCCTTGGAAGTTTTTATAGAGCGTCCGGGTCGAAGACTGGCTGTAAAAGAGTTCCTGCTAATAGATCCAAATGGGGGGGATTTGTTAATTTCTATTCAGGATGACAATATTGTTTTTACATACAAAACATCTGCGGAAAATGAACAAATTATTCGTGAGATCGCTCCGAATATGGTTGCCATTGAGGGCGGCACTTTTTGGATGGGATTTACTTGGGAACAGGAGGATGAGTATAAATACAATGAAAAGCCTGTCCATGAGGTTGCCTTGAGTGGCTTTTATATCGGCAAGTACGAGGTCACCCAAGCGCAATGGCGTGCAGTGATGGGGAACAATCCGAGTTATTTTGGTAATTGTGACAACTGCCCCGTGGAAAGTGTATCTTGGAGTGACGTTAAAAAATTTCTTCGTAAGCTCAATGAACTGACTGGGAAGAACTACCGCCTGCCGACAGAAGCGGAATGGGAGTATGCTGCGCGGGGGGGCAATAAGAGTAAAGGCTATAAATACAGTGGGTCAAACGCACTGGGAACTGTGGGCTGGTACTTGGACAACAGTGGAGAAAAGACTCATCCCGTAGGTCAGAAGGCACCCAATGAACTGGGGATTTATGATATGACCGGAAACGTGTTTGAGTGGTGTCAGGACTGGTATGGGGATTATCGAAGTAGAACTCAGACCAACCCCAGCGGCCCTTCTTCTGGCTCTTTTCACATTTATCGCGGCGGTAGTTCGGGCAGTACTGCCAAGGATATGAGGATTTCCGGTCGGCTCGGTCGGCTCAGTGGTGGTCCCGGCTACATGGGCTTTCGTCTTGCCTTATAATGGTATTTGAGCAACTTTTCCAAAGTTTATCACATGAGTTCTATTATTCCCGATAGCCAAGAATTAACTTTGGAAAAGTTAAGGACCGTTTTTAGTCTTAACTAAGCTACATTGAATTGTAAATCATCGTCAATACTAATCAACCGCAGTGAAAACCATTTTTTTACTATCGTTGCTACTATTCGTACTTGTTGTATCTTTCAAATCTACAGCTCAAATTAGTGAACCAACTTCACAGGATTCGAAGTTTGTTTCCGTACAGGTAGAATGGACGGGTTATGATGCGGTGAATATTGTAATTGATGGGTATTCTTATCCGTTCAGGAGGGGGCAGATCCGGGTTCTCCAATTAAGAACCGAAAGTACCTTGGGACTTTATGTTGAGCTTCAAGATAGAATTCTATATGCGAAAGAGTTTTTGCGGATAGATCCAAGTGGGGGGAATTTGGTGATAAATATCCAGGGAAAAAATGCTGTTTTCACGTATATCGGTGCTCCCAATGGAACCCTGGAACATCATTCTTTTTGATTCCTATATTGGAACTTGGGGCTATTATATCGGCCGTGCCGTGCCTACAGCAGGAATTCCTGACGGCAATTTGAGTCAACCCTTCTTAGCAAATATCTTATAAAAAATGAGGGCTAGAAACGCTATGTTTTTTTCTAAGTTCATATCAAAAAATGTCTACTATTATTTTAACCTGCCCTTTTCTTTCAGGATATTAACTACCTCTTCTTCCCGCATTTTAACGATTTTGGCTATTCTAGGCGTTTCAAATCCTTCATCAAAAAGGCTAAGGACAATTTCCGCTTTACCTTCCACTTTTCCTTCAAGTTTTCCTTTTTGGATTCCAATCAATTCTCCTTCTATTTTCCATTTCTCCATTAGTCTATCATAAGTTGTCATAATATTTTTCTTTATTGGTTCGGGGATTGATTTAATTGTTTCTCCCAATTGGGCTTCTGAAATGTCGGAAACATTTAAAGCATCCCGAAAAAACCGGGACAAGTTATACAACAATCATTTCCAAAAAGTTCCTGTTGGAACCGTCCACTGGGAACAGCCGGAAAATGCGTTGAAAGTCGTCCTGAAGTTTAGCCGGATTGATGCGCCATTGCTGGGTGAGTATAGCGGCGGTCATCATACTGTTGCGCATGTCCTGTAGCTGTTCCCGTGTGATTGTCTTCAGGTCAATGAAAATATGATCGAATATAGGGAGATATTTTTTCACCTCTTTAGGGTGGTATTTAAACAGGTCTGACAAATTTCCGACTTTCCAGCTTTTTTTGCCTTAGTAATAAATTATTGGTATGATGGGTTTTGGTTCTTTACTTTCAGAGAGACTTTTGGTCCAATGAGCAAACATATAATGGCCTAACTGAAACAGAACGTTTCGGTCAGGAGACGATTTGTGTTCAAAAAGAAGAACAACATCGGTTTTAATTGAGGTGTCGGATTTGAGAGATACTTCAAACACGAGATCGGAAAAGTGCTCCTTCAAGGTTTCGTTGATGTAAGATTCCTTGAGAACCGTAAGGGAATTAAAATCAAAATGCCGCACTAAATTTTCCGGCAGGAAACATTCAAAAAAAGCTATGGCTCTTCCCTCATCGGAGAACGATTCCCTAACAAAGATGTCGTGGATATTGCGGGGACGTTTCGTCATCTTCCAATTTATTGTACAGCTTTGGGGCTTTGCAGATATCCCACCAAATCCACCACTTCCTTATCCGAAAGCTGCTCGAATAACCCAGGAGGCATCATCGACACCGGAGTTACTTCTCTGGACTGAATAGTCGATTTGTTAATAATAATGGGGTCTTGACCGACTACCCTAAGGGTAACCTGCCGTTGATTTTCCCCGACCACATTCCCCGTATACGTTCGGCCGTCACGGGTGGTGATGACGACCATCTTGTAAGCATCCTGAATCTCCGCACTTGGCTCAAGTACATTTAGCAGAATATAGTCCACATCCGTCCGATTGGATCCTGTCAGATCCGGTCCCAAGTCAGCACCTTCCCCAAACATCTTATGACAACTCCCGCAAGTTTGTTGAAATAGGCTTTTGCCTTGTCGGATATTAGCTGAACTCAATGCATCTTTCGTTAAGATCGATTGGTATTTGTCATAGGCGGCTTTGTCATGGGCGACCTGCTCAATGGGCCCCCATATTTCTATAAATCCACTACCCACTACCCGTAGTAATTGTCGGGCAATGTTGGCGGGAATCTCCCTTTTGGGAATTCGGCCAGATTTTATCTCTTGGGCAAGAAGGTTTCCGTAGCGTGAGCGGGAGGAAAGGGTTTGCAATGCCGCATTTTTTTCCTCCATAGAGGAATTTGAAAACTCGTTTATCAGAAGCCTACCCAAGGATTCCTGATCGAAGGCTGCGACAGCCAAAATGGCTTCTGACCGCATTTCTTTTTCCTTTATCAATTCGGGTAACCGTGCAACCAACTCAGGGCGTTGCTGTGCGGTGAGCGTGCGGAGTGCACTTATCCGCTGAGCTGTCGGTGCCTGTTTGTTTGACAAGGTAGCAAAGGAGCGCTTGGTCGCTTCCACATCCCCAAACAGTTCAGAAATGGATTGACTCAACTGCTTGGTTATTTTATCGCTATCAAGTTTTTTCGCCAACGCCGGCCAGGAAGCCGGTATTTCCAAATCCGTCCTACCTTCCATGCCAGCCAGCATTCCTTCCAGAAGATGCACCTGATTGGTAGGGTTTCTTGCAAGCACTGAAACCAGCTTTTCTGTTTGATCCCCATCCACGGCCCTTCTTGCCATAAATCGACTTACCATCGGCAATTGGGATTGACTGGCAAGTGAGATAAATTTTTCGGGATTTTTTTCAATCAGGTGTTCCACACCGTACCAAATCATCTTTGGGAGGTTATGGTCGGATTCATCTTCTTTGTGCTTTAAAAGTGCCTCAACAATCGACCATTGTTCTTCTACCCCAATACGTTGTAAGCTATTGGCCAAGTTTAGCCGTACCACCGGGGAAGGATCGGATTTGGCCATGGCGGTAAATTTGGCTAGCGCTTCCCTAGGCGCATTGTAATCCTCGCAAAGCAGCTGGATCGCCCAAGCCCTGACATGCGGATCCTTGTCACTTAGGTGTTGTACAAGCTCTTTTTCAGTAAATCCACCTGTCAGGTGTGCCCCCCACATTGCTCTTAGCTTATGATCGGGATTCTTGTTTTCAGCAAACATCTTCTTCAAAAGGCCCTGGGTTTCTTTTTCAAGGGATCCTTTTGCCCCCCGCTTTTGAAGTATTCCCCTTGCCCTTCTGCTGTGCCAGTCGCTGCTACTGGTTTGAAGGGCCACCAATTCCCGATCCGACAGCTTATTAAGGTCATCGTACCTTCCTTCCCAGTTCTTGGCGAGGGATTTCTCAGGCATAATTCGGAACACCCGACCCGTTTCGCCCAGCAATACTTCCTGACCGCAGATATCCGCATCGTGCCAGTCGAGCACATACATTCCTCCGTCCGGCCCTATCTCCATACTAAAGCCAACCCATTGGGCATTGTTGGCCATAAGGAATTCATCTCCGTCTTTACCGATAAACCCGGAACCATCAGGAACCAAAATGTCGGATAAAACCGCATGCTCGTGAATATTGGCCATAAAGATCCGTCCATGTTCCTCAGCCGGAAAGGCATCCGACTGGTAGATCCGTGCACCACCATGTGCAGACCGGTGCCGATGATCAGCAATTGTTTTTATATCCTCATACACGTAGGGATTGAAATGCTGCCCTCCCTGTCGGTGATAAATGCCTCCAGGGATCACATGCCATAAGTGGGGGATGACACAGGCGGTAATAAATAAATTCCCTTTGGCATCATAATCGATACCCCAAGGGTTGCTAAATCCATGGGCTACTACCTCAAACCTATCCTTCGTCGGATGATAGCGCCAAACTCCTCCATTGATATCCACGCCATCTGCTTCCAACAAATCCTCCGGAAATGGGTCCTTGTGATAGAATAACTTGGCATCTCCACTGGGTTTGCGGATTTTAGAGGGGGTGGCAAATCCCTGTAGGCCATACAGCCAACCATCCGGCCCCCAGTGTAGGCTGTTCAGCGTTTCATGCCTGTCCCTGATCCCCCAGCCGGTTAGTAGAATTTCAACATCATCCATGTCAGCTTTGTCATCTCCGTCTTTATCGGGAACAAATAAAAGGTGCGGCGGAGCCCCCAAGTATAATCCGTCAAATCCGACAGCGATAGCCGCGGGAAAAGCTATTCCCTCCAGAAAAACTTTTTTCGTATCCGCAACTCCATCGCCATTGGTATCCTCCAAAATCAGAATACGGCTATCTCCGGCGTTTGAAAATCCGTGACCGCGTGATTCATAGTCTCTGTTTTCAGCAATCCAAAGCCTCCCTTTGTCGTCCCAGCAAAAGGCCATTGGTTGCGTAATCATGGGTTCGGAAGCAAAGACATTCACCTTGAACCCACTTTTGATTGTCATTTCTTCAACTGCTTCTTCGGGTGTCAGGAATTTGGCGCTTCGGCCCTCAGCTTGGGCGATTCCCCAAAGCTCCGTTGTATTGTACATGCCTGCCTTCCCAGAAAAGGTTGACCAATAATCGTTGATCTCCAGGTCACTCAATTCTCCCGTATAAACCAGCAACTGATGCTTTAAGGTGATATTTTCTCCTTTGTTTATAGTCCAATCAGCATCCCGCGTATAGGCTGGTCCAACGCCCAATTGCCCGTCAACCCGCCATTTTTGCGGATACCCTTTGTTTTCGGGATGGTCAAAGATAGCTACCTGAACATAATCCTCCCGCCCCTCAAGCTTCATCCCAACATTTACCCACATGGCTTTTTGCCCTTCCGCTTTGTCATTTTTCTGCCGGGCTGCATTAATTACTTCTCCTTCTATTCCTTCTTTCCAAGGCATACGTAGAAATAATCCGCCGTAATCGTACTTTCCGATCGTGATATCTTGAATTCCTTCCCCTTTCCATTCCATGCTGAGTTGGTATTTCCCAGATGTTTCCGAAATACTCCACGTAAGGGTTTCCTGCATTACGGGATTTCCAATCGAGTCCAACAGGTGGTAGACAGTTTGCCACGAAACCAATTCCCCGCTTTTTTCTATCATATTGGCAGCAATCCGCTTCCAGTGATCCCCCTGAGGGTTATGGAAATAATCCCTGCCGTTTACCCTCGTAAGCCCCCAGTAAAGACCTGTTTGATGTTTGTGATGACCTGGACTGAATTCTGTTAAGGCACTCTTACCGTCAGGAGACAGGATAGGATGCAAATAGGGACGAAAATCCGCCTTTGCCTCCTGAGTAAGAATGGGTGTCTCTTCGCCTTTTCTAAGCACATAGATGGCACCCGTTTCCTCATCCTGCTTAAGGACAAGTTCAGTAGGCTCATCGCTCTGAAGGGTTTCGGTGTTAGTCGACTGTTTGCAGGCAATTAACAACAGCATCATGCCGAGGAGTTGAATCGTAAATTTCATGGTAGATTCGTTTTGGGTTTTCTGTTCCAACAATCCGGTTTTTGACCGCGTTTATCCGTGTTGCTTACAAGAGGTTTTGTTAAATAAACTGAAGGTTAGGAATCCGTTCGTGGATGGATTACACCATATTGCCTCTTAAGCCTACTCAACCGGTCTTTGAGGGTGGTAATAAGTTGCTGATTGGCCGGATCGGAATAGGTACTGTTCATTTCCATAGGATCTGTTGCCAAGTCATAGAATTCCCATTCGTCCAGTTCATAAAAGTGGATTAACTTATACCGTCCGTTGGTTATGCCTTCATGCTTTTGGACACTATGTACCGCAGGAAACTCGTAATAATGGTAATAAAGATATTGCCGCCAATCCTCTGGCGTGTTTCCTGTCATCAAGGGAACAAGACTCCTGCCTTGCATCGTGACGGGCGCGGGAATGTCTGAAATCTCCAGAAAGGTCTGCGCAAAATCCAAATTAGAGACAAGGTCGCTATTCACAGATCCAGGTGCAATGTGCCCTTTCCATTGCATTAAAAGGGGAGTTCTATAAGATTCCTCATACATAAATCTTTTGTCAAACCAACCGTGCTCTCCCAAATAGAACCCTTGATCGGATGTGTATACAATGAGTGTGTTTTCGTCCAGCCCACTTTCTTCCAGATAGTCCAGAACCCTTCCGACATTGTCATCTACCGAGCGGATTACTGCCAAATAATCGCGCATGTAGCGTTGGTATTTCCAGCGGGTAAGTTCATCTCCCGAGAGGTTTTGCTTCTGGAAGTCCGCAATGATCGGATCATAAACCGCATCCCAAGCGGCTTTTTGTGTCTCATCCATACGCCCATACGTACGTTTGAAATTTCCGGATTTTCGGCTTTCTTCTGTCCATATTTTCAGGTCTGACGCCAATTCCATTGTTTTTTCAATGGTCATGTCCTGTTCTTTTGCAGCAGTGCCCCTTCCGCTATAGTCGTCGAAAAGGTTTGCGGGTTCGCGGAAAACGACATCTTCATAGAGCGTTAGGTGGTCGGGACCCTTTTCCCACTCGCGGTGCGGCGCTTTGTGCTGTAGCATCAGCATGAAGGGTTGGTCTGTTTCTTCCTTGGCTTTCAACCACTTCAGGGACTTGTCGGTGATGATGTCTGTGACATACCCGGGCTCGATAATCGTGTCTCCCGGGATTATAAAGGTGGGATTGTAATAATGCCCCTGACCAGGAAGGATCTCCCAATGATCAAAACCGGTAGGTTCTGATTTGAGGTGCCATTTTCCTATCAGCGCAGTGGTGTATCCGTTTTCCTGAAAGAGTTTTGGAAACGTTACCTGACTACCGTCGAACGTATCATTGTTAGTACGGTGACCATTTACATGGCTATGCGCCCCGGTGAGGACAGTCGCCCGCGAGGGGGCACAAATGGAATTGGTAACGTAGCATTTGTCAAACCGCATCCCATGCTGCGCTATTCTGTCCAGATTGGGAGTGGGAGCGAATTTGGCCAGTTCATGCTCATAGGCACTCAGCGCCTGAAAAGCATGATCATCAGTGAAGATAAATACAATGTTTGGTTTTTTCGGTTCAATTTTTTCTTGAGTGTTGCTTGTACAACTGAAAAAAGCGACTAGCGCTGCCGGGATAAAATAGAACGAAGTAAAACGGATCACGCGGTTAAGCTTAAATCTCATAGAAGTTGGCTGATACCTATACATTGAGAATAGTTTTATTTGGGATATTATCCTGTAAATTATTTATTCTTTTGTGGGAATCAAAAACATTTCTTCGGATTTAGACAGAAGTGCATTAATTTCGGCCTAAATAGAAAATAGACGTTACATGATCTACCGATTTTCCCTTTTGGGCATACTGCTGATGGCAGTGTTTGTTTCCTGCAATCCCTCCTCTTCCCCAGCCCCTGCACCCGTGCTGCCAATTCCTAATGAGCATCAGTTGGCTTGGCAGGATTTGGAATTTTATGGCTTTGTCCATTTCAACATGAATACCTTTACGAATATGGAATGGGGTACCGGTGCTGAAGATCCGGCAATGTTCAATCCCACAGCATTTGATGCCAATCAATGGGCGCAGGTGTGCAAGGATGCCGGCATGAAGGGAATTATTATTACGGCAAAACACCACGATGGATTTTGCCTATGGCCTACATCAACTACCGAGCACTCCATTAAAAATTCGCCTTATAAAAATGGCGAAGGGGATATCATTCGTGAAATCGCGGAGGCATGCAAAGCGCATGGGCTTAAATTTGGCGTCTACCTCTCCCCTTGGGACCGAAATCATGCGGCCTATGGCACCCCCGAGTATGTGGAAGTGTTTCGCATCCAACTTCGTGAGTTACTTACGCAGTATGGGGAAGTTTTTGAAGTGTGGTTTGACGGGGCAAATGGCGGAACTGGATACTACGGTGGAGCCAATGAAGACCGTAAAGTGGATAAGCGAAATTATTACGATTGGCCAAATACGTATGCGCTGGTTCGCGAACTACAGCCACAGGCCGTTATATTCGGAGATGCCGGACCGGATGTGCGTTGGGTGGGCAACGAACATGGTTTTGCTTACGAAACAACTTGGTCAAACCTGATGCGGGATTCCGTCTATGGCGGAATGCCCGAATACAGTGAGAAATATTCTGCTGGCCAGGAAAACGGCACCCATTGGGTTCCCGCAGAAGCAGATGTATCCATACGACCGGGATGGTATTATCACGAATATGAAGACCATAAAGTACGCTCCCTCCCAGAGTTGCTAGATATTTACTATAATAGTATTGGTCGAAATGCCTCCTTGTTGTTGAATTTTCCGGTAGACAAGCGGGGATTGATACACGAAAACGACGTCGCACAGCTTAAGAAACTCACCGATAAGGTCGCTGAAGATTTTGCCACGAATTTGGCTTTAACTCATGCTTCAGTCACATCGGATATACATCGTGGACCTGGATTTGAGGCTGCAAATGTACTTGACGAAAAGCAGGATACCTATTGGGCTACCCCGGACGACGTATTGAGCGGCTCCATTACCCTGTCCTTCAAAGAACCGACCACGTTTAACCGGTTTTTGGTTCAGGAGCATATTGCCCTAGGGCAGCGCGTGAAAGCATTTACCTTAGAAGCAGAGACTTCAACTGGCTGGGAGCTGATTACGGAAGGGACGACCATCGGATTCAAGCGTATATTAAGGCTGGACGAGACCACGGCAAAGGCAATTCGCTTTACCGTGACAGATGCCAAAGCCAGTCCGACTATTGCTAATCTCGCTCTATATTATGCCCCCAAACTGGTCCTGGCACCGACTGTGAAACGAACTAATGACGGATTGGTGACACTTTCGGTTCCAGAGGCTGGAGTGGATATTTTTTATACGCTTGATGGCAGTATACCGGGTGCAACCTCTCAAAAGTACGACACGCCATTTCTGGTTGACGGTGCGCTTGACTTGAAGGCAGTTGCTATGGATCCGGTTTCAGGCAGACAAAGTGACGTAACCTCAGTAGCATTAGATATTCCGAAGAAAGACTGGATGGTCTTAAGTGCAGGGAAAGCTCCCGAAAACCTCATTGACGAAAATATCGCCACAAACTATCTAGCAGAAAACGGTGAGGCGGTTGTTGACTTAGGCACTGTCTATCCATTGGCGGGTTTTACCTATATGCCCATGCAAAACAGGTATATGTCCGGTGTGGTTAGTGGCTATGAATTTCTGGTAAGTATGGATGGAAAAGCATGGAGCAAAGCAGCTGAAGGGGAATTTGGCAATATTGCCAACAGTCCCCTGCTGCAACGGGTCACCTTTAATCCGGTCGAAGCGAGATTTATTCGATTAAAGGCGATCAAAACCCTTGATGGTAATCCGGCAAGCTTTGCGGAGCTAGGGGTGATAACGGAAAGATAGGCTGGGAACTGAAGTTTAACGCACAAAATAGTGAAAGGGCTTTCGGAGACGGAAGCCCTTTTCTTTGGCTGAAAATTGCGAAGAGTTTTGGAAAAAAATGTGCTGAATACCTGAATACCAAGGTAATGTCAATGTTGGTGGCAGCAGGGACGCAAGCAGAGAAGCTTTCCAGTTGAATTTAGTATCAGATGGGAAAGTTTTTATGAACATGATTGGGAGTAGGAAGAAAACGTCACATACCTACAGTGAAGAAACTGCTGATGAGATCTATGACATTCCATTAAAAATGTCCGATTAATCGCACTATGAAATGTGCATTTTTTATTAAAGGTACTCATTTTATAGTGCATTTTGTATCTTTGCGATTATCATTCTATTAATACAATGAAAGCACTTTATCAGAAATTTGAGACCCTTCTGCAAGAAACGTCGACGGATTTTAAACGCTATATATATTCAAGAGTGCCATGTAATAGTCGTATGATTGGCATTATCGGTCCCCGTGGCGTGGGAAAGACAACCATGGTTTTGCAGTATATCAAGGAAAATCTGACAAGTAGGAATGCCCTGTATGTTTCGGCTGACGATATGTATTTTAGTGATAGCAAACTTATCGATTTGGCAGATGAGTTCTATAAAAACGCAGGTGAGTATTTGTTTATTGACGAAATTCATAAATATGCAAATTGGTCCCGTGAACTGAAAAATATTTATGATTCGTATCCTGGATTAAAAGTCGTATTCACAGGTTCCTCCGTCTTGGATATTCTTAAAGGCTCCTCCGATTTGAGCCGGCGTGCGATAATCTATAAGTTACAAGGACTTTCATTTCGTGAATATTTAAAATTTTACCATAACCACGATATCCAAGCTTATTCCCTGCTGCAAATCATTAATAATGAAGTAAAACTTGATGGTATAAGACATCCGTTACCGTTGTTTAAAGACTATTTGAAATGCGGATATTATCCTTTCGGGGTAGAAAATGAAATCGATTTACGCCTGGGACAAATCATTGTACAAACCTTGGAAACTGATATTCCCCAATATGCTAACTTAAATGTTGGTACCAGCAGAAAACTAAAGCGTTTACTATCAATTATCGCTGAAAGTGTTCCTTTTAAACCTAATTTTACCAAGATCGCTGAATTGATCAGCGTAAGTCGGAATTCTTTGGATGATTATTTTTTTATATGGAGCAAGCGGGACTTATCGGGCAGTTGCGGAATGAAACAAGCGGCATTCGGGGGATTGGAAAAGTTGACAAAGTGTATCTGGACAATACCAACATCATATTTAATTTGGTTGGCGAAAAATCAAATATGGGAAATATTCGGAAAACCTTTTTTTTCAACCAAATGCGTGTAAACAATGAGGTTATATCTTCAAAAACCTCTGATTTTGTTATAGATAATTTTACGTTTGAAGTAGGAGGGAAAAGCAAGCCACAAAGACAGATTGAAAGGGATGGCAAATCCTTTGTCGTAAGAGACGATATAGAATTCGGCTACCTCAACGTTATACCCCTTTGGGCTTTTGGGTTGAATTATTAAAGCTTACAAAGTCAGAAGGAGTTTAAGAAAATTGAGTTTGTTTTTAATATAAGTGTAAAATGAAAAAATTTCGATTGCCAAGAAAGGTGAAAAAATCTCTGAAAGGGAATCTATGGCTTTACCCTGCCGATGACAAAGGAAATTCTTTAATGGCTTTTCCTAGAAGGTTCCAAGAGGATTTTACAGCGCTGAAGAAGGGTATTGTACGGAATCTTATCGATCCAAAGAATGCCAAAGCACGAAGAAAAGCCTTTAGGGATGAACTGGATAAAGAAAATACTGTTTCTGATGAAGACCTAAAGCGGTATATAGACGATATAATACGAAAAGACCTTCGGACCTCCTCCTATAATACGCTGTTAGCGGCGAAGAATACCCCGAAAGCAGTCAAGGCATACTACAATTTTGTCAACGCTTACCAATTGTATGAGTCTGGAAAGGAATCTTATGGCAATATTTGTTGCCTTTCAATTGATAGGGCGAAAGATTTGATAAAAAAGAGGCAAAGGAACTGATGCGAGCATATAATTAATGGCAAAAGGATCACGGCAAATAGTTAAGGTGAAACACGGGGACTCATATATAATCTTTATTTTTTGCCCTATTGGCAATAGCCTGTAGTCGGAGTTGATCTTTGTTCAATGATCAAAATTTAATTCTTGTTCAAACTAAAAAGATATTCATCTGGTGACAAGACTGGTATTGACGATTCCTTAAAATCCTTTCCATTCCGTGTTATTAGAACATTGCAGTTTACCTCTTCCGCGCAAAAATGTTGTAGCGAATCGTCAAAATCATCAAATTTGGATGAAAGGCCTTTGTCAATTATTATGTTTGTTAGGTCAGAGGTTTCCGTAATAATCTTGAACTTTCGAATTTTTTCTTTTACTAACTCTTTACTTTCAAATCGACAAAGCAAATAATAAACTGTAGAATAGGTTAGGGCAGAAACAAAAATTTGAATTTTCCCTTTATCAGCAAGCGTCGCAATTTTCGCAGCAGAATTATAAAATGGTTCTCGCTCACCCAGCAGGTCGACAACTACATTAGTGTCAAGAAATAGTTTGTCGATCATTTATGTTTTTCAGCTAAATAGTTCCTATACTCATCCTTAATATCAATATTCATGGGAATTTTGACACCCGTACGTAAACTTTTTACGAAAGGTGAAATTTCAATTTCGGTTTCCGCATTAACGTTTTCTTTATCAACAAGTGTCCTGAGATAGGCTTCAATCAACTCTGACAAACTCCTTTTCTGATATGACGCATACCTTTTCGCTGCCTCAATCACCTGCTTGTCTAATTTCAATATTAGTTTTGTGTCCATATTTTCAAATTAGCTAGTACGTACAAATTTAAAACATCTATCCGTACAGACCCAAAAAGCTCTGTGGTTTCTTATATAGTAAAATAACCTCATTGCCATTACCTACAAATGCAAATACTTCCCACCTAAAATGAGCTGCGATCGTTCTTAAACTTTGTATGTTTGTATATCAAAATGCAACATCTCCGTGAAAGCTTTAATTTTTACCAGTCCCTGTTTTGGTTTTTTTTCGCTAACAATACTTTTTTCCACGCAAGTTACAATTACTACCCTAGCCCAGAATCCAGATTCAACGTTGAATGACGGGATTAACAAAACACGTTTTGCTGTTGTGGTAGGCACAGGTTCCGTGGCATTTGCCGGAGGGCTGCTTTATCTTTCCGAAATATGGTATTCAGATAAAGAACGGGTGCCCTTCCAATTTTACAACGACAACGCTGGGTGGTTGCAAATGGATAAATTTGCCCATAGCTATATCGCCTACCATCAAAGTTATTGGGGATACGAGGCGTTGCGCTGGACTGGTGTTAGCGAACAGAAGGCGCTTTTGTACGGTGGATCATTGGGTTTTGTTTTGCAGCTTCCCATAGAAATATTCGATGGAATGTATGAAGGCTATGGATTTTCGTGGGGGGATGTGATAGCCAATACCGCAGGGTCAGCGCTCTTCATTGCGCAGCAACTGGTCTGGAAAGAGCAGCGAATCCTACCGAAATTTTCTTTTTACCCTTCTCCCTACCCGGAGCTCCGGCCCGGAACACTTGGCCGGAATATTGGCGCTCAGCTTGTACAAGATTACAATGCCCAAACCTATTGGTTTTCTTTCAGCCCCACTAGTTTTTTTGATTGGGATCGATGGCCTCAATGGCTTTGCCTGTCGATAGGCTACAGCGGCGAGGGCATGTTGGGCGAATTTGGCAACCCGGAATTTATCCGAGGCGAATCCCTACAACATATAGACCGGTACAGGCAATATTTGTTTAGTATTGATATTGATACCCGCAAGATTAATACACGCCATAGATTTTTGAAGGGATTGCTGCATGCGGCGAACCTTATAAAAATCCCCGCGCCAACTATTGAGTTTAACAGAATGGAAGGTATCGTTTTCAGACCGTTGGATTATTAAAGTCAAAAATCACGTATTAGTATGCTATTCCGAACAAAATAGCTATCTTTTGCTCCCTAGGCAAACCCAACACTATATGAAAGCAGCTTTACGGTACCATTATGGGACTTCTGATCAAATCATCGTTACCGAATTTCCCAATCCGCAACTCAAATCCAATGAAGTGTTGATCCGAATCAGGGCTACTACCGTAAACCGCACCGATTGTGGCGTGCTGACGGGAGCACCTTATATCTTTCGGTTTTTTGTCGGATGGCCACACCCTAGAACACCTGTATTAGGTACTGATTTTGCAGGTGTAGTAGAGGAGGTAGGAAAATCAGTCACGAAATTTAAAGTAGGGGACAGGGTTTGGGGTTTTGACGATAACGGTTTACCCTCCCAAGCGGACTATATGGCCTATAGTGAAAACGGCAATATGCTGCCTATCCCTGAAGGCATCAGTTTTCAGCAAGCAGCAGCATCCGCGGAGGCGGCTCATTATGCGGTTAATTTTTTGAAAAAAGTCACCTTTACACCCGGTTCACGGGTTCTTGTAAATGGGGCCACCGGAGGCATAGGGTCCGCACTCGTGCAAATTCTACTACATAAAGAAATAGATGTGACGGCAACTGCGGCTGCAAAACATGTAGCGCTTATCCGAAAGTTGGGCGTTCACAAGGTAATTGCTTATGACAGCGTCGATTTCACGCAGCTTCCCGAACGCTTTGATATAGTGCTCGACGCTGTTGGAAAGAGCACCTTTGGCAAATGTAAATCCATACTTACTGAAAATGGGGTATATCTTTCTTCTGAACTGGGAGACGGAATCGAAAACCTTTACCTTCCATTGTTAACGGCTATCCGCGGTGGCAAACAGGTCATATTTCCGATTCCTACAGACATCAAAGCAAGCTTGGGGTACATTCAGGAGCTGTTAATTGCGGGGTCTTTTAGACCCATCATCGACAGAAGCTATCCCTTGGCGAAGGCCAAGGAAGCCTATGACTATGTTTCTGCCGGTAGGAAAATCGGCAATGTGATGTTGGATCTGGAAAATGGAAAGGAAGAGGTTTTTATTCCGGAGTAATCTCTTTATTTTAGAGCAGCAACGCTACAGGTCACTGAGGTCGACAAACAATAGTGCGGGATTATCATCGGCTCGGAGGGGTTGTACATCCAACGGCAAATTGCCGGTATTCAAGTCCAGCACATGGGCTGCCTGTGCGATAAAGACAAGCTGATTCCCCACAATGCCTACAGGATTTTCAAATGCCTGCTGTCGACTAAGAGAGCTGACTCGTTTAGTTCCTTCCTCTCCGTCCCACACTAGAAGCTGTCGGGACAGATCCCCGGCAACTTGAAGATCGACCACGATAACCTGTAAATCTCCCGGTTTGAAATAATCGGTAATTGCCGCAAAGCCTTGGGAATTGATCATCTCAAATCCCTCCATCCAATCCATCTCAAAGTATCGATCAGGGATAGCATACCTTCCAAAGTCAAAAGTAAGTCGGGCTGTCAAATCGATGAATGGCATTCCTGGTATTTCGGTCATAGACATAAATATATTCACCGGAGATTCTAACGGTTAAATAGTCACCCAGCAAGGCATCAGTGAGGGTTTCTAACGGAATTATTTTTGTGACTTTAAAGGATGTGGTATCCTCTGTAAAATCCTCCAATCGTAGGATTCGGTCTACAGTTTTTGAGTCATGATCACAGGAAATGCAAAAAAGCAGGATAAAGAGGAAAAGGATAGGTTCTTTCATAATATGGGAATTTATTGTTACGCACGCTGCTTGCAGGAAATACTATTTAAAACTAAAAAATTATTTTATAATATCCCTATTTATCGAATATTTTACAGCGTGAATCCTGGTAATTGATCCTGATATTTAATAAATCCTCTTCGCTGTTTGCCATTATTTATCTTGATTTCTTTTATCTCTTAACCAAAGCGGTTAATTTTCGACAAACGTACCTAACATGCCCCTTTCACCCGACCAACAAAAAATACTTCGCCGCCTTAAGCGTGACTTATCTCCCTATGTGACCGAAAAAGGGGGAATATTATATCATGAAGGGCGGGTTACTTTTGAGTTTTATGAGGAAGAAACGCAGACATATTATTTTTTGGTGAAAGGCAATGTGGAGGCCCAGTATCAGGTATTCAACCAACTGTCAGGAATCGATTGGGAGCTTGACGAAGACTATTTTATAGACCAGTATTTAGGGTGTACCTGCCGCTATTTCGAAGAAAATTATGAATGTAAACATGTGGCGGCTACCCTCTTTTTTCTGGAAGCGAACAAAAATAGGGTCTTTAAACGCACTCCTGAGGCGGATTTACTGCTTTTCGCTGAGTTGCCCAAAAAGGAATTTACTGCGTCAGATATCCGGCAAAAACTTTCATATCCCCTCGAAATCAACTGTGAACAGGAAGAAGTCCCCAGACTGGCAGAAAAAATGACCATGGTGCCAGATAGGGAGGTGGATGGCAGGTTAACGGAAATTCTAATCAAAGATGAGGGCTACCTCTATCTGGTAGAAATCTCCGGACAACAACACCGTATTCATATTGATTATACCAAGGGGAAAATCACCATCAACGGAATTTATGACAAGGAATACCTAGTGATCTTGGGATTACAATGGCTAAAATCACGCTATAGAATTCCTCATTTAAAAGAATTGAAGTTTTTGACAAAGCAGCAAAGGCAACAGGCGATGTCCGACTGTCTACTAAAGATCGGTTTAAAGGATCAATTTAGGGAACCGGAGAAGGTTTTGCATTTTGTGTTTGCAGAAAATGAAATGCATTTAATTCCAAGAGGGCCTTTAAGAGGTTTTTATAATTTGGAGGTCCTTTCCAAGAAATTGGAAAAGCAAGTATTTGCGCCCCTTCGTTCCAAAGACAAAAATTTCGCCAGTAACTACGAAGCGTCTTCTGAATGGGGTACTTATAATACGGCTTTTGCTTTGGTTAAAGATTACCGGGATAATTTTGATAATATCGTCCCATTTATGGCGAAGGGGACAAAGACAGAACCAAAAGCATTGAAAGTGAAATTCGCGGTGATCGAGGACCCCTTTGATATCCGTTTAGGAGACAACCCGGATTTGGAACAGGTTATGTCTGCGGCAAACAGGGTTAACGCTGCCCTTAAAAGGGGAGATCATCAGGTAATCCATAGGCTTTTTGGACATTTTTTACAAGTTGGGTCTGCTTACCCACTTTTTGCATTCCAAGGAAAGGTGTGGGATGTCCAGAATCCAAAGAAAAGTAACTTTACAAAGCCACTCCGCATTTTGCAAAGCAAATTGGTGGTGAAAATTCGAAAGGAAGGATTGCTTTATGATGTGAAACTGTTTCTGAAGTCGAATGAGGACGAATACGCACTCGAAGAAATAAATGATCAGTTGGAGGTTAATCCCATTTATGCCACATTCTTGGACCTGAACCTTTTTTATCTGCGAAGTACGGCGGAAATGAAGGTGCTCGCTTTCTTAAGAGATTTTCCAGTGATACATCTCGTGGAGAGTGAATTGGACCATTTTATAAACGCTATTTTATTACCCATGTCAAAGAATGTAGAAATTTTGGATGAATCCGGCATGTTTCAGGAAGCTGATGGTTTTGGAATAGTACAGCGGGAACTGTATATTACGGAACTAACCGGCCTGGTGATTTTTCGGCCTCAGGTCAAGTATGGGGAAAACGCCTATTCCAATCCCTTGGAAGGGAATACCATCATGGATCCGGATACAAGGACTTTATATCTCAGAGACGAAGACGTCGAAGATGAATACGTAGCGTTGCTGAGGGAGCTTCACCCAAGCTTCGGCAGGGGTGGGGGACAGGGGTTTTTCCACCTGACACACGATGCATTTATGGAAAACCTTTGGTTTATGAAGGCCTTTGATCGCCTCAAAAAGGAGGGGGTAAGGGTACTTGGACTGGATAAAATTACCATTAAAAAATACTCCCCATTTCCTCCAGAAATCAGCATGGAGTTTGGCTCCTCCCAGGACTGGTTTGAAGTGAGTGCCCAAGTGGTGTTTGGCAACAACAAGGTAAAATTAAAGGATATCAAACGGGCAATTGAAAATGATCGCGATTACGTTGAATTGACAGATGGAACTATAGGCATACTCCCGGAGGAGTGGGTCAAAAAATTCAGCCGGCTCTTCCGGACTGGGGAGACAGATAAAGAGGATATCAAAATCTCCAAAACCCAGTTTAACCTGCTCGGGGATATGGAAGAGATCCTCAATTTCCCTGATATCCTACGTGAAATTGAGCAAAAAAAGGAACGATTGCGGCAGTTTACGGAAATTCAACAAACAAGCTTACCCAAGAAGCTAAACGCTACGCTTCGTAATTATCAATATGTCGGGCTGAATTGGCTGAATTTCCTTCAGGAATACGGTTGGGGAGGGATATTGGCCGATGATATGGGCCTAGGAAAAACCTTACAGCTGATTACCATGATTTGCAAACTGATGGAGGAAAAGGGCAAACGGGTAATGGTCGTCGCGCCGACTACGCTGCTGTTTAACTGGAAAAATGAGTTGCAGAAATTTGCCCCGCATATCGATTATTTTGTGCATCATGGGGATAGGTATGACACCGTAGAGGAATTAAGCAAACATCAGGTAATTTTGACCAGCTATGGGTTGGTCATTAACGATTTGGAGTTGCTTCGGCAGATTGAGTTTGACGCCATTATTGCCGATGAATCGCAGGCTATCAAAAACACGCAGTCCCAGCGTTACAAAGCGATTACCAAGCTTAAAGGAAAATTTAAAGTGGCACTTACTGGCACACCGATTGAAAACGGGTTGGCGGAGCTTTTTGCGCAGATGAACTTTGTAAATCCTGGCTTCTTTTCGACGTTCGCAGGATTCAAAGAAAACTACCTGCTTCCGCTAAAAAAGGGTGATTCGGAGATATTAAGTGAATTACAACGAAAGATTCAGCCCTTTATCCTCCGAAGGACCAAAAAAGAGGTGCTTACCGAACTTCCTGAAAAAACGGAGGAATACCTCTATTGCGAGATGGATGCGGTTCAACGAAAGATTTATGATGCGTACCGAAATGAATACAGGGATTTTCTGCTGAAGAAATTCGAAGAAGAAGGATCGGAGTCCTCCAAAATGTATGTGCTTGAAGGATTGACCCGATTAAGGCAGGTGTGCGACTCAACGCAGCTAGTTCCCAACAATGGAGGCAAAAGTGCCTCTGCCAAAATTGAGGTTCTGCTGGAGCATATCACCGAGAAAACCGGGAACCACAAGGTGTTGGTTTTTAGCCAATTTGTTAAGATGCTGGATATCGTGCAGGAGAAGTTGAAGGAAAATAATATCGAATACACCTACTTGGATGGGAAAACCAGTCTGAAAGAGCGGGAAGCCCGGGTTGACCAGTTTCAAACGGACGACAACAAGCGGGTCTTTTTGATCAGTCTAAAAGCCGGAGGAACCGGATTGAATCTGACCGCTGCTGATTACGTGTATATTTTGGACCCTTGGTGGAATCCAGCCGTGGAGAATCAGGCCATAGACCGATGTTATCGAATGGGGCAGGAAAAACACGTGATGGCCTATCGCATGGTGTGTACGAACACCATCGAAGAAAAGATCATGAAATTACAGCAGGCGAAAACTAAAATGGCAAAGGAGGTTATCGCTGAGGGAGATAGTTTCCTCGGGTCCCTAGATGGGGAAGGGATGTTGGCACTGTTTGATTAGGGTGTAAGTGGATTCTATTTTTAGCGATTCTGTCCGAAATTCCCGCTACTGATTAGGCATTTTTGCGTAGAGGTATTTTTTTACTTTCTAAATTTAGTGTGAGAATGCTTATACGGTGAATGATCAGATTTATTCTTTTTAGGGACATTTTTTAGTTGTGCCCTAGTCACAGGGATAGGCAGCGACTCCTAATGCATAATCAAAATTAATCCTTATTAGATTTAATCTAAATAATAATTAAAGTTTGTATATTTAACCCCGATTTCCACAAGGGTTAATTTAATAGCTACTGGTTCAATACACTTAAAGAAAGCAGTTTTACACCACTATCCCATGAAAGAAAAACAAGAATCCGCCTGGGCCTTTACACGAAGATGGGTGAACGAGATCCACTTGTGGATGGGTATTGCCAGTGGCATTATTATTTTTTTCGTATGCCTTAGCGGCACGATTTATACCTTTAAGGAAGAAATCCAGGAATGGCTGGAGCCGGAAAGGTACACCATTGCCGAAATTCCAACAAACCAAAAACGGCTTCCCCTTGCGGAATTGATCTCGATAATTGGTGAAGGTACCGGCAAAGAAGTCGGCAGCATCACGATTCCCCGCGATCTCCAGCGCACGTATTTGGTAAATGTGCGGGGTAAGGAGGAAACCGGTAGGGGATCCAATGTCCCTGTAAATCCTTATACGGGAGAGATTACGGTGTCAGGAGATCCGGTTGGTAGTGCGTTCTTTATGACCATGTTTCGGTTGCACCGGTGGTTGCTGTTGGATACGGAGATTGGGCGGCCTATTGTGGGTTGGGCGACAATTATCTTCACCTTGATCATTATCAGCGGGATGGTGATCTGGATTCCCAAAAAGGTGAAGTACTGGAAGCAGGGGTTGCGTATAAAATGGTCCGGCAACTGGAAGCGGATCAACCATGACCTGCATAACACTTTGGGTTTTTATTCTGCTTTCTTGCTGCTTGTGATGTCCCTTACAGGACTCTACTGGTCCTTTCCGTGGTATAAAGAAGGCCTGTTCAAGGTATTGGGTGTGGAGCTAAATGGAGGCGGTGGTGGCCGC
>WGNT01000105.1 GCA_016124425.1 Cytophagales bacterium
GTTTGAGTTCAGGCTAGTTGGCGGGCCGAAAAATTAACTACAGCAGGTGCGATATCCTGTCGGGTTTAGCCTCGCTAAACAGATTAAGTTAACCCCTAAGATGGATAAAAAATTAAACTGCGTGATGTTGATTGATGATGATGAGTCAGTCAACTATTATCATCGTGAAATTCTGGAGGACATGGCGTTCGCGGATCATATCCTTATTGCGGATACGGCAAGCAAGGCGCTGAGCATGTTGGAAAAGCCGGAGGAGGACGAATGCATCAATCCAGACGTTATCTTTTTGGATTTGAATATGCCACTTATGTGCGGGTGGGACTTTATTGAACGGTTGTCTTTAAAAAAGGATGGAGATGCATCTTTCCCCCTTATCTTCATACTTACAACTTCGATGAACGTCAATAACCTCAAAAGGGCCGTGGGGTCAGACAGAATAACAGGGTTTTTTCCCAAGCCACTTAATGAAAAGATGCTGATGGAGATTTATTCCCGCCATTTTGCCGATTGGTAAATCGTTCGTTTATCATTAATTTTTTCCGTTTATCCAACGTCTCCCTAATCGCTGCTTTTTTGAAAGCGAGTAATACTTCATTTTAGATTTTCTCTTTTTGAATTGCGTTTTAAATTGTTTACTTTGGTTTCCAGAAAGTAAAGACGTGAAAAATTATCCGCTTAATACCCTCAATAATCCATGAAATTCCCTCGTCTATATTCTAAGCATATACTAGCTCCGTTGCTTTTGGTTGTTTTAGTGGTGTGGGGAATCCGTACCGTTTCAATCGAAAATAAACATCAGTACGTTCCTCAATTTTTCTTTGGTGAGGAAGTTGATTTTAACAGGGACATAAGACCGATCATAAATAAAAAATGTATTGCCTGTCATGGTGGCGTGAAGAAATCCGGAGGGTTTAGTCTTCTTTTTGAAGAGGAGGCGCTGGCGGTTAATGAATCAGGGGAACGGGCTATTGTTCCGGGAAGTATCCGTAAAAGCGAGTTGATTAAGCGCATTACCCATCACGATCCAGAACTTAGGATGCCACTGGAAGGTGAACCCCTGGAAAAGGAAGAAATTGCCTTACTAACTAAATGGATCAATCAAGGCGCGAAATGGAAAGATCATTGGGCATACATTCCGCCAAAACCTCAGAAGGTACCTGATTATTCAGATCCCTGGATAAAATCTCCGATTGATCAGTTTATTTTTTCGGAGCTGCGCGAGAATGGCCTACTTCCTAATCCTCAAGCCGATAAATATACGTTGATAAGAAGGGTCAGTTTGGACCTTACAGGGCTTCCCCCTACGTTGGCAGAAGTTCAGGATTATGTCAATGACACATCGGAACTTGCTTTTGAAAAAGTAGTTGACCGCTTACTTGCTTCTCCAGCCTTTGGCGAGCGTTGGGCCGCCATGTGGATGGATATGGCCCGGTATGCGGATTCAAAAGGGTATGAGGCAGATAGGCCTAGAACCATCTGGAAATACAGGGACTGGCTCATCAAAGCGTTCAATGAAAACCTTCCATTCGATACATTTGTCACCACTCAGCTAGCAGGTGACCTGCTTCCCAATGCGACAGATGAGCAACTCATTGCTACGGCATTTCACCGCAATACGATGAATAATGATGAGGGCGGAACGGATAATGAAGAATACAGAACCGTGGCGCTAATAGACAGGGTGAATACGACATGGTCTGTATTGCAAGGTACTACCATGGAATGCGTGCAGTGCCATAGTCACCCTTACGATCCAATAAGACACGAAAATTTTTATCAGTCAGTGGCTTTTTTTAACCAAAGCGCTGATGCGGATATTCCAAGCGAGGCGCCTACACTGATAGAGTTCAAAGACGAAGACGATAGAAATAGGCTAGGACGTATCAAGAGTTGGGTGGACGCACATCCCGGGAAAAAAGATGCTGCCTACTATGAGAAATTAATCCGTATAACAGAGCCAAAACTTCATCCCCATTATTTCGAGCAGATGGATAAAGGGATCCCCGTTCGGGGTACGGCGACCTTTAAGGTCACGGACAGCATCTATTCGTTTACCAAGCAGGTACCTTTGATGGGGGAGGACCGAATCATGCTCCGGTATAGGTCCGATACCTCACTCGGAAGTTTGCAAATCCGATTGGATAGCGAAGAAGGCGAACTTATAGGAGTCTTACCAGTAAAAAGGAAGACCAAAACAGACTACAATAAAGGGGAGCAGAAATATAGAACCTATACGGTCACCCAGACCGTGTCTTTTCCGATAAAGCCTATTGAAGGTAAACGTGATGTTTATCTTGTTCTTGAAGGTAATGCCGGTTTGAAAACAGAAGTTATAATGGAATGGTTAGCGTTTCACCACTCCCTACCAGGCCAATCAGAAGCGGCATTTGAGCATGTTGCGACTGATTTTTACGATTTATTTAACACTAATGGAGAAAGGGTCACCACACCTATTATGGTCGAGTTGAGTGATGGCTACCGTAGAAAAACGCATGTATTTGAAAAAGGGAGTTGGATGTCCCGAGGGGAGGAAGTAGAACCCGGTGTGCCTGAAAAGTGGAATCCGTTTGCTCCTGATTGGAAAAGAAACCGATTGGGTCTGGCGCATTGGCTTATGGATCCACAAAACCCGCTTACTGCCAGGGTAACAGTAAACCGGTTTTGGGAGCAGCTTTTCGGCCTAGGCATTGTAGAAACCATTGAGGATTTTGGCTCACAAGGGTTTGCACCATCGCATCCTGAACTATTGGATTGGCTTGCCCTGCAATTTATACACGAGCACAAATGGGATGTGAAAAAGCTTCTAAAACAGCTCGTCATGTCTGCCACTTATCAGCAGTCCTCTCACATGCGTGAAGAACTCCAAGATCGGGATCCACAGAATTATTTATTGGCTAGAGGCCCTCGGGTTCGACTAACAGCGGAGCAGGTGCGCGATCAAGCATTAGCTGTTAGCGGTCTGCTAAGCCCGAAAATGTATGGGCCAAGTGTCATGCCCGAGCAACCGGATGGGATTTGGCAGGTAGTCTATAATGGGGGGATTAGCTGGAAAACCAGTTCCGGGGAAGACAAATACAGAAGGGCGCTGTATACCTTTTGGCGTCGAACTAGCCCTTATCCTTCATTCATCTCATTTGATGCTCCCAGTAGGGAAGTATGTCTTCCGCGCAGAATAGACACCAACACCCCCCTTCAAGCTCTTGTCTCATTAAATGATCCAGTTTATCTGGAGACTGCACAGGCCTTAGCAAGGAGGACCCTTGCAAGCAGCTCTGATACCGCCCCGGCAACCCGGATAGCTACCATGTATGCGTTAGCGATGGCAAGGGGCTTGGATGAAGCTAAACTTGCGGACCTGATGGAGCTCTACAGTGAAACTCAACGCTATTTTGATACCGATCCCGATGCCATTTGCCAGTTTACAGGAGAAGACGATATGGAGTTGGCAGTAATGACAGTGATGGCCAATGTGGTCATGAATTTGGACGAGTTTGTGATGAAGTCATAGTTAAGAAATTGTATGAATTTACTACAGGAATTACAGTTTAGGACCTTACAGCGCGAGACAAGAAGGCATTTTTTGAAGCAATGCGCTCATGGGTTGGGTTCTATTGCGCTAGGATCCTTGATTGGGTGCGGCCCCACAGGCAGCAGCGAGGAGATGGCCTCCGCCGCGATGAATAGCTTAGCTGCCAAATTGCCCCATTTTGCACCTAAGGCTAAGCGCATTATTTATTTGCACATGGCTGGGGCGCCCTCTCAGCTTGAACTATTTGATTACAAACCGGAATTGGGCAAACTGGACGGGAAGGATTGTCCACCTTCGTTGCTAGAAGGAAAGAAGTTTGCCTTTATCCAAGGAGTTCCAAAAATGTTAGGTCCTCAGGCAGAATTCAAGCCTAGGGGTGAATCCGGTATGATGATTTCGGACTGGTTGCCCCATTTTTCTACCATGGCAGATGATGTCACGCTGATACGGACCATGCATACAGATGAATTTAACCATGCACCTGCGCAGCTGCTACTACAAACCGGAGGATCTAGATTGGGAAGGCCGAGTATGGGCTCTTGGGTAACCTATGGGTTAGGTACCGACAACGAGAACCTTCCTGGATTTATGGTGTTGGTCTCTGGAGGAAACACGCCTGACGCTGGCAAATCGGTATGGGGAAGCGGGTTTTTACCGTCCGTATATCAAGGGGTACAGTGCCGGTCTGAAGGGGATCCAGTCCTGTATGTTTCTAACCCGGAAGGTATGAGTGGGAAGCTACGCCGAAGTACCATTGATGCCATCAATAAGGTCAATGAAAAAGAATACCAAGAGATGGGTGATCCGGAAATTTTAACCCGTATTTCCCAGTACGAAATGTCTTATAGGATGCAGACCTCCGTACCGGAAGTAATGGACATCAAGGATGAGCCAGCTTACATCCATGACATGTACGGGACGGAACCTGGTAAGACTTCTTTTGCCAATAACTGTCTTCTGGCTAGGCGCTTGGTTGAGCAGGGTGTCCGTTTTGTACAGTTGTTTGACTGGGGATGGGACACACACGGGGTGAGTGAAGGAGATTCGCTCGAAGCCGGTCTTAGGAGAAAATGCCTCCAAGTAGATCGACCCATGACCGCTCTTATTAAAGACCTAAAACAACGTGGGCTGCTTGATGAAACGCTTGTTGTTTGGGGTGGTGAGTTTGGCCGCACCCCGATGCAGGAGAATAGGGGAGGAAAGGTTTGGCCATTTAAAGGAAGGGACCATCACACAGAGGCGTTTCCCATTTGGATGGCTGGAGGCGGTGTGAAAGGAGGCTACACCCACGGCGAGACAGATGAAATCGGTTACTATGGGATAAAGGATAAGGTACATGTTCATGATCTACAGGCTACCATTATGCAGCTTTTAGGCATGGACCATGAAAAATTTACCTACTTTGCTCAGGGAAGGGACTTCAGGCTGACAGATGTTGCAGGCAAAGTTGTACACAAAATTATTGCATAATTACACAGTTATACTATGGAGCAATCAGGAGATTTTATAGTTTTCTTGGGCAGATTTCATCCGCTTTTCTTACACCTACCTATCGGATTCCTTGTCTTGGCGGTGACGCTTGAGCTAGCATCAAGGACAGACAAATACGTTTCACTTAAGCCGGCGGTTGGGTTTACCTTGCTTCTTGGTGCTGTTTCGGCATTGGTAGCTGCTATTCTCGGGTTAATGCTGGCACAGGACGGCGGGTATTCGGAAGATTTATTGTCGCTTCACAAATGGCTTGGTATCGCATTGGTTATTTTTTCTTTCGGCGCATGGATCTTATATGAGCAGAAGGAAAGGCGCCAAACCGCACAGCTTAAAAAAGCCTATGCCGGTTCCCTTGTGCTTATGATGGTGTTTTTAGGTGGTGCAGGGCACTATGGCGGATCGCTCACTCACGGCACCACCTACCTGACTCAAAACATGCCAAACGGGCTTCGGAAGTTGGTTGGTTTGCCGGTAAACGAGGGTCCAAAGTTAATTACAAACCTAAATGAGGCTGAGGTTTTCGGCGACATTATTCACCCCATCCTTGAGACCCGCTGTAATTCCTGCCACAATGAAAGTAAGAAGAAGGGCGAACTTCAAATGCATACCGTAGCGGCATTGATGAAAGGCGGTGAGAACGGGGATGTATTTGTACCCGGTGAGCCTGCAAATAGCACAATGATACAGCGGGTTCATCTGCCAGAAGCCGATGAAGAGCATATGCCTCCCAAAGGCAAGACCCAATTGACACCCGAACAGATTATGTTGCTTGAGTGGTGGATAGGCGAGGGTGCTCCTTTTGATAAAAAAGTGGCGGAAGTGGCTAAAGCAGCGGAGATTGATGCGATTTTACAAACACTCGCTGATCCCGATGCGAATAAAACAGAGGTTGAGATTCTTTTGGCTGAAGGAACACTTCCTCCAGATTTGGAGAAGATGAACGCCTTAAAGTCTAAGGGTGTCATGATAAAGTCGCTCTCCAACGACTCTAACTGGCTTCAGGTGACTATAGACAAAAACCTCCCAGTAGCAGATCTTTTGGCAGAATTAGCAGCGGATTTTTCCGAACAGGTTACTTGGTTGGATCTGAAAGAAACCCCACTAGCTGATGCGGATTTGGCAGCTGTTTCCAATTTCAAACACCTTACACGACTTAGGCTTGAAAAGACACCAATTACGGACGAGGCAATGGACCACCTTAAAGGGTTGAATTACCTTGAGTTTTTAAATATCTATGGCTCTAAGGTAGGTGATTCAGGAATCGAAAAACTTGCCGGACTCCGAAATCTCCGCCGTTTATATGCTTGGGAAAGCGATGTTACTATTGCAGGTGCAAAGCAACTTGAGGAGAAAATGGCCCAACTCGAGGTAAACCTAGGATTTGAGGTACAGGTATTAGATTCCTTGACTGTTCAGGTACTGCCAGTTGGACAGACCGAGTAAACTACCCGGTTGAACCAATAAATTATCCCTTTAATACCCCCTGTTTCCAAATTCTTCTTGAATGGAAACAGGTTTTTTTTTGACGCATCTCCAGATTTTCATCTGCCGTTAAAAAAATAAATTCCTTGTTTTTTTGGTAGGTGCAATATTTTTAGTATGTTTAAAAGATTTTGGAATTCAAAAAGCAGAACAATTCCGTTATTTTCAAAATAATAATAGCTATTAGTCAGTTCAAATAAACCCAACCTAAAGGAATCTTGACAAAGATTCCTTTTTTTTTGGTTTTAATTTTACCCTTGGTCGATCTACTTTTTGTAATTTTACGAAAGAATGGGTTTTATTTACACCAAATTTTATTCTACAGCGAATGTTTTGGATCAAATGGTTTTCCCAACAGCGGGTACTTTTCCCTTTAGCAAAAGTTGCGCAAGAACGGGTTTACGAGTAAACCTTCCCTGAATTTATTTTTTTTCAAGTCTGCATGATTTTCCCTTAGGCACGTATTTGCAGCAAGCAAAATGTATACTTTTCAGGGAACTTGTTTCCTGAGTAATTGATTGTGGGGACTTTGGCATATGATAATTTAGCAATTGTAAGGTGACGGATGACCTTTTTCCCATCATAATTCCTAATTTTGAAAGTTGCACTTAAAAATTACCGATTTATGACTAGACACCAATTATCCCTCTTGCTTCTGGCAGGATTCTTATGCATGCTTCATGTCCACGCGTTCGCACAGCAGAAAGTCCGTGCAGAAAAGATCGGATCCCGCATTGACATTCATATAGGCAACTTGTTTTTTACAAGTTACCGGTTCGATACCAATGAGAAATACCCGTTTTTTTATCCCGTCAACGGACCGTCAGGTGCCTCGGTTTCCTCGATGCGGAACGGTACCTATCCCCATCACAGTTCCCTATTCTTCGGGTGTGATATGGTTAACGGTGGGAATTATTGGCAGGAGGGACTTGACAGAGGGCAAATTGTTGCCCTACGTGCGGAAATAGAACAGCCTGATGAGTTTACGGTAATTATTCACAATGAAAATATCTGGACTCGTCCAGGAGCCAATGCGCCCATTAAGGATATTCGGAAGATCACAATTACCAGCACAACAAAGGATATATTTCAGTTAGATTTTGATGTCACGATGGAAATGCTTGAAGATGTGACAATCAAAAAGACAAACCACTCCCTCTTTAGCGGCAGAATGGACCCGGACCTTTCCGTCGTGAACGGAGGTACCATGATTAACGCCGAGGGAGATAAGGGCGAAAAGGCAACTTTTGGCAAACCTTCCCCTTGGATTGATTTCTACGGACCACGCGGTACTGGAATAGAGGGAATGGCCATCATGCAGCATCCATCTAACGACTGGTACCCCTCACCGTGGTTTACACGCGACTACGGCTTCTTTTCTCCCACGCCGATGTATTGGCCGGTGGATGATACCCAAACTTTGCTGGCCAAGGGCGAAAAGGTAACATTAAGGTACAGAGTTCTCGTGCATTCGGGAGATCATGTGGCCGCTGGAATTGACAGCCATTTTGAAACCTATCAAAAAGACTAAGTTACTTGAGTAAAATATCCTGTCCAGTAAAGCAGTTGAATTCCTGTGAAAACACCGATTCCTAAACCCCACACCACCTCGGGCACTGTATGGCGCTTTTGAGTAACTCGTGCCCATCCAATCAGTGGAATCATGGCTGCAAGAGCAGCTGCAAAATGAGGATTTAGCGGCAATAGCCCAAAGCAAATATAGGCAGCTACAGTTATGTGAAGTGACGCTTTGATCCAGAAGTTTAAGAAGAACACAAGCAATAATCCTTCAATGAGCAAAAGCGTACCCACCAATAATGCTGAGGGCTGTCCGCTTAGATACAGGAATCCAATCAGCAAACAGGAAAGTAAAAAAATGAAACCAAACATGGAAAATCGCTGCTCACGGATTGAGACGTCGAAGTTAGAATAAGCCCCGCGGTGGGTTTTCCAGCTGTTCCATCCGATTAGGGGAATGACCGCTATGGCAATGATGGTGAGTGCCGTCCAGACGGCTGTCTCAACGTCCAAGATGGAAAAAGTACTGTAAAAAACAAATAGTGACAATAATAGGAGGGGGTGTGCAATGCGGGAGATTCCCAGCGCTATCTTCTGATTCATTATATATCACGTATCAACTAGTAATGAATAAATATAGGGCCAAATCGATAATTTTCAAAAGTTCAACTGATCAACACGTATGAGAGTATCCTACATTTACTGGATGATGTTTTGGGTTTTATCAGGACATGTAGTACAAGAAACACATGCACAGACTCCTACCGCTGGGCTGGATATTTTTTTGGTCATAGGGCAATCAAATATGGCGGGGCGGGCGGAAATTACCACTGACCTGACGGATCCCATTCCTGGCGTCTACCTTTTTGCGGGATTGGAAGACAGCCTTTGGGTACCGGCAAAAAATCCACTAAACCTTTACTCAACGATCCGAAAGGATAAGGAGATGCAGCGGCTAGGGCCGACCTATAGGTTTGCTCAGGTAATTCGCAAAGATGATCCATCACGGGAGATCGGGTTGGTTGTAAACGCAAAAGGAGGTACCGCTCTGGCTGAGTGGATGCCTGGAACCCACTTTTATAAGGAGGCGTTAAGCAGGGTGAAAGCAGCGGCCAAGCAGGGAAAAATCCGGGGTGTCATTTGGCATCAGGGCGAATCTGATCTTGGGAAGTTGGAAACCTATCTGCCAGATCTTTTACTGCTTATCCAAAAGTTGCGGACGGATTTAGGTATGCCGGAACTTCCTTTTATTGCCGGTCATATTGCCGAGGATCAGCCGGAAAGAAAAGCGTTTAATGACCTTATCGATCAGTTGCCAGATATGTTGCCCTTTACTGCTGTCGTTCATGGGAAGGCTACTAAGACCTTTGATAGGGTTCACTTTGATACGGAAAGCCAGCTGCTTATGGGGCAGCGGTATGGAGAAAAAATGTTGGAACTCTTAGATAAAGTAAAAAATGAAACTATTCGTTAGCCTCACCCTTATTATGATCAATATTATTTTTACCGAGCAGGTTTATGGACAGGAAAAACCATATTTTTCGTTCGGAGTAATTACGGATGTTCAGTATGCTGACGTGGATCAAGCAGGGGAACGGAACTACAGGGGATCGCCGGTGATATTGTCGAAAACCATAGAGGCTTTAAATCAGCATGAATTGGCCTTTACCGTTCATTTGGGAGACCTTATCGACCGGGATTTCGACAGCTTTGCAAAGCCCTTACACATTCTGAAGGGTAGTAATGCCAAGGTATACCATGTCTTTGGCAATCACGATTTTGATTTACAGGATGAATACAAAAAGGAAGTTCCCAAGATCCTTGAGAATCCGAAAGGCTATCATTCCTTTACACTGGGTGAGGTGGTTTTTGTAGTTTTAAATGGGATGGACAATAGCTTGCCCGGTCATACCCTTGGTTCTTCAGAGTATAGGCGTGCGGCGACCACATTGGAAAACCTGGAAAAGGCAGGAGCTAATAATGCAAAGCCATGGAATGGTGGGCTTGGTAAAAAGCAGACCAAGTGGCTCTCAAAAACATTGGCCTCAGCGCAAGAGAATAAAAATAAAGTAGTTATTTTCTGTCATTATCCACTCTTACCTGAAAATGGGCTTCAGTTATGGAATAACCGTGAAATTCTGTCAATCATGGATAGCTATTCCGGAGTGGTAGCGTATTTTTCGGGACATCACCACACAGGTAACTATGTCGTTGACAAAGGAGTACACCACCTTACCTTTTATGGGATCGTAGAGTCCAAGTCTCAGGTATTGGGTGGAGTGGTGCACGTGTTTGGCGATAGGCTCGAACTTACAGGATTGGGTGATCAGGAGTCGCGGGTAATGCCGTTCAGATAACCACACAATCAGTGGGGTCAACGGCTAAAAAGCTTTATATATTCCACATATTTCGCCCATTTGATTTCGAGTATAACTAGCCCCTTGTTACCTGCGCCAAACAGAGATGGCAACCTGTCATTCATTTCCGCGATAGAGGATACAGTTGTAAATGGCGAGGTTGCGGTGGCCTGTACCACCCGGAAGCTAATGGGTTGTCCATCGGTGTATAGGGAAGGGTCCGTCAAGCCCACCCGTAGTTGCTCGCCACTGATAGGGTTCGGATAAGCCCGCCAAACACCTTTTGCCGCTTCTGTCTTTGGTATATTGATAGACATCAATTCAGAATACACATGGCTCCCATTTAGATCGACTTGCTTAATCCGGTAGTAAATAGTGCCGCCAAACAGCGGGAGGTTTTTGTCTATAAACTCGTATTTGGAGATCTCGTCCTTCCACCCCATAGCCATAACCTTCCCGACCTTAAGAAAATCATTTGCTTTTCCGAAGGATCTTTCAATTTCGAAATGACTGGATTCCGATTCCGTGGCGGTAGACCACCTAATCCTTGTAAGCTTGTTTTTTTCTTCGAACGTAGCATTGAATTCTAGAAGTGCCACGGGAAGGATAGAATACGAAACACTGACTATTACCAGACCGTCTCCGCCATTTCCACCTCTGGTCCAGCCACCACCGCCGCCTCCTCCATTCGTCGCGTTTACCGCTGTAGCCCTACTACCATCTGAACCTCCATCAATGCCAGTTCCTGAAACACCATTGATTCCATTACCATTTCCTTTTGAGGCCCCACCTCCGCCGCCACCAAAACCGTCTATACCGGGTCCTCCATTTCCTCCATTTGCGTTGTTTCCTGACCATTGGCCCGTACTTCCGTTTCCACTCTCGGTTGATGCACCTGCTCCGCCACCTCCCGCACTTCTTGAATTTGAGGTATTACCCGAACGAGGTACAGCCGCTTCTCCCCCGGAATTCCCATTTCCAGAGCTGCCTCCTCTACCCGCATTACCCCCGTTTCCGCCTAGACCACCGGCGGCAGATTCTCCGTTGAAATTCGAAGCCATACCAATCGATCCATTTACGTTTGGAGCAGTTCCGCCCGCCCCTCCAGATCCAACTGTTATAGGAAATACATCGCCGGAATTCACTTCAATAGCGAGTACTCGTACCTGCCCACCGCCTCCTCCGCCGGCGCCTTGGCCCCTTCCGCCTCCACCGCCTCCACCGACGATCGTCACGGTAAGTTCCACCCTTTCGATAACATCACCTGGTTCAAACGGACCTGCGTAGGAAGGTACTGTATACGTATGGGCGCCTGCCGTGGAAAACACAGTCGTCTGACAAGCCGCCCTATTTGAGACGGTTACCAATAATAAAATGATTAGAACTCCAGAAGCGTATTTCTTCATCCATCTTGGAAAAAAAATTTCTTGGACAAACTGCCTAGACAAATACTTTATAGGGTGTGAGGTCACAATGGTGGTGAGTAGAAAATCTGTTAGATAATTTGGTTGTTACAGGAATGCGTTTTTTAATGGTTCGGGTTTACCAGTATCCATTCAGCTTCTTTGTTTTATTTTTTGACGCCAAAGATATTGGATAAGGATAGGATCGCTAGCACAGCCATGGGTAGTCCAATAATATTATTACCATTAAAATGTATTACAAATATATAAAAAAGTATTTGAAAAATTTATCGGGTTCGTAAAATAAGAAAATCCTTCCCTAGCGAGACATGGATTCATTTGGTAATAGGTGTAAAGTAGTATCCATGAACTACAAAAAGAATGACTATTTTGTCAATCTTTTTTTTGATAAAAACTTGGAATGTGTCAAAACTGTCTAGCATCTTGCCGATGCATAATTTTATCTGGGTGCTTAATTTTTTTTTCAATCCATAAAGCTTTAGAGCTTCAAAACCTTAATGCGTTCTACCTTTTGTCCCCAATAGATTTCAACAACAAGGACGCCTTTTGAGACACTGGGAATCAGTTGATTCAAGGCCTCATTCATTTCTGCCTCGGAGCCCACGGAAATTTCTTTTGAAGGCATTGTGGGGTGTAATATTCGAAAGCGGATCTTTTCACCCTGATACTTTGACGGATCCAACAACCTGATGCGCAACTGACTGTCGTATGTGGGATTGGGATAGGCCTTCCAAACACCCTCTATTACTTTAACTTCTGGCGTGCGGATGGACATGACGCTCGAATAATCCACTGCATCGTTTAGATCGATCTGCTTTATCCGATAAAGGATATTAGTTTCGTAAAGAGGAAGGTCTTTGTCGATAAAGGTATACTCCGTAGCGCTGTCCTTCCAACCCATTGCCATTACTACCCCGATTTTTTGAAAATCGTCCACGGAGCCAATGGATCTTTCGATTTCAAAATGACTGGATTCCCATTCCGTGGCAGTTGCCCAGGAGATCAGGGAATTTCTGAACTTGGAGTTATAGTTGGTACGGTTATAAATGAACCTAACTGGAAGTATGGTAGAACTAATGTCAAATAAATCGGTTCTGCAGGTTGACGTTGTGATGTCGAATGTGGTTAGCAGATAGGTTCCTCCCGCTAGTTCCTCGATTCTAGTCGATTCAGAATAAAATTCAGGGTTGTCAAGAGAGGTCCAAAAATGGACTACATCTGAGGAAGTAAGCGTAACGTCGATCACTCCGTTTGATGTTCCTTCGTCGGTGTTTGTGATCAGAACTGTATCTACCACCGCATCATAGGATAGAGGTACCGGAACGTTTACAGACCTCGAAATTTTGTCTCCATTTAATGGATTTTGTGAGACAGTTAACGATGCACCGATTATAGAGCCGCCCTGTTTATTTGCCAATACAGGAGTAAATTCAGTCCGTTCCTCGGATGTACCGTCCGCATAAGTAAATTCCCATAGGGTAGTATAGTCAAGAGTTGGATTGCCTCCAAAAAGGGAGGTAATCAAAAACGAGACGTTAGTCGTCGATACAGCTCCAGAGTTACAATCAAACGTGGGTTCAAAGGCATACGAAAGGGCCCCGACTTCGATCGGTATGGTGGGCTGATTTAAACACTGCGCAGCAGGGTAATCCTGACAATCATAGCCGAATTCTAGATCTTGACTGCTGTTAGTTGTCCAAGCTACTAGCGGTTGGGAAAGCTCGTAAAATTCATTTGCGCACTCAATGTTCAGACTTGCTGGAAGTGGAATGGTAAAGAGGCATGCACCGTCAGGACAGGGTGCAACCGTCCCAATAAACTCATTAAAGTAGTAGGAGTCTAGCGGATCACCACTCGCGTTGTTTCTGTCCTTTTTTAAAATGTCTGCAATCAGCCTTACATTGTTGATATCATTTTTTGAATTCGAAGTGTATAACACCGAAATAAATAATGGCTCACCCGAATTTTCACAAAGATCGCTGGGCGGCTGTCCGGTAGAATTACTGAAATACGCATTTAATATCGAGTAATTTCTGGCATTTCCTTTGCAGATATTACAAGTAGCCCTTAAATCCAGCAGATCCGAATCGTATGCAAATCCTTCCCTTGCACCAAAAAACATTACGCAGAGTAAAAACCCAACTATCCCGACCTTTTTCATCTAACAAAATTTATCATCTTAATGCACTATAAATATACAAAAATGTATTTTAAATCAAAAATAGCTCCTTTTTATTTTGCGAACTACCTTGGCGTATACGTTCATCTGCTAAAAAATAAATATATATTTTTATAATATATTTGAATATTAGTTCTTATTAATTTTTTTATATAAAAAATATTTGAAAAAATAATACTTTAAATTTTTTCATGATTTTTAGTGGGATACCAAAAATAGATTAGGAATTTACCCGTTTTGGAAAGAACCTGCTAAGGAAGTTCCTTGTTGAAGATGTTCCTTTTGTAAATAGAATACTTTTTGGTATTTTATTTTAGGATTTAGAGTAAAAAGAAAATCTGCTGTTGTATCTTTAATTCACTTACCCCTTTTCCATAACGTCGCGGAGTCAAGCCGGTTGTAGTATGTTTCTTTTTTGAAGCCGGTTTTATGCCCTTGCCTTTATGACATTCAAATTATGGACGAAAGCAAAGAAGAATTGTCCTATCTTCCGATGTTTTTTGAAAGTCGTTTAGCATGTGGTAAGCAACATGGATAGAGAAGGCCCGTTGTAGGGAATATTTTTTTGGTTATTCGTTTAGTCTAGACAACCCTTCGGGGAGGTCAGTTATTTTACATCCAAAATTTCCATTGGATAATCCATTGACAGTGCGGGCCATTCGGGGAATTTAGCCCTTATTCGAAACACTTAGGCCGGAACTGAACTTATAAATTTTTTTATTAGCGGCCTAATTAGAGAACCTTATGTACCGGCGACTGTCCAAAGCGTTTTATGGATTGAGCATCCTGTTGTTTCTTATCGTCTTTCTATATATTTACTCAGCCTCACCTGAATTCGTGACCTATGAACTGTCCGACAGAGGATTGCCGCTGAAACAGTTTACAAAAGAAACCTTTTTCTACCTCTTTATTGGCGTGTTTATGTTCGTAAACGTGCTTCTAATGCTTCCCGCCAAAATGATAGAAACGCATTTTTCCCCGATGCTGCGAAGGGTGTTCCCGCGAGGGGAATCGTTTCGCGAGCAGATGCTTTCATTGCTTTATTCCTTTGCGGCGATCTTAAACATCGCCACGGTGACCATGGTATTTTATCTTCATAGTATTACGAACCAAAATGAAATCAGCATCTTGGGATGGTATGCCTTCGTGCCGCCTCTTTTGAACTTTTGTATCATTTCACTGGTACCTATCACATCAACAACAGTGTCAACAGATGTACTGGATGGTAGGCGGCAATCCTGTCAAAAATGTTAATCGGGAAAAGTTCTAGGCTGTTGCCGGTTTGGTTTTTAAAAACTATCGTGGCCAGAATCGCTTTTGTTTGGGTCTCTAAAGAAAAAATTTTTAAAAAAAGGAGGCTGTTCGACTTTTCGGACAGCCTCCTTTTTAAATATGAAATTTTAAAGCTACCTAATGATAATAATGTCCTCTCCTTCAAAATCTGTTCCGTCCATCAACTGACCTTTTACTGTAACCTTGATTACATCGTCTCTGGAAACATCTCCCAATGCCTGTATGACATCCTGAGCGTTGAACCTAATGGTCAGATCCATAAATCCATCACTTTCCAAGGTATTGCAAGCGTCAGATTCAAGAGGCTTGTCTACAATTGGCTCGTAAGGCGTCGCCACGTCACTGTAGGCATGACCTACTGGTGAAACGCCTTCCAAAGTAACCGTCGATATGTCAATGTCGTTAACATCAAAGTCGGCCGTTCCCATGATTGCGGTAGGAATGACTCCATTTCTATTCAGTTGAATCGGATTTGGGCAACTACCGGGATGCACGTCAAAGGGAACAAATACAATTGGTTCTGGAACTGTAATTGTCACGGAGGTTGTCGCATATTGAGCGCCGTCGCCGACTAGGCAAAGGTCAAATTCATATACACCGGGCGCTGTGCCTGCGGGGACAGTAATCGTGACATCAAAGTGTCTTTCAATAGGCTCATCCAATACAATACCTGTAAATGAACTGGGATCAACACCAGTCAACCAAGTTGAATAGGTAGGATCGCATGTCTCAATACTTAAATTATCAATTTTATTCAAGTTTTCACCAATAATGCCCGCAATGAAATCTGCGACATCAGGACTGGAAGCATTAAAGGGAAAAGCATCTCCACCTGTAAGTTGGGAGGCAGCTTTCCATAATGCAAATGGACTCCCCGCCGTACTTCCTGAAAACAAAGTGATTAGAGTGTAGCCGTTATCTTTTAATTCGTTGATAGTTTTGACGAATTCCAGATCATCTGCTGTACCCGCTACTCCGTCCCTGCCCAGGTCTGGACCGAAGGAAGTTCCAGGCAATCCAATCAGGCCATAGACATTACAATCATGGGGCATCGCATCTAACCAATATATGGCGATCTTTTTTGAACCTGATCTCCAATTTATGGTTTCATCGTTGTACAATTCCCAGAGGGCTCGCGTGTAACTTTCCGGGCCATCCCCACCAGAACGCAAAACCATGGCATTAATGCCAGCCGAGGTATTGGCAATGACATCACTTAAGTTTGCGTCCAGTTTGTAGGGGTAATCTGAACCAGCTCCATAGAAGGTATTATATCCACATCCACTGTGGCGACCTAGGTAATCCACCTGTGAAATCGCACCAAAATTCGTGTCGGGTATCAAGCCCCTGACTGCACCCATGATGTTAATGGAATTGGCTTTCGCTGTATTGAGCACAGCTCCAATGCTACCTGATAAATCCAACATAAACATTACATCTCCAGTGGAGGGGGCACCATCGATTTTTCCAGTTAATTTCTGCGTAATGCCTTCTTCCGGACTAAGAGTTGCTACGATTGGAGATTCCAAACTTGATTCCGAGGATGAGGTACTTACCCTGTGATTAGCTGAAAATTCCTTAGAATAATCTTTTAAAGGAACTAAAGAAGATGGCGGATCTCCTTCGAACTGATTAGCAGACATATCGTCGGCAATTTGTTGGTTTAAACTAGCAGCGTCATTTTGTACATCTGTCAAGTCCTGACAGGCCATAAAGGCGAATAAGACAAAAAGACTTCCGCAAGTTTTTAACATACTTTTCTTTAATTTTTTCATAGATTAATTATTTTGGGTAAAAGATCGAATAGAAATGAAATTTTCGCACCGGCTTGCACCAGACCATCAGCAGAATCTTCAAACAAATTTCGAAGAAGTTTTATTTATTATAATTCAAAGTAAAATTGCAAATTAAGCTAATCAAATTCGTTATGGGCATAATATTACCTTGGGCATTTATAAAGGAAAACAAAGAATGTACGGTTAGCCTATCAAGGTGTCCCAATGCTTATTTTGGATGTACAAATTTATTTAAAATTCTTTTTTTGTGTTTTTAGCAAACTTTTATGTATATAATAAGCTATTTTAAAAAAATATTTTGTAATTTCAATTTTAGATAATCTCTTAGATCTTTTGTTTGTGAGTGCACTTATAAGTACGGTGCGTACGATGTCACATGTAGTAGGTGGAAAATTATTGGGAACAGAGTGAAAAACATAAAATATAAATATTTAAATTTTAAAATTAATTTTATTATTATTTTTAATAAAATATTATTACAAAAAAATATATAATGTTCATTTATAGATAGTTTATATTCTTTTAATCTTTCTATTCTTCAATTATTATTTTAAAACTATGTTATGAAAGATATTATTCGTATAGTTAGTGTGAACAATGAAGTTCACGCTTGGGATACCTTGCAGCACATTATTGAAAATAACATTGAAGGTGCCCATCTTGTAAAGAGCTACTCCAAACCAGATAGTTTTTTGCAAGAATGGAAAGCAGGCATGCACGATTTTGACCTTCTGTTTTTGGACTTTGAAATTTACCCTCTAAATGGTATCGATCTAATAAAAAAGATGAAAAAGATCAGTTCGAGACTCCACTTTGATACTGTTTTTTTAACATCTAACGATAACTTCGCTTTAGAAGCCGTCAGGAATCATGCCATAGACTACCTTCATAAACCCTACAGGTCAGAAGAAATTCAATTCTGTCTGAAAAAATGGAAAAAAACGAAGTTGCCTTTTGTCAACCCAATAGAAAATCAATTACCGCAACAATCTCCGGAAAAACCCAAGAAGGCTAGAAATCGATTGGCCATACCCACCTTGGAAGGTTATGAAATCATCGAAATTGACCAAATCATCAGGTGTGAGGCTGATCGCAATTATAGCTACATTTATCTTATTGGCGTAACTCAGCCACTCTTAATATCCAGAAATTTAAAAGATCTGGAAACTGCACTTAGCTCAAATGGGTTTTTAAGAATACATAACTCGCATCTAATCAATCCTATTTACATAAAGAAAATATTGAGAACAGACGGAGGAATGATTGAGTTGATAGACCATACAAAAATCATGATAACCAAAAATAAGGTTATGACAGTTGAAGAACTTTTTAACAACATAACAAAATTATGAGATCTCAAGCGTTTAATTATTGATTTTGAAGTATAAAGCCGCAATTCGGTTGCAAATACATAAATCAAAAAATAACTCCCAACCACCGGTTTTAACCTAAGCTACTGAGGGGTTTAATCCCGTTCTGTGAGTTGACCCTTCTAAAAAAAGTTTTGACAATATTTATGTTAGACTATATTTTACGGCAAGCCATACCTGACTGCCAATAGGAAGGTTTCTTAAATATTTGATCCACATTTTACTTCAATAATGTCTATCAATGTTAATCCCCAAACATTTTCACCATATTTTGCATCATTCTAATCCCCCACAAAACCAATCAGAAAATTTCCAACCCCTAACAAATTGACAATGCGGCATCTTGCTGGAATTTGGCCCTTCCTCAAAACACTTAGGCCGGAACTGAACTTATAAATTTTTATATTAGCGGCCTAATTGGAAAACCTTATGTATCGACGACTGTCCAAAGCGTTTTATGGATTGACCATCCTGTTGTTTCTTATCGTCTTTCTATATATTTACTCAGCTTCACCTGAATTCGTCACCTATGAACTGTCCGACAGAGGATTGCCGCTGAAGCAATTTACGAAAGAGACCTTTTTCTACTTGTTTATCGGGGTGTTTCTGTTCGTAAACGTCCTGCTAATGCTTCCGGCAAAAATGATCGAAACGCATTTTTCCCCGATGCTAAGAAGGGTGTTCCCGCGAGGGGAACCGTTTCGCGAGCAGATGCTTTCATGGCTTTATTCCTTTGCTGCCGTCCTGAACATCGCCACGGTGACAATGGTGTTCTATCTGCACAGCATCACAAACCAAAATGAGATCAGCAGTTCGGAATTTAATTTCTTTTTTTACCTCGCGCCGGTGTTGATCGGGGTCTGGGTCCTGGTTTTTTTCTACATCCTGACCAAACGAATCGGACAGGTAAAACACACCGCTTAATTTTAACCTTAAAGAAAAATTCTTTGCATATATGGCCGACAATGTAAAATACACCGAAGACAGCATCAAATCCCTCGATTGGAGGGAACATATCCGGCTAAGGCCGGGAATGTATATCGGTAAGCTTGGCGACGGAAGTGCACAAGATGACGGAATTTATGTACTGGTCAAAGAGATTCTCGACAACAGCATTGACGAACACATGATGGGGCACGGTAAGACCATCGATATCAAGATTTCTGAACATCGCGTGGAAGTTCGCGACTATGGAAGAGGGATTCCCTTAGGTAAAGTTATCGACTGCGTATCCAAGATAAACACAGGGGGAAAATACGATTCCGGAGCATTTCAAAAATCCGTTGGACTCAACGGGGTGGGTACCAAAGCGGTCAATGCACTGTCAGACTACTTCAAGGTGCAGTCATTTCGGGAAGGAGAGACAAAGGTTGCCGAATTTGAAAAGGGAATCTTGATCGCCGACCGCGCAATCGAGAAAACCTCCGACCGAAATGGCACAAAAATCATCTTCACCCCTGACGCTTCTGTATTCAAAAATTACCACTTTATCCCGGAATACCTGGAAAACCAGATCTGGAATTATGCCTTCCTCAATGCAGGCTTGACGATCAATTATAACGGTAAGAAGTTTTTTTCGGAAAGGGGCCTGTATGACCTGTTGAACAGAAAAGTTGATGAGGATAGCATCCGCTATCCGGTCATTCACTTAAAGGGTACTGATATAGAAATGGCAATGACCCATAGCAACCAATATGGGGAAGAATATTATTCTTTTGTCAACGGACAGTTTACCACTCAAGGGGGCACCCATTTAGCGGCTTTTCGGGAGGCAATTGTAAAGACAATCCGTGAGTTTTACAAAAAAGACTATGACGCCTCCGATATCCGTCAGAGTGTGGTGGCCGCAATCGCCGTAAGGGTGCAGGAGCCGGTGTTTGAATCCCAAACAAAAACTAAATTGGGATCGCAGAGCATAGGCCCAGACGGACCGACCTTGCGGACGTTTGTCACTGATTTTATTAAAAATGCCCTTGACAATTACTTGCACAAAAATCCATCGGCAGCAGATGCCTTGCTCAAACGTATTTTGCAGTCTGAGCGGGAAAGAAAGGAAATTTCGGGCATCAAGAAACTGGCAAACGAGCGCGCCAAGAAAGCCAACCTTCACAATAAAAAACTTAGGGACTGCAGGGCACATTATGACGACCCCAAAGCCAACGAAGAGCTTAGAAACCAGACGATGCTTTTCATTACGGAGGGGGATTCTGCCTCAGGTTCCATCACCAAGTCGCGGGACGTGCAGACGCAAGCGGTCTTCTCGTTGAGGGGTAAGCCTTTGAACTGTTACGGAATGACCAAAAAGGTCGTTTATGAAAACGAGGAATTTAACCTGCTTCAGCACGCCCTGAACATCGAAGATGGCATTGAAAATCTCCGCTACCGAAAGATTGTGATCGCCACTGACGCCGACGTGGACGGCATGCACATTCGCCTGTTGATCATGACCTACTTCCTCCAGTTTTTCCCGGATCTGGTCAAAAATGGCCATTTGTATATCTTGGATACCCCGCTGTTTCGGGTACGGAACAAAAAGGAAACCATCTATTGCTACACCGATGAGGAGCGTCAGCGGGCTATTCACAAACTCGGAAAGTCGGCAGAAATTACGCGGTTTAAAGGGCTTGGGGAGATCTCTCCGGGAGAATTTGGAGGGTTCATTGGAGAGGATATTCGTTTGGAGCCCATTATCCTGCGGAAAGAGACAAAGATTGCTGATTTACTGGGATTTTATATGGGGAAAAACACTCCCGACAGGCAGAATTTTATTATAGAAAATCTCAAGGTTGAAAAGGACGTCATCCATGATGACCCGGCAGGCCCTGAAGTGGAAGAGGAAATAGAAGCTGCCTAATTTACTTTTTGAACGGGAATAAGACCTAGCCTAAAGGCTTGTTTCTGATTGTCCTTGCCGTGGCACTGGGACGTAACGAAATGTTTGGGAAATACTTAAGTTTAAAATGAGCGATACGACTGAAAATATCCCCGAAGAAAACGGAGAAAGTTTGCACCAATCCATTCCCGTCACGGGCATGTACAAGGACTGGTTTTTGGATTATGCGTCATATGTTATTTTGGAGCGTGCGGTACCTGCCATACAGGATGGACTAAAGCCCGTGCAGCGGCGTATTCTCCATGCCATGAAGGAAATGGACGACGGCAGGTTCAACAAAGTGGCCAACATCATTGGACAATCCATGCAATACCATCCCCACGGTGACGCTTCTATTGGAGACGCTATTGTCAATCTCGGGCAAAAAGAGCTGCTCATCGAAACGCAGGGTAACTGGGGGGATATTCGGACAGGGGACAGTGCCGCCGCCTCGAGATACATAGAGGCCCGACTTTCCAAGTTTGCCTTGGAAGTAGTATTTAACCCGCAAACTACAGAGTGGCAACTTTCTTATGACGGTAGAAAAAAGGAACCTGTTACACTACCCGTCAAGTTTCCGCTGTTGCTCGCCCAAGGCGTGGAGGGAATTGCCGTTGGTTTGTCGACAAAGATCCTGCCGCATAATTTTTGTGAGCTGATTGAAGGATCCATTCAGATTCTTGAGGGGGGTGCTACTCAAATCCTTCCCGACTTCCCCACAGGCGGGATGGCGGATTTTTCCGAATACAACGAAGGCAAGCGTGGCGGCCGCGTAAAAGTCCGCGCGCGAATTGAAGAAGAGGACAACAAAATCCTGTTGATCAAAGACATCCCGTTCGGAACCACGACAAACTCGCTTATAGAATCCATTATCAAAGCGAATGACAAAGGGAAAATCAAAATCAAGAAGGTGGTCGATAATACGGCTAAGGATGTGGAGATTCAGATACAACTGGCTCCTGGCCAATCGCCAGACATGACCATTGATGCGCTATACGCCTTTACAGACTGTGAGGTCAGCATCTCTCCCAATGCTTGTGTTATTATTGACGAAAAACCTGTCTTTCTTTCGGTAAATGATATACTGAGGTTCAATACTGAGCAGACGAAAGTGCTGCTTAAGCGGGAACTGGAGATCCGGCGTGGGGAATTGATGGAAAAGTTGCTTTTCTCATCGTTGGAAAAAATCTTTATCGAAAATAGAATCTATAGGGACATCGAAGAGTGCGAAACCTGGGAAGCCGTCATACAGACCATAGATAAAGGATTGACGCCCTTTAAGCCGCAATTTTACAGAGAAATCACGACAGAGGACATTGTCCGGCTTACTGAGATCAAAATCAAACGTATCTCCAAGTTTGACGCCTTTAAGGCAGATGAACTTATGCGGAAGCTTCAGGAGGAATTGAACGAAGTGAACCACCATCTGAAGCACCTTACTGCCTATGCCATAGATTACTACCGAAATCTGTTGCAGAAATACGGAAAAGGGCGGGAAAGAAAGACCGAAATCAGGGCTTTCGACACCATAGAAGCGACGATAGTTGCAGCCAATAATGCCAAACTTTACGTTAACCGAGCTGATGGCTTTATCGGTTATGGCTTAAAGAAGGATGAATTTGTATGTGATTGTTCAGATCTGGATGATGTCATTGTCTTCCGCAAGGATGGCGTGTGCGTTGTCAGTAAGATTCAGGACAAGGGCTTTGTAGGGAAGGATATCATTCACGTGGCCGTTTACCGGAAAGGTGATGAACGAATGGTGTATAACCTCATATACTTAGACGGAACATCCGGCAAGACAATGGTTAAGCGTTTTCAGGTATTGGCTGTGACACGGGATAGGGAGTACGACCTGACAAAGGGAACCAAGGGGTCGAAAGTCCTGTACATGACGGCCAACCCCAATGGAGAGGCGGAGATCGTCACTATTTACCTTACACAAGGGGCAAAAGCGAAGATCAAAGTATTTGACTTCGATTTCAGCACCATTGAGATTAAAGGTAGGGCAGCTGGGGGGAATATACTTACCAAATACCCGGTCCGCAAAATCCAGCACAAGATGGACGGGGTATCTACCTTAGGTGGATTAAATATATATTATGACGCTTCGATAGGAAGGCTCAACACTGATCAACGGGGAAGACTAATCGGTAATTTTTTAGGTGATGACAAACTCATCGTATTTTACAAAAACGGGGATTATGAAGTTACAGGTTTTGAGTTGACAAACAGATATGAGCCCTCTCATGTTTTGCTTATCGAGAAATTTTCTCCGGACCGTGTTGTGTCAGCCATCTACTACGACGGTGGGAGTAAGGTGTATTTTGTGAAGCGGTTTCTCATCGAAACCACTTCGCTGAACAAGAAATTCAACATCATCTCGGATCACAAACATTCTTACCTGAAACTGGTTTCGACGGACAAGCAGGCACAGATTAAGATGACCGTCCTCAAAGGCAAGGAGAAAGAGGAACAGGAATATGACATTGATATGTTGATCGATGTGAAGGGGTGGAAAGCCATAGGAAACAAACTTTCGCAGCATCCGATCGACGCGGTAAGCCTGAGTTCCTCAGAAAAGGAAACGCCAGCTGAAGCAACTGGGGATGAGGATTTAGAAATCGGGTCAACCGTGGATTTGAAGGTGAAAAAGGACGAGGAAGATGATCAATTGGGATTGTTTTGAAAGCGGCGAATAAGCGTTAGCCTTATCCGGGCATTGTCTATCAAAGTCGGTTTTTGGAGAGCGCGTTTCAATATCTCTGCCTGTTTAATTTAAAGATAAGTAGGTACTAGCTTTTTAAAACCCGTGATCTATTCGCATCTTTGCAGCAATTGAGTACGCCTGTTTGTAAAGGCGTCATACATTATAACTTATTTTCATGTCTACCCAAGAAATTAAAATTACCTTTCCGGACGATTCTGTCCGTCAATTTGAAAAGGGAGTTACCGGACTTCAAGTCGCCAGTAGTATAAGCGAGGGATTAGCCCGGAATGTTCTAGCCGCAAAAGTTAATGGAGAAGTTTGGGATGCTACCCGGCCGATTGAAAATGACGTACGAATAGAATTGCTTACTTGGAACGACGCGCTCGGTAAGTCGACCTTTTGGCATTCTTCGGCGCACCTTATGGCCGAGGCGCTCGAAGCATTGTATCCCGGAATAAAATTCGGTATAGGCCCTCCAATAGAAAACGGATTTTACTATGACGTAGACTTTGGGGAGATGTCGCTTGACGGTGCAGAACTGGAGCGGATAGAGGCCAAGATGATGGAGTTGGCGAAGCATAAAAATGAATTTGTCCGGCGGTCGGTATCTAAAGCGGCCGCAGTGGAATATTTCGAAAAAAAGGGCGACGAATACAAGCTGGATCTTTTGGAAGGTTTGGAAGATGGCAGTATCACCTTTTATGAGCAAGGTGCGTTTGTTGATCTCTGTCGCGGACCCCATATCCCCCATACCGGGTTTATCAAAGCCATAAAACTCCTGAATATTGCCGGTGCATATTGGCGCGGAAATGAAAAAAACAAGATGCTGACGCGCATCTATGGGATTACATTCCCAAAGGCGAAGGAGCTGCAGGAGTATCTGACCATGCTCGAGGAAGCCAAAAAGCGGGACCACAGAAAACTCGGCAGGGAATTGGAACTGTTTACCTTTTCGGAAAAGGTGGGTATGGGCCTTCCGCTTTGGTTGCCCAAAGGAACGCTTCTTCGCGAGCGCCTTGTGAATTTTCTCAAAAAGGAGCAAGATAAAACCGGGTATCAGCAGGTAATCACACCCCATATTGGCCACAAGGCACTTTATGAAACATCCGGGCACTATGAGAAATATGGCAAGGATTCCTTTCAGCCTATAGCTACGCCGAATGAAGGGGAGACCTTTTTGCTAAAGCCGATGAACTGTCCGCACCATTGCGAAATCTATAAGAGTAAGCCAAGATCTTACAAAGATCTCCCCGTTCGCTATGCGGAGTTCGGTACCGTCTACCGGTACGAGCAAAGTGGCGAATTGCACGGACTTACCCGGGTGCGCGGATTTACTCAGGATGACGCCCATATATTTTGCCGACAAGATCAGGTAAAGGCTGAATTTGTCAAAGTAATTGATTTGGTGCTATACGTTTTTAAGGCACTTGGATTCAATGAGTATACGGCACAGATCTCCCTTCGGGATCCAGCGGACAAGCAAAAGTATATCGGTGAAGATGAGGCGTGGAATAAGGCCGAACGTGCGATCATAGAGGCGGCGGCAGAGAAAGGCCTATCCACGGTTACTGAGTTGGGCGAAGCGGCTTTTTATGGTCCGAAACTTGATTTTATGGTCAAAGATGCACTCGGAAGAAGCTGGCAGCTCGGAACCATTCAGGTCGATTATCAGTTACCAGACAGGTTTGAGTTGGAGTATGTAGGGGCAGATAATCAGCGGCACAGACCAGTGATGATTCACCGGGCACCTTTCGGCTCTTTGGAGCGATTTGTGGCTGTGCTTATAGAACATTGTGCCGGCAACTTCCCGCTTTGGCTTGCACCCGAACAGGTAATTATCCTGCCTATTTCTGAAAAGTATACCGCGTATGCGGAAGAGGTGAAGCGAAGTTTAGAGAATAGTGATATTACCGGCGGTATAGATAACAGGGATGAAAAAATAGGCCGAAAAATCCGGGACGCGGAGGTCAAGAAAATTCCATTTATGATTATTGTGGGAGAGAAGGAACAGGAAAACGGGGTGTTATCACTCCGAAAGCATGGTGAAGGAGATGTAGGGACCTTTACCGCTTCCGAATTCATCGGATATTTTAAGGAGATAATTGCTTCATCTTTACAGAAGTGAAGCTGAAATAAACAAATGGTGGATTTTTAATAATCCAAAATTTGTTTGATATTTGCAGTTTAAATCTAAAAACAACCATAAACATTTTGAGAGGAAAAAGAACGTATACACCGAGACAAGAAGAACCATATAAGGTAAATTCCAAAATCAGGGCAAGAGAGGTCCGCGTAGTAGGTGATTTTGTGGAGGGTGGTAACGCCGTCATGCCTACTGACAAAGCCATTAAGCTTGCTGAAGAAAACGGACTTGATCTCGTCGAAATTTCTCCTTCCGCCACCCCTCCGGTTTGTAAAGTGATTGATTATGCGAAGTTTAAGTACGAGCAAAAGAAAAAGCAAAAGGAAATCAAATCGAACGCTGCAAAGACCGTTGTAAAGGAAATAAGGTTTGGACCAAACACTGATGACCATGACTTTGATTTTAAGCTGAAGCATGCCATCAACTTTCTTAAAGAAGGATCAAAGGTAAAAGCTTATGTCCACTTCGTGGGAAGAACAATCGTTTTTAAAGAAAGGGGAGAGATGCTTTTGCTGAAGTTTGCCCAAGCACTTGAAGAGTTTGGTCAGGTAGAACAATTGCCTAAGATGGAAGGGAAGCGTATGAACATCTTCGTTTCTCCAAAAGCCGGCAAGAAATAATTTCAACAAATATATATATATCGCAATGCCAAAAGTAAAAACAAAATCCAGTGCAAAAAAGCGGTTTACCCTATCGGGAACCGGGAAAATCAGAAGAAAGCATGCCTATAAAAGCCATATTCTGACCAAAAAGTCCACTAAAAGGAAGAAAAACCTTACAAAGATGGGTATGGTTCACGAGTCAGATCAAGGGCGGGTAAAGGCAATGCTCCGCATCTAATTTTCAGCAATTTCAACAAGGTTAGTTATTTCACCAGAAGCTTGGTAAATAAGTCCGAAAGGCACCAAGTATCAAAAATTAAACACGTATGCCAAGATCAGTCAATTCAGTAGCTTCTAGGGCTAGAAGAAAGAAAATTTTGAAAGCTACCAAAGGATACTTCGGAAGAGGTAAAAACGTTTGGACGGTAGCAAAAAACAAGTATGAAAAAGGGTTGCAGTACGCGTATAGGGATCGTAAGGTTAAGAAAAGAGAGTTTCGAAAGCTTTGGATCCAGCGTATAAATGCAGGTGCCCGCTTACACGGTGTATCTTATTCCCAATTAATGGGGATGCTCAAGAAGGCGGAAATCGAACTAAACCGAAAGGTTTTGGCAGATCTTGCGATGAATCATCCTCAGGCATTTCAGGCGATAGTTGAAAAAGTAAAGTAAGTTCCGCACTAACTTACCGAAACAAAAAAACCCTCTTTGGAGGGTTTTTTTATTGGTCTTTTTCGCAACAAAAAAATCATTGTGAAATATTTTCCCTATATTACATTCAACATTCTGGGGGAGGATTATCGTCAAAAAGGACTAATACTTGGAAGGAAAGAAAAAAGCTTCATGCAGGCATGAAGCTAAGAGTAGCGAGGAGGGGAGTTGAACCCCTGACCTCAGGGTTATGAATCCTGCGCTCTAACCGACTGAGCTACCTCGCCATTTGGGAATGCAAATATGTGTGGTTATTCCTTTAATTCCAAGGAGGGGTACCAAAAAGTGAGACTTTTTCTTTTTAGAATAATTACTGCTATGGGTAAGAAAAAATTTGTTTCTGATTATCAGATAAATACTTCGAAAAAGGTTATTTATCCTTATTTGAGTACAGCTAGTGGGCTTGCGCAGTGGTTTGCGGACGATGTAACGATCAATGAGGATAAGGTTTTTAATTTTGTGTATGACGGTGAAAACCATTTTGCGAAGCCGACCATCATGCGTCTCAACCACCATGTGAAATTTGAATTTTTTGATCCCGAAGATGCAGAGGGAGAACAGGTGGACAATGCCTTTATCGAGTTCAAACTGGAAGAAAACGAACTTACACAAACGTTTTATTTACGTGTCATCGACTATGGGGATACCTATGACGAACAGGAGCAACAAGAAATATGGGAAGGGCTTATCACGCTGCTTAAGGAAATAATCGGCGGATAGCCATGCGAATATTATCAATTTTCATATAATATCGAGACCTTTGCAGCGTAATCAGCATAGGCCCCTTTTCCTGAATACCCATTCATGAAGAAATTAGACAAGTTAATCTTGGGGTCCTTTATAGGACCCTTTATTCTTACCTTCATCGTGGTGGATTTTATACTGCTCACGGTGAACATGCTGAAATACTTCGACGAGATTTTCGGTAAAGACCTTCCTTTTATGGTCTACATGGAATTGATTGGCTATTTCGTTATAAGTATATCACCGATGGCCCTGCCCTTGGCCGTACTGCTTTCCTCACTGATGACCTTCGGTAACTTAGGCGAACATTTTGAACTTACCGCCATCAAGAGCAGTGGTATTTCGCTGCTTCGTGCACTTCTTCCTATAGGGGTTTTCGTTTTTTTTCTCACCATCGCCGCGTTTCTTTCCAATAATTTCCTCGTTCCTAGGGTTAATCTTAAAACCTTTGGCCTCCTTTACGATATCCGTATGAAATCGCCCGCTTTGGACATAAAAGAGGGAGTATTCTATAACGGAATTCCAAACTACAGTATTAAAGTAAACAAAAAGATTGATGAGGTGCGCCTGCAGGATGTACTGATCTATGACCATACATCTGGTCAGGGAAATATCCATGTGATCACGGCGGATTCAGGAAGAATGGAGCCGTTTTTTAATGAGCGGTACATGCAACTGGTCCTGTATAATGGCTACAGCTATCAGGAAGGGCAGGGGCAGCGCGGAATTACAGAAAAACCGGCAACCTTTAACCGAACCCAATTTACCACCAATCAAATGGTATTCAGTCTAGATGCCTTTGAGATGAACCGCACGCCAGAAAATCTATGGTCAAACAACCGGTCTATCAAAAACATCAGTGAAATTAGAGAAGACCTGGACTCGATGGATCTTTCACTCAACCTGAAGTATTTTTACAACTATGTAAATACGGAGGCGTCGTATCCCTTCTTTGGGCGAAACCGAAAACTGGTGCCTCCTCCGGACATAGCGCGCAAGCGTGAGATTGCGGATTCTCTTCGGAACCTGAAGTATCAGGCTGAATATGACATTGAGGCGCGGGCAGAGAATGTGCTTTCCGGACAACCACTCGAGACTCCTCCCGCATCCGAACTCCCTGCTGATCAGCCAAAGTTGAATGTTCCTGAATTAAACGATACAATTAGTGCTTTTCCGGATTCGATAGACTCCGTTATTGTGGCTGATTCAGTACCTATCGACCAAAATGATGTGGATAACTCGAAGTTAGTGACAAGTAGCGAGCCAATATCCGCTCCTAAGGAAGAAACTATCACCCTGACACCGGCCCAAAGAGATGCGATCGACTCGCTTAGGCAAACAAAGCGCTATGCAATTTCTGCGGCGTCGGGCGGCTTAACTACCGCGAGAAACATAAAAAACAATTTCACCACCAACAAAAATGAAGTAGACGCGCTTCAACGTGAGTTTAGGAGATTTCAGATTTCCTGGTATCAAAAATACACCCAAGCGATTGCCTGTTTTGTCATGTTTATGATAGGTGCCCCATTGGGAGCCATTATCAAAAAGGGTGGCTTGGGGATGCCGGTACTGGTGTCAATCATTTTTTTCGTTCTCTATTATATGTTGACGATCACGGGAGAGAAGTGGGCAAAGGAAGGCGTAGCAGATCCTCTCTTTGGAACGGCATTTTCCAATCTTGCTCTCATTCCATTCGGATTGTTTTTTCTAAGACAGGCACGTAGGGATGCGCGGATTTTCGAAGCGGATTTCTATTACGGTCTATTTCAGCGAGCAAGGATTTGGTGGGCAGCTTTTCGCAAGAAGGAAAAGTTGAAAGAAGAACTTTCATAATTAAAAATATTAATCGTATCTTTGTGGATATTTTATAATAGTATCCGTAACTAGTTTGACTAAGCATGTATTTAACTAAAGAGAAGAAAACTGAGTTGTTTAAAAATCATGGTCGGTTAAAAGCAGATAACGATACGGGTTCACCAGAGTCTCAAATCGCTCTGTTTTCCTATCGTATTCAGCATTTGACTGAGCACTTAAAAACCAACAAGAAGGACCACTCGTCCAGATTAGGCCTATTAAAGCTTGTTGGTAAAAGAAGAAGTTTATTGAATTACCTCGTAAAGATCGATATTGAGCGGTATCGGTCTATCATCGCAGAACTGGGAATTCGTAAATAAGATTTTAGTAAGGTTCTTCAAGGGAGGAACCTTACTTTTTTTCACTTCATCTAGTAAACCTTACTTTTATAACTATTCACCTCACAGAATCAAAGGATTTTATGTTACCAAATGTTATTAGCAAGTCCATACTCTTGGAAGATGGAAGAGAAATCACGATTGAGACCGGAGCATTAGCCAAACAGGCTGACGGAGCGGTAGTCGTAAGAATGGGCAAGGCCATGTTGTTGGCTACAGTTGTCACCAAGAAGGAAGCTGGAGAGGGGGTTGATTTTCTTCCTATGTCAGTGGATTACCAAGAGAAATTTGCAGCTTCCGGAAAGATTCCCGGCGGGTTTTTGAAGCGGGAGGGAAGACTTTCCGATTATGAAATACTCATCAGCCGCTTAGTTGACCGAGCTATACGTCCGATTTTTCCAGATGATTATCATGCCGATACGAACATTACGATCACCCTGATGTCCTCCGATGAGGAGGTGCTGCCCGATTGCCTGGCAGGACTAGCGGCTTCCGCTGCCATAGCCGTTTCCGACATTCCCTTTAATGGGCCAATTTCGGAAGTAAGGGTCGCAAAGATTGATGGGAAACTACATATTAACCCAAAGCCTTCAGATCTCAAAAAGGCTACATTAGAATTGATTGTGGCAGGTTCGGAGGAGTTTATCCTAATGGTGGAGGGAGAAGGCGATGAGGTTTCTGAAGATGAAATGGTAGAAGCGCTGCAGTATGCCCATGAAGAGCTTAAGCGTCATTGCCAGGTTCAAAAGGAGCTTACATCGTTAGTAGGAAAAGATGTCAAGCGGGAGTATATTCATGAGACCCATGACGAAGCCCTGATGGAGAAAATGAAAGCTGAGGTGTACGACAAATGCTACCTTGCAGTAAGCAGACAAATCGCTAACAAAAGTGTGCGTTCAGAGCTGATAAAGGCAATTAAAGACGAGTTCGTAGAGAGTTTAGGGGAAGACCATCCGTACAACGCTTCCCTTATTGGGCAGTATTTTGGGAAAATTCACAAAGAAGCGGCAAGGAATTTTACCCTCTTGGAAAAGAAGCGTCTTGACGGCAGAAATCCGGATGAAATTCGTCCTATTTGGTCTGTAGTGGATTACCTGCCTTCAGCACATGGTTCCGCAGTATTTACCAGGGGAGAGACCCAGTCCGTTACCACCTGTACGCTAGGTACCAAATTGGACGAGCAGATGATCGATGGAGCGGTACATTCTGGATACAATAAGTTTTACCTGCATTACAATTTTCCTGGATTCAGTACTGGGGAAGTGAAAATAAACCGGGGTCCCGGTAGACGCGAAGTAGGGCATGGAAATCTTGCCATGCGTGCGCTGAAGCGTGTCCTTCCTCCAGATTCTGAAAATCCGTATACAATCCGGATCGTCTCAGATATTCTTGAATCTAACGGATCCTCGTCTATGGCCACTGTTTGTGCCGGATCATTGGCCCTCATGGATGCTGGAGTACCCATTAGATCAGCCGTGACTGGTATTGCAATGGGGATGATTTCAGATGCCAAGACCGGCAATTACACAATCCTTTCAGATATTTTAGGTGACGAAGATCACTTGGGCGATATGGACTTCAAGGTGACAGGTACCGCAAAGGGAATCACTGCTTGTCAAATGGACCTTAAAGTGGAAGGCTTGGATTATAACGTGTTGAAAGAAGCGCTGTATCAAGCCAAAAAAGGCCGATTACATATCCTTGATGAGATATCCAAGACATTGGCTCAACCAAAATCTGACTATAAGCCGCATGCGCCACGGTCTAAAAATATGGAAATTCCGAAGGAACTTATTGGTGCCGTCATTGGACCAGGAGGGAAAGTTATTCAGGAAATCCAAAAGGATACCGGCGCGACCATTATTATTGAGGAAGTTGACAACAAGGGCAAAATCAACATTTTCTCCAACAATCAGGATTCAATGGATGAAGCTATCCGCAGAATCCGGGCTATAGTGGCCCAGCCTGAGATCGGTGAAGTATATACCGGTAAAGTAAAGAACATAATGCCGTTTGGGGCATTTGTGGAATTTATGCCAGGAAAGGACGGATTGCTCCACATATCTGAAATCAAATGGGAGAGGCTGGAATCCATGGACGGCGTACTTGAGTCCGGCGAGGAAATCACCGTCAAGCTAATAGACGTGGATAAAAAAACAGGGAAATACAAACTTTCCAGAAAAGTGTTGCTTCCAAAAGGTGATAAATCCGATAAATCGGCCTGAAAATCTTAAAAAAGTTCTAAATAGCAAACCGGTTTGAACTTATTTAAAGTTTACTTCTGTTATTAGTGAGGCAAAAAAATCAGATATTTGAATGAGGCAGCTAAAAATAAGCAAACAGATTACCAACAGAGAAAGTCAGTCTCTGGATAAATACTTACAGGAAATAGGTAAAGTAGATCTTCTTACCGCTGATGAGGAAGTCATATTGGCAAAACGAATCAGAGAGGGTGATCAACTTGCCTTGGAAAAGCTTACGAAAGCTAATCTCCGGTTTGTTGTATCTGTAGCCAAACAGTATCAGAACCAAGGTCTGTCCTTGGGTGATTTGATCAATGAGGGGAATTTGGGACTTATAAAGGCTGCACAGCGCTTTGATGAGACACGTGGATTTAAGTTTATTTCCTATGCTGTATGGTGGATTAGGCAGTCTATACTTCAAGCACTCGCTGAGCAGTCCCGTATAGTAAGGCTTCCGCTGAACCGTGTCGGGTCCCTAAATAAAATCAGTAAGACCTTTTCCGAGTTGGAACAGAAATTCGAGCGCGAGCCGTCTCCTGAAGAACTTGCGGAAGTGTTGGAGGTTACTGCCGGTGAGGTGGTGGACACGATGAAAATTTCCGGGAGACATGTATCTATGGATGCGCCTTTTGTTCAAGGGGAAGAAAACAGCCTTTTGGATGTGCTCGAAAACGATGGTGAAACGAAGCCGGATGATGGCTTGATGACTGATTCCCTTCGCAAAGAAGTGCAACGCGCGCTTTCGACGCTCACGCAGCGTGAAGCCGACGTCATCACCCTATACTTCGGATTGAACGGCGAACATGCCATGACGCTTGAAGAGATCGGGGAGAAATTCAACCTCACCCGGGAACGGGTTCGGCAGATCAAAGAAAAGGCAATCCGAAGGCTAAGACATACGTCTAGGAGTAAGACGCTCAAGCCCTACTTGGGATAACCAATCCCATATTCATAGCTTTCAAAAAGAGGGGTACTTGATACCCCTCTTTTTTGTACCTGCTAACGTTAAAAATCGTTAATCGCGGATATTTTCACCAAGGCTGGCGCTTTGTTTATTTTGTAAAAATAGCAAAATTTGCCTTTCTTTTAAATGCAGTATACATGAGTGAGGAAATTGAAAAGATAAAGGTGCTAATCATCGGGTCAGGTCCCGCAGGCTATACCGCTGCGATCTATGCGGCTAGAGCGGGTCTAAATCCGGTGCTTTATACCGGCATTCAACCTGGAGGCCAGCTTACTATAACCAATGATGTGGAGAACTATCCAGGGTATCCGGATGGGGTCATGGGACCGGAGATGATGGAAGACTTCCGAAAGCAGTCGGAACGTTTTGGTACCCAAGTCCGCTACGGGCTTATTACCGATGTCAATTTCGATTCCCGGCCTTATAGGGTAACTGTTGATGATGCTGTTCCACTGATTGCTGAAACAATAATCATATCTACCGGAGCCTCGGCTAAATGGCTTGGACTGGAAAGTGAGACCCGGCTAAATGGAAAAGGTGTATCGGCATGCGCCGTTTGTGACGGATTTTTTTTCAGGGGTCTTGAAGTTGCTATTGTTGGCGGTGGAGACACGGCATGTGAGGAAGCCTCCTACCTTTCCAACATTTGTAGCAAAGTATATATGATCGTACGCAGGGATGAACTTCGGGCCTCCCAAATAATGCAGAATAGGGTGATGAAGAACCCCAAGGTCGAAATTCTTTGGAATCATGAGACGGTAGAGATCCTTGGAGACGAAGAAGTCGTGGGCGTGAGGCTGAAAAACAACAAAACAGACGAAACCTATGACCTTCCTGTAAGTGCTTTTTTTGTCGCTATAGGACATCAACCAAACACCGAAATTTTCAAGCCGTTTATCACCATGGATGATAGCGGCTATATAAAGACCATTCCGGGAACAACAAAAACTAACATACCAGGCATCTTTGCCTGCGGGGATGCCCAGGATAATGTTTACAGACAAGCTGTTACAGCCGCAGGAACGGGTTGTATGGCAGCCTTGGACGCAGAAAGGTATCTGGCTGAGCACGAACTTACCTAAGGCGTGTTCATGGATCCAAACTGGCGAACCTGTTTTATCCTGTTTTTTCTTTGGAGTCTTCCAGGAATCGCGGTAGGGCAGCTTAATCAGCGGCTGATTAAAAAAACCAATCCACAGAGGGTATTAATTCCGGACCAGAAAAAAATTCAGCCGTTTGATGTACAGGAGTACCTCTACAATTTGCAGCGGGGAACAGATTCCCTCATTTTTACCGGAAAGGTCGATCTAAAGAAACGCCTTTCCATCGTAAATGAGGATACGTTATCTATTGTCTGGGTGCCTACCAATCAATTGGTACGGGTGTCGGAGCAAGTGTTAATAGACAGTATTTGGGTCACTGCCTATGAATACTTTTCCTCCTGGGACAGCAAAAAAATTGATATCTATGACTTTGACCCCAAGGGCTTTTCAGATACGGTATCCATAAGACTATACGATCCACCAAATGGATCCCTTTGGAGCATGCCGCTAAAGGACAGTAGGCTAAGCTCTCCATTTGGGTTGCGTAGATTTCGCTGGCATCATGGGGTCGATTTAAGGTTGACCACGGGAGATGACGTGTATGCGGCCTTTGACGGCATCGTAAGAATGGCCTCATACGACCGGTACGGATATGGGCATTTTGTTCTTATCCGACATCGAAACGGGCTGGAAACAATATATGGGCACCTTTCCAAGCTAAGGGTGACTGTAGGTACGGAAGTCCGAGCTGGAGATGTGATCGGTTTGGGAGGCAGTACCGGACGAAGCACCGGCCCACACCTGCATTTTGAAGTAAGGTATAAGGGCCTATCCATCAATCCCGAAGAAATGTATGATTTCACTGCCCATACCTTAAGACAGTCAGTATTTCTGGTAAGTTCATCCAGTTTTGAACATGTCCTTAAAATGAATGAAGCCGTGGTCCACCGGGTAAGAAACGGAGAAAACCTTTCGGTAATCGCCAGAAGGTACGGGGTCTCTGTGTCCCATATTACACGGATGAATAATATCTCTTCGTCGACCGTTCTCCGTGTGGGGATGGGATTAAAAATCAGATAAAGAAAGCATGAGTAAATTAGATATACTGGTAATCGCGGCGCACCCCGATGATGCGGAACTATCTTGTTCTGGTACCATTGCAGCGCATATTGCCCAAGGGTTCAAGGTGGGAATCCTTGATCTTACACAGGGAGAGATGGGTACCCGTGGAACGCCTGCGGTTCGCCTTCAGGAATCCGAAGAGGCTGCGAAAATACTTGGCCTAACTGCCCGGCACAACCTAGGCTTCTCCGATGTGTTTTTTTCTGAGGACAAAGCGCATCAGGTAGCCATCGCACGAATCATTCGTAAATACAAACCCGAAATCGTCCTGGCAAATGCCGTAACGGACCGTCATCCCGATCATGGAAAGGGAGGAAGCCTAGCCTCTAAGGCCTGCTTTGCCAGCGGACTCCGGATGCTTGAGACGGCCTGGGAGGGCATCCCTCAAGAGGCTTGGAGGCCCAAATCGGTGTTTCACTATATCCAAAACAACTACATAGAACCTGATTTTGTCGTCGATATCTCTGCCTATTGGGACGTGAAAAAGGCCAGTATTCTAGCTTTCAAGTCCCAGTTTTACGATCCAGACAGCAACGAGCCAGAAAGCTTTATATCGAGTCCCGGATTTCTAGATTTTATTGAGGCAAGGGCGAAAGAGTTTGGCCACAAAATTTCAGTAAAATACGGAGAAGGGTTTACCGTGGAGCGCGTACCAGGAATACGAAACCTGTTCGATTTTATCTAAGTCAGCAGTCTAATATACCTTAGAAAGCCTCCATTAGGGGGCGAGTCGCTTAAGCTGCCATGTTCCGGAAGGACTGAGGCTGTATAGGATGCGGTCGTGCAGCCGCGCTGGGCCACCCTGCCAAAACTCGACCTTATCTGCCAGTAGACGGAATCCGCCCCAGTGTGGAGGTCGTCTGAGCTCTTCGGAGGCAAAGCGCTGCTCTACTTCCTGTTTTCGTTTTTCCAAAAATGCTCTGTCCGGTATTTCTTCGCTTTGGGGAGAAGTCCATGCTCCGATTTGGCTTTCCAAAGGTCTGGATAGAAAATAATCGTCCGATTCCTCTACGGATACTTTTTCCACAAAACCTTCTATTCTCACCTGCCGCTCCATTTGAGCCCAGAAAAAGGTCAAAGAAGCAAAGGGATTCGCCTGCAGTTCTTTGCTTTTTTTACTTTCATAATTAGTGAAGAAAACAAAGCCGTGGTCTATGCCCTTCAACAACACAATGCGGGATGAAGGACGGTTGTCCGAGGTGACGGTAGCCAAGTGCATGGCGTTTGGCTCTAAGACCCCATCTTCAATGGATGCTTCCATCCAGGATTTAAATTGTACTAAGGGATTTGGATCAACCTTATTTATTTCTAATAAATTGGAAGAATACTCCTTTCTTAGGCTTGCAATTTTCATTATTTTAGTTATTTTTCCGGAATACTAATTTAAGAAAGCAAAGGTATTGGATTTAAGTTTTTTTGCTTTATCTTAAAGCCCTCTAATGTAACGAATTTTGATGAATGTTAATACAAACATACCGCCATCATCCGGGTGCTTGTTGATTTCGGAGCCCTTCCTGCAAGACGAGAACTTCGTACGGTCAGTCGTGTTGCTCTGTGACTCCAGTGAGAAGGGTTCTTTCGGACTCGTCTTAAACAAACTCTCCATGTTCAAATTAGCTGATTTGCTGGATGGTATGCCATTTATGGAATCACAGGTTTATGTGGGAGGGCCGGTGGAGCAGAATACGCTGCATTTTATTTATTTTGGGGACAGGGTTCTCGAAGGGAGCGTAGGGCTTGGGGACCAACTTTGGTGGGGTGGCGATTTTTCTGAATTGGTGGAAAAGCATCAGCTTGGTACTGTCGATCTGGAAAATTTCCGGTTTTTTATCGGGTATTCTGGTTGGTCGGAAGGGCAGCTGGATGCGGAGTTACAGCAAAATTCATGGATTATATGCGATAATCACTTCACAAAGAATATTTTCTCCTCTGATCCGGACGAGCTTTGGCGCGAAATCCTGAGAAATATGGGTGGAGAATACCAGGTTCTTGCAAATTATCCCATTGACCCAAGGCTTAATTGAATCAAAATCATTACTTTTGTTTAGCGCAAAATCGGAAGCAAGTACGCTTGATATTTATGGAGAATGACAAAGAAATGTCTGAAGAAGACAAAAAGGTGACTGAATTGGTGGATGAAACTCCCGGTTCGGGTAATGAGGAATCAAACTCAATTTCCTCTTCAATGACCACAGAGGATGAGGCAGTCGAGGCTTCAGAAACCACAAAAGGAGCAGATGCTGAATCGGTCGGGAAAGATTCCTCCACGGATAAGCAGCTTGATCGTCCTGAGTCGGTTGAACCTATGCCAGTACCAGTAGAGGCTAATACGGAGGTGGTGTTAGAAGAAAGCCAAACTCCATCTGTACCGGTAAGCGACGAGGTAGACGCTTCGGCTTCTTCGGATGCAGGCGGAACGCAGAAAGTCCCAGTTGCCGGTGAAGAGCACCATGATGAGGATTCACATGACCACGAAGACGAATCTCCGGATTTTGGCAATTTTTCAAAGGCCCAATTGGTTCATGAAATCAAGGAAGTATTAAAAGCAGATAACCTTATAAAGCAGGAAAGAAAGGCCAACGAACTGAAGGGGGTATATGAGGAAAACTTCCAGAAGGAAAAAGAGGCTGCATTAGAAGTTTTTTTGGCAGAGGGCGGATCTGAGGATGATTTTGCCTATCGCGGAGATGAGTTGGACAAAGAATTTTTTAGCTTGGTGCATGATTTTAAAGACAAACGCAACAAGCAGTTCCGGGAAATCGAAAGAAATAAAGAACGAAACGCAATTGCCAAAAACCAGGTATTAGATAAACTACGGGAACTGGTAGACAGTGAGGAAACCACCTCCAGCATTGACGGCGTCAAAGCCATTCAGGAAGAATGGAAAAGCATCGGTCCCGTTCCCGCAAATCAAAATAAAAATCTTTGGGCATCTTACAATGCCCTTATGGACAGGTATTATGACAATCGGAGTATTTACTTCGAGTTGAAGGAGCTGGACAGGAAGAAGAACTTAGAGCAAAAGACGGAACTTTGTGAAAAAGCTGAGGGGCTTATGGAGCAGGAAGACCTGAAAGAAGCCATTAAGACCCTTAATGAGTTACACGAGGAATTTAAGCATTTAGGCCCCGTACCTAGGGAAGAACAAGAAAAAATATGGCATCGTTTTAAGGCGGCTTCTGACGCTGTTTATTCCAGGAGGAAGGAGTATTATGAAGGGCAAAAAGTTTCGCTGAAAGAGAACCTGGAGCGAAAACTGGACATGATTGAGAAATTGGTGCCTTTTAAAGATTTTAAAGCCGACCGTATCAAAGATTGGAATGCTAAAACCAAGGAAATGCTCGCCATACAGAAGGAGTGGGAAAGCGTAGGGCCTGTGCCCCGTGAAAACGGAAGGGAAATCAACCGCAAGTTTTGGGGACTATTTAAGCAGTTTTTTAACCACAAAAACCACTTTTTCAAAGAGCTTGATGAGGTAAGAAAACAGAATAAGGATAAGGCAGAAACGTTAATAGCAGAGGCAGAGAAGTTGAAAGAAAGCACCGACTGGAAAAGCACTGCCAATGACCTCATTGGTCTGCAGAAGGAGTGGAAAGAACTGGGACCTATGCCGGAGAAAATCCGGGAGGATCTTTACCGCCGGTTTAAGACAGCTTGCGACGCGTTCTTTCAGAGTAGAAGGAGCACAAACAAAGAGGCAAATCAGGAATTTGACAACAACCTGAAACAGAAAGAAGCCCTTTGCAAACAGATTTTAGCGGATGCCCAGGAAGCTAACGCGCTCACCACGGATAAGCTGGAAGAATATGTCAGGACCTACAATGAAATTGGGTTCGTACCCAGAAAGAGCATCAAGGATATAGCTGCCAAGTTTGCCGATGCGGTAGACCAATACGTAGAGCGGCTTGGTGTAGACGGTCAGGGTAGGGAAGAGTTTCTGTTCAGGCTCAACTTGAATAAACTGCAGACCGATCCGAACAGCGCACGGGTACTTAACAAGAAAGAGCACGGGATCCGCAAACAAATCTCAGATCTGGAAAACAACATTACCCTTTGGAGAAACAATCTTGAATTCTTTGCAGCATCCAAGACAGCAGACAAGCTGAAGGACCAATTTGACGAGAAGATCGAGAAGGCGGAACAGGAGGTAGACCGCCTCAAGAAAAAGCTTTCCATTATCCGAGAATTTTAAGGAGCTCAGTGTTAAGGGGATATTAAATTCTACTTAACTTTCCTCGGCATTTCCTTGATTGCTTCGTACAAGACAGCTATATTTGCATCGCATTTAAAGGAAATAGACAATATTCTATTGCGTTTTCGGTAAGTGTTATATGCTAAAACGCATATAAAGGCCTCCTTAGCTCAGCTGGTAGAGCAACTGACTTGTAATCAGTAGGTCGCTGGTTCGATCCCGGCAGGGGGCTCCTGATAATGAGGCACTTACGAATATATTTTCGAAAGTGCCTTTTTCATTTGCACACGATTTGCACAAAAACAGGGTCTTAGCTAATACTTATAGCTTCTTTTTAAGGATCAAATCAAACGGTAACTGCCATTAAATGGGCTGGCTGACACTGAGATTTATAGCTTTTCAGGAAGCGTAGTAGATCCTAGATCTCAAAATCAATTTTCTCTTTTTCCTTTAATCGCTGCAAAACCATTTTCATCAATTCCTTCTTTGAAATCCTTAAAGGACTCAGGATGTAGGCCGCTGAAGCTACACATTCGTCAAATTCCCGTTTTGCCTCTTCTATTTTGGACACTACCTGATTAAATTCAAGTTCCTCCGGGGTATAGCCTTGATATTCCAATTTTAAATAATCGAGGGTTTTGGGATTGGCAGCTAGGGGAATGCTTCTCAGGATTCGGTCTGTTTCAAAAAATGTAGTTACCACATTTACGGTGACCCTTCCGATCATGGCCTCTCCGGGTGTGATGACAATTTTAAGCACCTTGTCTTGGCTCATCTTGATCAGTTCATACCAGTGAATAAGCGGCACCACCAATTTACACGACCCTGTTGTAGCCGCTTCCAAGTGTTTAACAAATCCATTTCCGATCAACTGAATCATTCCGTCAAGAACTGTTATTTCTATGCGGGTTGCTATTTTCCAGGATTTGGCCGCTTTTACGACTCGTTGAATTTCATTAAAAGCTTGCAGCGCATTTTTTCGGTTGAGATCTACAATGACCATTTCTTTTTTTCTCAAAGTAGCAAATTTTCTTTATTGAATGCAGACTTTGATGATCAGAAATTACAGTAAGTTATTGAAGGTCCTGAAGCTGTCCCCATCCTTGAATCTGCCAAAAAGGTATTTAGGTAATGAAAAGACGAATGTTTCGTGTGATTCGCTATAAATCAAATTTCTCTCTCATTGTTAAAAGATTCGGATTTCTGTCTGCCATTTTGATAAACTGCTTCGTTTTTTGATCGATGTATGATGTTCTGTTACCTGTATCCCACATTGCCGGATAATTTTCAGGCGTAATTAGGATCTCACGCTCAAAACGAAGTCCCTTTACATATTCGTCAAAAGAAATGATCCGTACGTGTTGATTTTGCTCCGAAATTGTTGTCTTTTTAACGCAGTCATTTTTTTTACACAACGCTTTATGCTCTGCGATAAAAGTTTTTTCCGACCCGTCATTTTCTTCACTTTTTTCATTTACCCAATCCCATTTAAGAAAATAGTCCGCAATATCCAACCCCATGTTCCGTTCCTCTTCTGTGGCATTGGTTTCCAGATAATCAGAAACATGAAATGTTGTATCAGGTATCTCTTTGGTCAATTCCTCTGCGTTTTCGGACCACAATTCAAAGCAGTTTGTCTTATCACCTAGCCTGGTTAGGTCCGGGAAAAGAAATACACTCCTTTGAGCCAAAATGGAGCACCTGTCTGACCTAAGTCCTCCTTTGCCGCCTGTCGCCAACCAAATGAATTCAGGCTTTAAAATACTGGCTATTATGGCTGTTTTTTCACTTTCCACGATAGCAACTTTCTTTACAGAACCATACCTTAGTAGATGGCTTCCAAATAAACATTGATTCAAATTGAATCCTTCTAATTTTAAAATCGAATGTACCCACGTGTTTTTTGGCTGTCGCTTTCCATTGGAGGGATCGTAAACCATGATTTTGCCACTTCTCACTTGATCATTTTCGTCTATTTGCCAGAAGATCGTTGACCCGGCCCAGTGTTTAGAGGTACCGATTTTATACAGTTCCACGGCTTCCATCGCCTTTCTTTTTCCAAATTTTCTCTCTAAAAATGTTACGAAATTATTCCGGGTATAGCCTTTAAGGCTGGCATGCATAATCTTCTGATCAATAAATGTAATAGGTTTGGGAGGAAGGGGAACAAACCACTTTTCTAGTACCCCTTCCTTAGCTTCAATCTTAGGGAGAAATGTCTCGCCACATGAATGACAATACCCTTTGTCATCAAATTCCTCATAAGGAACGAACTTCCCATCTCTATTGGATTTTCCACATGGGCATTGTTTAACTCGTTTACGTTTTCTGTCAAATCGCAGTGCCTCCATGGTCATCGTCCTTTTTTAAATAAATCTGTATTCCCGAGCTTTCTCTATTAACAAATATCTTAAGCGTATTCAAGCGCTTTTTAAAGTTCCCCTTTGTCAAGATCCTGTTTCCATCTTCCAAGGCAAAGTCCCTATACTTATGGTAAAGGTCCTTGAGTAGAATCTTGCTTTCTGGATCCGGTTTGTAGCCCTCCTCGTCTAGAAATCGCTTCACGGTATCCGATTCAGTCCGAAATTGATCAAGCGCAAGGTCTGTGGAGGGACATATCGAAAACTTTTTTTGGTTCAGTAACCTGTTAAGCCCGCTTATTACCCAGTTAAAAACTCCCGGAAGTTCATCCTGAATAATCTCCCTATGGAGGTTTTTATTCTGTTCTTTTTCAGGAATGGTAACCTCGAATGGCACGATAATAAACCGCCTAAAAAAGGCATCTGTAAATTCCACCTCTTTTGGAAGCTCATTTGTATTGAATATTAACTTTGCATAATCTTCAACAATCAATGGCTGGCAATAGGGAAGCCTTGCTTCAACTGGTTCTCCGGATGCAAGGGATTTAAACTTTGTGCTATCCATTTTCCCATTTATCTCGGTGGCATAGTTAACCAACTTGTCCGCTATCATAGCCCGGTAATATCCGGTCGAATCGGTTAGACTTTGTAAGGTAAATTCGCTTGTGTTGAAAGGGCCTAGGAGTGCCTTGATTACCTCATATAATACCGATTTCCCGTTTGCACCGCTGCCATAAAGAAAAAGTGCTTTCTCCAATTTTAGGTGGCTTTGCGGTACAAATACATATCCCAGGAATTCGCATAAAATGGCCTGCTTATCAATCTCCGGAAGAACTTTGTTTAGAAATGCCATGAACTTCGGAGCAACAGCCTCCGGATCATAGGCAAAGGGTAGCTGGTATTTGATAAAATCTTTCGCACAGAATTTCCTTAAATGCGGTTTATCGGTGATCTCGAATGTTCCGTTCAGCAGGTTGATATAAACCCTGTCTGTTGGCCTCAGTGGTGCCGGCAGGTATTCGGTTGAAATAAACTGCTTAAACAGATTCTCCCGAAATCGAAAAAAGCGTGCGGTATACTTTCCTACTCCCATTTTTTGAGATGCCTCTCCCAAGAACTGTTGAAATGCTTCTTTGTCAATACTCTTCCAATAGGCACCATTATATAAGTAGATGAAATTTAAGTTTTTACATAGTCCCCATCTTTTACGTTTAATCAAGTGTGTTATTTCCTCAATAGTGATAATGAGAAAATGCTTCTCAGTAAGCTTGAAAGTTTCAAGTTCTGCGTTAATTCTATCTTTTTCCTTATTACTTAATCCTGAAATTTTCAATCTGTTTTTCAGGTCCAATTTGGCTTTATTTTCGAAATCCACGGGTTTCACCTCATCAAGAAGTTCGTTTAGAATATCTTTGTGTGGCTTAGGTTCTGTGGCTTTATTCAGTTGCTTAAGGTGGTTGTTAAAACCGTCTTTATCTATCTTTGTCATGTCGAAGTAGCTTTTTGATAAATGGCATGCAGAATTTGACAAGATTGAATGTTGCCTCTATCAGGATGTAGATGACACAATACCACCAAAGAATTACCAAAGAATCAAGGATCAAATCCATAACCCATCTCCTTCCTTTAAGGAACGCTGGAAAAATTGAGGGAAATTGATTACCTTTGCTCTGTCGAAAGTAGCTTTGAGACTTTGGGAGGGGGTTATTGAATATCTATTCATGGCTCCCTCCTTTCTTTTTACAAATGATTTTTCTAGCTTCCTCCTCTACATCGAACGACCGCTTGTTACCGTCTTTTACCCATACTATCAGGTCATTTTTGGAAAAGTATAATCTTCCAGCTCTTTTGGAATGAGGAATGATCCCTTTAGAGACATAGGAATAAAGGGTCTGTTTTTTTACATGAAGAAAAACACTCGTTTCTTCGATACTCATTAGCTTGTCTCCGGATTCGGAAGCACCGTTTTCCAGTATCAATGATTTGAGGTGTGCTAATTCTCCGAAGATTTTAAATAAAGCTTCTGGTAAATTGTTAAAGTTAATCCAGTTTTTTTCCATAACACTTTGATTTATTTGTTACGGAGGCTAATTTATGGTATTCAATAAATCAATATTGATTCAGGGTAATTAGGGTAAAAACAAAGGTAAACAGGGTAAAGAAAAATAAAGAAATTAACTATCAAACCATTAATCCCAGTTATAATCACTTCTAGATTCTTTGAAATTATCAATTCTCAAATCATCAAAAATATTGGTATCAAAAGCGTTTTTCAATAATTCAAAGTATGGAGCTCTAAGTCTGTTAGGAGCAATATTTTCTTTTTGGCATAGGTCATAATATTTCCAAAATAATTTTACTATGGCATATTTTCCTCCATGACCTATATTGATTTTTGGTTTCTTAAAATCAGTTCGACGACTAAAGGATATCTGAATAAATATTTCTAAATCTGACTCGGTCATCCAGAATTGTCCTTCTGGGTTCTTTTTAGTCATCAACACCTTAAAGAAATCTCTAACATCTTTAAGGGCCATTGTATTGAATTTATTTTCATTGATAGGGAGTGAATCTTCAAGGTTTCGATTTTTATTTTCCTTATAATCAACACAATACCGATCAATGTACATTTCAAACGTAAGCCTGCTTCCAATTTTTTTAACTTCCTTAAATAACGAATCTAGGTTATTAAATAAATCAAAGTGGCCAAGAAACCCCGTTTCAAACCAGTCGTAATCTTGGTTTTCGTTCCAATGGTCCTCGTCAAAATAGACCTCGTAATTTTGTTTTAAATCATTTAATCCAAAAAATAAATGGGATA
>WGNT01000017.1 GCA_016124425.1 Cytophagales bacterium
CGTTTTCCGTATCGTACAGTTCTTCAACGGGTTTGGTATTCCAAAAAATAGACTGAACGGCATTGCACTCGCCGGCCTTATAAGCAGCCTCCCAAGATCGAATGGATGGAGCTCTCCAGAGGTAATCAATAAATTGACCGTAGATTCGGTAGGGCATGTAGTTCTTGATATACCGGTACTTTTGATCCCGTACTGCCCTACTCATGTCATAGCGTTCGTCCATTCTTCCCCGGAACATAAAAGCATATTCTGGATCTTCCGTTTTCTTCGGGCCCAAAAAGGCATTACCCTGAAGGTAATCGGGAAGATCAATACCGGTAATGCTTAACAAGGTAGGAACCAAATCCACGAAACTGATAAGCCTGTCTAATTTGGTACCGGGTGCTTCTGCCGGATAAAGGTGCTTGTATTTCTCGGGAATGTAAACGATAAACGGAACCCGCGTTCCAGACTCATAAACAAAGCGCTTGCTACGAGCTAGGACACCACCGTGATCGCCGTAGTAAAAGATGATGGTATTTTCCTTCTCTCCGCTTTCCTCCAGTTCCTTTAAAATGCCACCCATCCAGGTGTCCATATCCTCAATTTTGTCATAATACTGTGCCCAGTCATGACGCATATCCGGCGTATCGGGATGATACGGCGGTAGTGTGACATCCTCTGGCCTATGTCTTAATTCTTCAATTGGCTTACGCGTATGGATAGAGCTTTCATGGGATATGGTAGCATTGAAAATGGCGAAAAACGGTTTCCCCTCAGGCCGATTTTTATAGTGCGCATCTTTTCCCAGTTCATCCCAGGTGTCTTTTGTCAGTTCTGGGTTAATGTTAAAATCTTCCTTTTGGTTGTTGGTGCAGTAGTATCCTGCCTCCCGTAAATATTCAGGGTAAAGTTTTACTATCTGGGATTTGTCATAATAGCTGCGCATGTGTTCATGTCCCCCCGAGGTGGCATAGACTCCGGTAATGATGGTATTTCTTGTCGGAGCACACACGGGCGCATTGGCATAGGCATGGCTGTATAAAAACCCTTCTGCGGCCAATTTGTCCATATTGGGTGTAGTGGCAAAATCATCCCCATAGCAGCCGGCAAAGGGACTATTGTCCTCGCTGGTAATCCAAAGTATATTTGGAGGGGGTAGGTTGCTAGCAGGATCTTGAGGGCTGGTACAATAACTGGCTAAAAAAGATAAAATCAACAAATAATGGACTTTCATATGTGGGGTATTTGGGTTGATAGTAATCAAGCATGAAATATACAAAAAAAATGGTTGGATGGATGATTAGCGGATAAAGTTGACACCTATCTACTTCATTTATAAACCCTTAAAATAAATCAACACCCATAGTCTGGTATACAAAAAATAGCGCGCCTTCAATTCCGGCGAATCCCTTGGTGCAGAAAAAATACTAACAGGGATTTGCATATACCATAGAAAGCAAACCTTGAGCTGTTGGCTATTAGAACGCCTTCCCAACTTTTAATCGCGCCCCAAGACCAAATTCAGGGGAAAATACGTTTCCAGTATGTGGCCCTATATCGAAACTGAGTAAAAAGTTTCGGTTCGTCAATCGACTGATACCCAATGGCAAATACCCATAAACCCCTTCAGCAAACCATCCCCATCCGACTATTGCTCCGGTATGAAAAACAACTTTTTCTGTGTGAACCGAGGGAAAGTAAAATTTAGGGCCCAATGAAATTCCTATCAGTCCGACTGAAATTTCCGCACCCACGTGGGAGGTAAACAAGCGTTCATAGGAAGCCCCAAGATTTGGATCAGTTACCGCTATCTGTAAGCTTGCGATGTTTTTGACCGTTGGGGAGCCGCTTGTGTTGTTAGCAGTTTGTGCGTTAACAGGTAGCGAAAAAGCAATCAGAAGAAATAGTAGGATCGTGGTTCTCATTTTTTTAATCAATAACGAAAATTAAAAAATAGAAAACCAGTATTATTTCGAACGAAGTAAGAAAATATTTTGCAATATGATTAAAGATCTATTTAATATTCTAACTTTTACATTTAACACAGTTATTTATTTCTGCCAAATTTTGTAAATAAACAGAATTCCAAAAAGCTAAATCAACACCAAGATGGCGAAAACCGAACGGCATTAATCGATTAGGCCCCTTGGAACGCGATTATTTCTCATAAGGCAGGTACCAACTAACATCTAAGCAATTGTTCATTTACATCTTCAGATAGGCACCCATAATTAACATCATAAAGGAACCGTAGCCTATTTACCGGTCTATGAAAAGGCTTCTGCTTCTTTTGTCTACCAGATGCGCCCCTTCAATTGGGATGCTAATATTTGCCAATATCCACGATATAAACTAAAAAAATCCCCTTCAAACCTCAACCAAATAAAGTCAACCAATTGAAGGGGATTCCGAAAACTTACCTCAAATTCGGATTATTTAGCGTTTCCGTAAGTGGCAACGGGAAGAAATAATCTTCTTTGGTAATCGTACCTATTGGCTTCAAATCCCATGCATGTTTGTCCTGATTGGCTTCTTCTACCATTTCAAGCCTTACTAGGTCAAACCAACGGGTCCTCTCCGCAGCGAATTCCCATGCCCGCTCATTAATAACCGCTTCGATAAAAGCTTCTGTCGACATATTTTCCAAAATGGGTAAGCCGGCTCTGTCGCGGATCTGATTTATGGCCGCATAGGCTTCAGCAGGAGGAGTTCCGGCTGCCCGTGCGCTTGCTTCGGCATAAATAGTCAACACATGTGCATACCGCAGCATGACTAAAGGTAAGGAAGAAAACCACCTTTTCTGGTCATTCGCTTGGTAATACTTGTTATAATACGGATGTCTGGTTTGAATTTCCTGCCAATTCAATACCCGGCCATCAGAGAGGGTAAATTGCGTCCTGAAGGTCATGTCTTTGCGTGGCCCTTCGGGAAAATCATTGAAGAAGTTTATCTCCGCAAAGAAATCGTCCCAACCGGATTCTTCTCCGGGCATGGAAGCGAAGCCATAATGGGCATTCATGGTCTGCCCTACTCCATCAAAGGCATACAGCGCAAAGACTTCCTCGGGAAGATTTAGCGATGTTTGATCGTTTGCCCAAAGTTCCTCATAGCTATCCATTAACTCAAACCCATACATACCTGCATTGTCGATTACTTCTTTGGCTTTTGCCGCAGCAAGTGCGTATTTCGAAGCATCGTTAATAGGCCATCCACCCATGGTAAGATAGACATCCGCCAAAAACGCAGACGCAGAACCTTTGTTAGGTCTTCCGGGATCCCGCTTGGTATTTGGCAATCGCAACTCTGCCTCCTCAAAATCACTAATTATCAGAGCATATATTTCTGGGCCCGGGTTGCTACTTACCGATAACAAATCCTCGGAAAAGGTTGGCGTGGTAATGAGAGGAATACTTCCGTACAAGCGAACAAGCCAATAATAGGAAAATGCCCTAAGAAAATAAGCTTCTCCCACAATTTGATTGATCATCTCTTCAGAGCCGACAGTATTTTGATAATTTTCGATAATGTTGTTGGCACCCTGAATGGCTTTATAGCAGCCAGTAAACATTTGTCCCGTACGGGAGTTGCCGGGAGATACGGCAAACTGGTCAAATTCCCGGAATTCCTGTTTGTTACTCGCTGGATGCGTAGTGAGGTCATCACCTCCCATTGTGGCCCCCATGGACGTTGCATGGAAAAACCCCATGCTCCAGGTCCAACCTAACCCTTTGTAGGCGCCGGTTAGTGCCGCATCAAGACCCTGTACTGAACTTAATGCACCTGCGCCCACTAATTGGCCCTGCAAATCTTCCTCCAAGAAATCGCTACAACCCACTCCCAACAGAAGCGCTGCAGAAATACTAAGTGATAACATGATTGATCGTATATTTTTCATGGCTATAGTCTTTTAGAAGGTTAAATTGATTCCCGTAGAAATGATCCTAGCGTTGGGATAAGCACCGTAATCTATACCCAATGCCGTGTCGGCACCTGCCACAGAACTTGATTCCGGATCAATACCCGTATAATTGGTGAAGGTCAACAGATTAATACCGCTAACAAAAACCCGAACATTGGCGACATTGCGCAGTAAGACCGGCGGAACGTCATAACTTAAACTAACATTTTTCAATCTCAAGAAATCACCACCTTCCAAAAAGCGGGTAGATTGGGTGAAATTCAAATTTGTTAAGCTAAATGCGGGAATATCAGACGTTTCATTTACTCCTGGAATATAGCGGTTTTGGATATCGGTAAGTACCGGTTGCCTGGCATCCGCACTGCCAGAAATTGCAGCCGCGCGCGTGTAATGGAGCTTATCAAAGCCAAAAACACCCTGAAAAAAGACATTTAGCGTAAACCCTTTATAAAGAAAGGTGTTATTCCATCCTAACGTAGTGATTGGAATTCCGGTCCCGATAACCTGAAAATCATTGGACGTAATGGCTCCGTCGTTGTTCAAATCTTCGTATCTGGAATCACCAGGTACAGCCCCAAATGCCTGTGCCTGACTTTCCTCCCCCGGCTTCCACGTACCTAGATAGTTTAATCCCCAATAGGAACCCAATGGGTTGCCCGGCATTACTACGTATTCAGATTGTGTGGACATACCGGCACCAACATTCGTGTTTGTGAAAATCCGCTCAGCAATCCCCCCCAAACTTTGCACTTCATTCCTTACATCAGATATGTTGAAGGAACTTGTCCAGTTCAGGTCCCGGCTTCTCAACAAGTTGGCCGTCAGGGATAATTCCCAACCGCGGTTTTGTACTTTACCTAGATTCCGGGTGATAAATCCTGAGCCCACGTATCCTGGCAGCTGTTGATTGATCAGTAGATCACGTGTATTCTTGACAAATACATCACCTTCTAAATAAATCGCTCCTTCCAGAAATTCCATTTCCACCCCAATATTACTTTGTTCAGTAGTTTCCCATCTTAGATTTGGATTACCGGGATTGCCCAGCATAATGCCACTTGCAACACCGCTGCCGTTAAATGACACCAATGGGTCTGTCCTGTAGGTAGATTGGGTAGCATAGGGATTGATGGCTTGACTGCCCGTGATGCCCCAGCTTCCCCTAAGTTTAAACAGGCTTAGTGTTGTTTGGCTTTTCATAAAATCTTCGTCAGAAATGTTCCATCCAGCGGCTACAGATGGAAATAAGCTCCAACGATTTGCTTCTTGGAATTTGGACGAACCATCACGCCTTAGAGCAACCGTCAGCAGGTATTTATCTCGAAACGAATAATTTGCCCTTCCCAAAAACGACATCAATGTCCATTTTTGGTACGCGGAGTTGAGATTAAAAGATCCTGCCAGTCCCATGTTATAAAAGCTTAACGAGGGGTCCTTCAGCTGATTGGCAGTAGCTGAAAAGCTGTTATTTGTAAACTCCTGTGTCTCAAATACCCCAACCAAATCAAGAAAGTGTCCATCCCCAATCGTCTTTTTATAAGAAAGAGCTGCCGTAGTTTGTAGTGTTATCTGTTCACTAGAAGATCGGGTAGCCCTCGGGTTTCTGTTGGTTACGAAGGTACCGTAGAAGTATTTATTCTGCTGGTTGAAATAGTTGATGGCATATTGAACATCCAATGAGAGTCCTTCTGTAATCTCGTAGTTCATTCCCGCTAGTATGTTGCCTGTGGTCCGCTCTTCAATCAACTCCCTATCGTACAATAACGCAATCGGATTCTCTTTCACAGATCCTACAGGATCATTCATGGTATAGTCACCTGCGGAATTAAAGATTGGGGTTGTTGGTGCCCAAGCCAACGCTTGTACCAGCGGACTAGCTGTGCCAAAACCAATGGTTGAAGTATTCTTATTGTTTCCCCTAGATCCAAACATATTTATCCGAAAGGAGAATTTATCATTTACCTGCGTGAAAATATTTGAACGTAATACTTGCCGCTTAAAACCTGAGTTTTCAATTATGCCATCTTGATCCAGGATGTTTCCGGATACCATAAATGTTGTTTTCTCACTTCCTCCAGAAACGCTAATCTGATGTTCTTGACCTCCTGCTCGTCGGAAGACCTCCTCCTGCCAGTCAGTACCCCCATTCTGCCGGAACCCTTGAATCTGCTGATCCGTAAAAAGCGGAAGCAAGCCAGTGGCCTGACTTCGTTGATTGGCAACCTCAGCGAATGTCGCCGCATCCATCGTGTCATAGCGCCGAAGCACCTCCGATGACGTAAATTGATTGTTGTAGCGTACTTTTATGGCACCTGCCTCTCCCCGTTTGGTGGTGATGATAATAACACCGTTTGCTCCCCTACTCCCGTAAATGGCCGTAGAAGAAGCATCTTTCAATACTTGGAGACTTTCTATGTCGTTGGGGTTAACCGTCGAGAAATCTGCACCTACGTATCCATCAATGACATATAACGGGTCATTGCTTCCTGTAATGGAGTTGGCCCCCCGAATCCGGATCCGAACTTCTCCACCCGGAGCACCGCCGCTGTTGGTAACCTGAACCCCGGCTGCCCGTCCCTGTAACACTTGATCCAACCGTGTTACCGGTTGATTCTCGAATTCCTTCGTACTGATGGAGGAGATTGAACCTGTCAATTTATTTTTTGCCTGTGACCCATATCCCACAACTACCACCTCTTCCAGCGAAGACGCATCCATTGCCAGACTGATATTGATCACTGTTTGCGATCCAACTACTACTCGTTGGGTTTCGTATCCGATGTAGGAAAAAATCAAGGTGGCGCCTTCGTTCACATTCAATGAAAACTTGCCGTCAATGTCCGTTACTGTACCTGATGAAGAACCCTGAACGGAAATGGTTGCTCCAGGCAACGGTTCGCCGGCATCATCTGTTACGGTACCCGTAATTTCCGCTAATGCATCTACCTCAACGAGGGTTGGTATGTTCTTGGTTGATTTCTTGACATAGACGCTGTAGTCGACCTGTCTGAAACTCAGATTGGCGTGAGCGCCAATTTCCTGCATAAGGAGATAAAGGCGATTTCCTTCACTACTGATACTAATTTCCGGTAAGCCGTTAAGTTCTTTTGTGGCAAAGACAAAATTAAAGCCCGTGCGTGATTCAGTTTGAATGAATGCTCGTTCCAGGGACACCTCGTTCAGCGAACGATTCACGCTGATCGCCTCCAAGTCCTTTGTTTGTGCAATTCCTTCTTTGGCCACCAATACGCTCATGGAGATGCACTCTACCAGAAAGACAATAGTGAATAGTTTGGTCATGTGGATTACATGATTTAGTAAGTTATTTTTCATAATTTTGAAGGGTTTATTTTGACGTTTTCTTAACTAGTTTGAATAAACAGGGCCTGGATAAGATGGCAGTCTATGACCCAGGTTTTTTGATTCACGCCGCAGATAGGTTGTATCTGCGGTTTTTTTTCATAGGCAGTCAATTTTTAAAGGTTAGTAGTTCGTTATCCTGATTCATTTCAAGGTTAAACCTGCCGGTATAGCTCACTCCTTTCAGCACATGATCAAGGGTTTGATCGTGGAACTTACCAGATATTATGAGGTTGGCTGGCTGCTTCTGCGGATAAGATAGGCGGACACCATACCAATTTTCTAAGACCCGATTTACCTCCATCATGGGTGGTTTTTTATAACGAATGCTCTTTTGCGTCCAAGCAAGTACGATCACGCAAAGATCAAAAAACACCTCCTTCATACACTCGACGATGAAGTCCTCATCCTTTACCACACTCATTCCCATCTGGAAAATTCGTCGGTAAAGCAAAAAATAAACGCCCTCCAAACCACCCCTTTCTTCATTTCGCAAAGAGACCCAAAAATCGTCGACAGTTTTTGACGCAATAGAAGGTTTTGTATGGTTCAAATCTGGTAGTGGGCTTATTTGAATCTACCAAACTTACTCAAATTTCATTTATTAAGCCTAATTTTTTGTAATTTTATTTACATATTCAGGTGAAAAAAATCATTTTAAAAAAATAAGCGTTTATAAGTTTCAAATTATGTTTTCGTCGCTTTTTTTTATATAGACTTCAATGAAAAAAAACGTAAAAAGGATGTATCAGCATCTACTTAACACCCTAACAAGTGTGTTGATGCTTTTGAATAAAAAGCGATAAAATAAACGAACGTCTCAGCGATAAAACCTCTTTGGAGCATGTTAGGTGCCATAGAGACGCACCTGAGGACACTGAAATGCGAAAAATCCTCTCTATTGGGTGGTCATGAATTTCCAGGAAATGTTCCCCAAGTTGTCGGGTTTTCCCTTTTCGGCTTTTGAGACCTCTCCAGAAATAGCTCCGTCCGGTTTTACTGAGACAGTCAGTTTCCTCCAAGAAAAATCCCCCTTTTCATAATCATAAGACACCCCATCATCATCATAAAGCATGTATTCACTGGGTTTATGCCCATAGTGCCGTATCTCCAAATCGTATTTTTCCCCTTTTTCAGGAGCATGTAACATAGGATCAGCCATGGGAATAATGCCTCCGTCCTTTACAAAAACAGGAATTTTATCCAAGCCTGGCGTGACGGTGATTACCTGTCCTTCTCCGGCAAAGTCGCCGGTATAGAAGTCATACCATTTTCCAGCTGGCAAAACTACCCTCCGCGAGGTCTCACCGGCAAACATGGGCGCGACAAGCAGGTATTCTCCGGCCATATATTGATCTTTCACTTCCCTTCTAGTAGCTTCGGCATATGGATTTGCCTCTAGGTCGGCCTCCTTATCTGAAAGAGTCATTTTCTGATCACTACTTCTAAACCCTTCTTCCAGATTCATTCCCCGGAAAGGCGGCGTTCCGTCGAAATGGTATTTAGCAAATTCGGAATACCAATAAGGCATCATCTGCATGCGCAGCAAGGCCATACTTTTGACTTCCTCTTCCACTTCCGGGTAAGACCAAGGTTTGGTTCCGCTTGCCCAGGCGTTTATCATGGCCATGGGAGAAAAAACCACCGTTTGCATCCGTCGGAGCCATTCTTCAGCTGTTTTGGACGCCCGCGCTTCAGGTGTCCACAACACACCCGCATATCCACTGTTGATTAATGCGGTAATAAAATCCCTATGTTCATAATAGTCGTTATAGATCACATAGGGGAATGAAGTTCCTCCTCCATTGGAGGCCCGTACGAGTCCATAAGTACGCTCATTTCTCGCATGAAATAATTCCGCACTCTGCTTTTGTACCAATAAGCCATAGGTCTGCCGGATCTGTTCCGCAGAAATTCCAGAGGGAAATCTCGCCACATCAGGCCATAACCATTGGTCATACCCATCTACCTCGTCTATTTTGTACCCGCTTACCCCTTTAGCGATATGTTCTGTCTCAAACTGTTTCCAAAATATCTGCTGTGCTGCCAGCAAGGTAAAGTCAGGAACCACTCCTGCCCAAACGGTATGGGAAGCGGTAAGTGGCAAAATATCTTTGTAAATTGGAGAATCTGGGGACACAAAGGGGTTGACCCACAAATTAATCCTGATTCCCTTCTGCTTTAAGTCAGCCATAAAACCTTCTGGATCAGGAAAACGTCCAGGATCCCACACAAAGGTATTGGGGTAGGACTTACTTTGCCAACCAGGTTCAAGTCCAACGAAATCGAGTGGAAAGCCCCGTTGAGCAAACTCCTGCACTTCCTCATGCACTTGCTCGTCGGTATACAAGCGGTGTAACCTTTGGGTAAAACCAAGGCCCCATCGGGGAGGTAGGGGACCTCCCCCTGTAAATAAGTTGTATCTTCGAACAGCATCCAAGGGAGTAGGACCTGCGAAGAGGTAAACTTCTACACCTTGGGCAGGAATGCGCATTTCCACAGCATCCGAATAGGGACGGGCTGTCCAAGCGTTGTCGGTATTGCGGTCCCTAGCTTCGGGGGGATTTGGACTGTCTTTTCGAGATCCCGTCCCCGCATACACATCTATATATCTGGCGGAATTGACAAACACCCCGTATCCTTCAGAGGATATATAAAAAGGAACCGGCGCATGTGTTCGCCCATTGTCGCTGTCCCCATAGTGGTCGACATGTAGTCGGAGAATTCTTCCCCGCTGATGGACCGTTTTAAAGTTTAACCCAAATCCAAAGATCTCCTCCTCCCGATTTAGGGGAAAACGCAGTTGCGTTTGATTCTCAGTAACCTCAGCCACGATTTCTGACGGGTCTAGCGGAAAAACAACGGCGGGCATTTTAGTAAGACCTTCCAGCTTTGGGGATACGTCCGCGGCGGTGAGGAGATTATAGGCATCAGGTGTACCGATCACTGTTTTCCAGATGCCGGGAGCTACCTCCTTCCAGGTGTCCTGGGCAAGTGCGGGAAATGACAGTAATACACCAAGGACAATCCCTTGCAAATGTTTATAAAGCATCTTGGTTACGTTAAAGGATTTCTACACTGTAATCTTAAGCGTCAAATTGACTAGGGTCCAACATTGGGTCTAGGCTTTCATTGGAAAAAAGCATTTCATTCCAAGTTACCGGCTTTTGTGCGGTAGCAGCCTGCCTGCCTAGGATGGCGGTAAGGGTGGAAGTAACAGCAGGTTCAATTTCGTTCAGAAAATTTCCCGTGGTAATACTTTTGATAAAGCTGTTTACTTTCTTTTCGTTCGAGTCATGCAGGGAAGAGGTAAACACACCTGCTGCCTGCTGTTCACGGCTTGCTTGGCTGGTACTTTCGCGTAGGATACCGGAATCCCAGGCATTTTCCCCATTGATATAAACACCGCCGCTGTAGGTTGCCACCGCAATTCCCTTTGAGCCTATAAAGCGTGCACAAACATCACCGAAGGTTCCTCCAAATTGAGTAGAATGAAAACTTACAGTAATGTCCTGAGGGTATTTATAGATTACCTGATAGTTTTTGAAGGCATCTCCAAAGCCAGTGCCTCCGTTGTAGCCTCCCATTCCGATGGCACTGACGGGGTGCATCTGCAATGCCCAATTGCACACATCCAACATATGTACACCTTGGTCAAGCAAAATACCTCCAGAAAGATCCCTGAAGTAAAATTGATTGCGGATACGCACCTCATCATAGGCCATCTCGGGTGTTTGGATAATGGGAAGACCTGAGGAAAAATAATATAACTGTGCGTTGATGACCTCTCCTATTGCCCCCTCGTGAATTCGTTTCATCAATTCGACATAGGGGGTGGCATAGCGAATCTGAAACCCGAATACCGCACTGCGGTTGGAAATGGACTTGGCCGCTGCAGAAATCTGTTTGCATCCAACCACATCCATTGCTGCTGGTTTTTCGCAATAGAAATGCTTCCCTGCTTCAATAGCCGCAACAACAAATCTGGGATGTGTATACGCTGGAGAGGAAATAAGTACCGCATCAACATCGCGATTCTCCAGCAGCTTCAAATAAGCGTTTGATCCCTGATATACGTTAGAAGCGGGAATGGCCGAAAATCCATTAGCGGCGTTGAGGGCATCCAGTTTAGGCTTCGCTTCTACAAGCTTGTCTGCAAAGAGATCGGCCATGGCTACTAGCTGAATGCCGGTGTACTTGGCCATTGCGCTTATCACCGATGTACCCCGGTTACCGCATCCGATTATCCCGATACGGATAGCGGAGTTGGCTTTAGAACCAAACACGGTAGCTGGATTCAAAATGGTAACCGCAGAAAGGGCAGCAGCCCCTTTGATAAAGGACCTTCGATCAGTTGGTATCATAGGTTGTTGTATGTAAAGTTTTCTGGGAAATGATGAGCATTGGGGCACTTAAGCGTTGAATCGCTGCATCCGGTGTTGACTACATAACAAATGAACAAGGAATGGGCCGAAATACAACATTTATGGCCTAATTTATGGGTATTTCAGAAATTTACTGGTAAAGGCATCGCTTTTTTATGTGAATGGAAACCACCTAGTCCAATATTAATTTATCGGGTTAGTCATATAGAGTTTGTAAACAATGTTTACTTTTACCAAACATTCGGCAATCAGCCTTTGCCTGCTTCTGTCTTTGAGATCTCATTGGGATTGTAATGAAGTTGAAAAGGCATCTACTTGCTTCTACCAGTTAACAAAATGACACTTTAGCTTTAACGAAATTGTACTTGCTATGAACTTAGACAATCCATATCTGTTGTTGACTCCCGGGCCGCTAAGTACCACGCAAACCGTAAGGCAAGCCATGCTTCGGGACTGGTGTACATGGGATACCGACTACAATGAAATCGTACAGAAAATCCGGGCGGGATTAGTAGCTTTAGGTAACGCTTCACAAGCATATACTGCCGTACTGATGCAAGGCAGCGGCAGCTTTTCAGTCGAGGCGGTATTATGGACCGCGTTAACGCCGGAGAGCCATTTACTGATTGTATCCAACGGGGCCTACGGACAACGTATGGCTAAAATGGCCGGCATGATGGGCGTCAAATCTACCTTGCTTCATTTTCCGGAAAATGAACGGGCAACAGTGGAAGCGGTTCAAAAAGCAATTGCGTCGAATAACGAGATTACCCATGTAGGAATGGTGCACTGCGAAACTACTACCGGGATATTGAACGATTACCTCCCCATAGCCCGTATGGCGAAGTCAATGGGGAAAGTAGTCATTTTGGATGCCATGAGTAGCTTTGGAGGGATTCCAATAGACCTTTCCGACGGCAATGTAGATTTTCTTATCAGCAGTGCCAACAAATGCATACAGGGTGTTCCGGGATTCGGGTTCGTATTGGCCAAACGCGCCGCGTTGGAGTCCTGTAAAGGAAACTCAAGAAGCCACTCTCTGGATCTCTACGATCAATGGCACAGTATGGAAACCCAGTCCGGCAAATGGCGCTTTACCTCTCCCACCCATACCGTTCGGGCGTTTTTACAAGCCATGCATGAACTGGAAGAAGAAGGGGGCGTTGTGGCCAGAAACAACCGCTACCGAAATAACCACCGTGTACTGGTAGAGGGAATGAGCCAAGTTGGATTAAAGCCCTTTCTTGCTTCTGACCTGCAATCTCCTATCATTACTGCTTTTCTTGAACCGGATTCGGATTTGTTTAACTTCAAAAAACTGTATGATGGGTTGAAGCAAGAGGGATTTGTGATTTACCCTGGAAAGGTATCCCAAGCTCCTACCTTCCGGATCGGTCATATAGGAAATGTTTTTCCTGAAGATATTGAACGACTATGCGCTGCTGTTAGAAAAATAAAATTTTGGTAAGGCTTCTAGTTGTTCTTGCGGAAAAACCGCACTCCCAATTGCGGGTTATTCAACGTAGTCTGGTGAACGTGATTGAAAATTGAAAAGAAAACGCATGCATAATGAATGAATTAAAGTCAGAAGGCGACATAAATTTAGGGGAAGAGCGGAAAAAGTGGTACGAAAAACTCGATGAATCTACCAAGGAATTGCTGAGGGAAGATGAGACATATTTCATACACCAAACTTTATCCACACCCTGTCTAAATGTCGTGAAAAGAGCCGAGGGTTCATACATCTACGACCACCAGGATAAGGCATATCTTGATTTTCATGGGAATAGCGCGCATCATGTCGGTTACGGAAATCCGGCAATAAAGCAGGCGGTTTTGGACCAAATGGAAAAATTGCCATTTAGTCCGCGCCGCTATACGAACGAAACGGCCATTGCTTTTGCCAAAAAGCTGACCGAACTGGCTCCAGGCGATTTAAACCGTGTATTGTTTGCTCCGGGCGGTACAGTTGCGATGGGGATGGCGTTGAAACTTGCAAGAGCAGCAACAGGTAGGCACAAGACCATAAGCCTCTGGGATTCTTTTCACGGAGCCTCGCTAGACATGATATCTATAGGCGGCGAAGCTGTCTTCCGTAAGGATGCCGGTCCTCTTCTTTCAGGAACAAACCATGTACCTCCCTCCGATCCGGCGCATTGCCCCTTTGACTGCGGCAAGACCTGCTCATTGAAATGCGCTGATTATATTGAATATGTATTGGAAAAGGAACAGGATGTCTGCGCTGTGATCGCCGAGACAGTCCGTAGCACCCCCTACATCCCCCCTATGGATTACTGGAAGAAAATCAGGGCATCCTGTGATAAGTATGGTGCCTTGTTGATTCTTGATGAAATTCCCCACGGCGTAGGTAGGACTGGTACATTCTTTACCTTTGAACAATACGGCATCGTTCCGGATATTGTGGTTATAGGAAAGAGCATCGGTGGCGGCATGTTGCCACTAGCGGCGATGATCGCCCGTGAGGGGCTGAATGATTCGGTGAAAAACCGGTCCATTGGCCATTACACCCACGAGAAGAATCCCATTGCTATGGCTGTTGGACTTGCGGTGATCCGATATATCGAAACCAATAATCTTCTGCAACAGGTAGTCAAAAAAGGAAACTACCTTACCTCCGGCTTGGAAAGACTGCGTTTAAAGCACTCCTGTATCGGGGATATTCGTGGGTTGGGATTACTTGTTGGGGTGGAGTTGGTTCTTTCGGATGGAAACAGAGCCTTAGATTTGGCTGAAAAGGTGCTTTATGCCAGTTTAGCGTTAGGACTAAGTTTCAAAATTTCAATGGGTAATGTGCTTACCCTTACTCCGGCGCTCACGATTAGTTTTGATGAGCTGGATCAGGCGCTTGAGATTCTTGATCTTGCATTGGAAAAAGCAAGTCAGGACGATTCTTTGTAACTTAATACCTATGCTTGTTCATCAATTTTTAAAGGTCATAACCTGCCCCGATCTTAATCCGGGAGTAGAGTGGCTCCTATCAGAATCGGGAGCAGCCCCGCCTGCGGCAGGCAGGTCGCAACACTAATCATCCCAGTTTATAACGGGTACATCCTACTCGTTTTTAGATGATTAACTTTAACCTAGTCCCTAGAATAGTACCTACATAAGGTCCGGGCGGAATTTCGAGTCCACGTCCGATGTACAGATAGGGAGCTGCTGTTTCTATTGGGGTCGCTTACCCAACAGTTAATTTAATATAACCAGAGGTCGGGAGGCGGTAATCACATTACCCAGTGTATCGTATGCATAGAGATATACCCGTGACTTTTCAGCCGGCATTTCGATCTCTACAAATCTTCCGCCTTCAATTTCTTGCGTTACAGGATTCGATTTCTTCCAGGTCTTTTCTTCATACATCTGCCATTTATAAGTAAGCTCGCCTTCATACCTATTCAGGATTGCCGCGGTTAACCAGATACTTTCATTTGGTTTCGCTCCTTGCCAATCGCCGACAATCGCTAGGTCGGGAAATGCGGCATCAGGTAGTGGCGTGTTATTCCAGGCACTTGCGAGATAATGGTAGGCTGGTTTCGGGTTCCCTTTAAAATCTGTTATTCCGAACCATGTCGCGGTCCCTTCGAACCTGTCCTGCCAACTGAACGCAAACCCGCCAAGATTTGCACCCTTATGCCCTTCTATATAGTCTTCCCACTGCTTTTTGTAGTATTCCGCCTTTACCACAGAAGAGAGCTCTACCAACAGGCTATCATTCCAAAAATCTCCTAGTTCCTTGTTCCAATAGCCCTTCGGACCGAACTCCGTCACAACATAAGGTCTAGTAGAGTCGATGGTCATAAACAGGTCATGTAGTTCACCGATATTTTCCTCATAGTATGAATTAATCCCAACGGCATCAAGAGATGGTGCATACTTTTTAAAGTCATGTATGGCGCCAATCAGGCGAACATTATCATGCTCCTCGGAGGACAAAACAGGCCTATTCGGATCAATCTTATGAATCTTTTGTGCCAGATTTTCGAGGAATGCGACATAATGCCTTCTTACCAATGTAAGATAGGGCTGTCCGTAGAACTTTTTAAGCAAGCCCCACGTTTCGTTGCCGATGTTCCACGCGATGATAGCTGGTTCGTCTTTGTATCTTTGTACATATGCTAATACTTTCCGTTCATAAGCACGTAATTGTCCCGCATCGTTGAGGTAGTCTACTTTGGGATCAAACCAAAATCCGTACATAACTTTTAGGTCCTTATCATTCGCTTCCTTGAAGATATTTCTGTCATATATACCTGGTTCGTATCTTCGTATGGTGTTGCCACCGGCCTGCTTGATTTTTTCGAAATCGCTCGCAATGCGCTTTCTCGATAGCGGATTGAATCCTTCTTCCCAGTCATGGCCAGTATTGTAGCAAATGCCCTTCATATAAAAGGGAGCACCGTCCACTAATAAGGAAAATCCATTCGTCACTTGAACAATATTGTTACTTTTAGGCAACTTGTTGTCCTTTTTCGGTATCGGCTGCTTTGGTAGGGATACTTTCTGATACGAAGCTAGAGATGACGATACTTCAACTAAATCAAATCTCCAGTCGATAAAGGAAGAACCGTCCTCTGGGCGCCAGTCGGTAACCCAATTCTTATCCTGATTGCTATAAAAAAACACCACAGATTTGACTTCTGGATAGGATTCCTTCACTTCGGAAAGTGATTTTTTAATCCACTCAGACCCTTCCTTGACATAGGAAGTAGATCCAAATTCTGCTAACATAATGGGGAGGTCTAAGGACAAATCTAGTAGTTGTTGCCGGTAGGGAGCGTAAATCTCATTAAAATCGAACTCCTTTTGACTTGCGGCTGCAGACCCATAGTTCAATGTAGTGAAGCCAATCCAGTCAACAAATTCGGTGGTAGAACTGTCTTGACCGTATGGAAAATAATCCCCAATTGTTTCAGGATCCCAAGGGGTGAAAACCCAAGTCACGTTTTGCACACCAAGAGATTCAAATTTGTAGTGCACATATTTCCATGCTTCCCGAAAATCCTCTGCCGTATTTCCACCAGATGCAGACCATGGATACATGGGATTATCTACTTCATGGGCAAAGCGTAGAAAAACCGGAAAATCCAATTCCCGAATAGCCAATGCCGTTGAAGTGAGGTAATCGTCGAAATAGCCTTCCGTAATATAGTGGAAGATTTTCCTGTTGTTCTTTAAATCGTCGATTTGCTGGAATTCCTCAAACAGATTTGACCATGGCTCCCAAGTAATCATGGGTATAGCCCCCTTATCCACTATTGATTGCCAATGGCCTACGGGCAGTGGTGCGTCCGACCAAGCTATATACGTAGAGATGATAGACCATTCGACACCTGCCTTTTCAGATGAAGCGTCAATGAGGTGAGCATCTGTTTCCGAAAGGAAATCAGACAGGTAAATCCCAAAATAAAAGCCTCCCCTATCTTTGTCCAATGATGTTGCTATTTCTTTGCTTAACAGATTGTCCAGTTTAACGTTTGCAGAATTTAAAACAAAAAAAACGGAAAGTATCACAACCAAAGCTACGCTTACCGGAAATGCCAACCTACTTAATTTCACATAGGAAAGTTCGGCCCTATTGATAAATTTAGAATTCTTCAATTTTTTCCAGCCATTTCTAATGCCAAAAACAAGAATCGACTGTCCCATGGCAAAGGCAATAAAAAATACAAGGGCATTTAACGTAGCAAATCCTGCCATTAAGAGGCTATAGGGCTGCCAGTCTTCGTTTAAGCCGTAGATAACCGCCGCAATAGAAAATAGGGAAACAAGCAGATTAGGAACCCCTAGAATGAAATCTCCTTTAGATGAATGTTCCTTTGGGGTGGGCAAGTAAGGAACTTTAACATTCAAAATAGTATAAATCAATCCCAAGGTATAGACCCACCAGGTTCCTGATTTCAGTATGCCTCCCAATAAATGAATCCCCTTCTCTTCTGGATGGTGCAGCCATCGTTGTGCATAAAGGCGTTGGGCCAGACTTGCGAGCAAAAAGGGCGTAAAGAACGCGAAAAACGTGACGGGATTCAGCAGCCAAGGGTACTCTCCTGTTACAAGTGAAAAAATTGGGACAAAGATGTCAATAATACCAATCAATCCGAAAAGGTAATAAAGCGGAATTAGATTATAATGAAACTTTTGCCGCAGGGTAAATTTAGAAAACAACTTTGGAACCTTGTGAAACCATAAATCGAAGGTACCTCTACTCCATTTGAGCTGTTGTAAATAATAAGATGACAAGCTACTTGGGACCAAGCCTAAGGACAATATTTTTGGCACGTAGATAGACTTCCATCCCTTCGCGTGGAGCAGCATCGACGTGTGCATATCTTCCGTAAGGCCGGGTGCGTGGCCTCCTATAGAATCTAGCGCTTTTCTTCTGAAGGTACAATTGGCTCCTATAGCCTGGGCCGTACCATATTCTCCCATAGCCTCCATATAAGGACCATAAAACAAATAAGTCTGCTCAGCAGCAGCACGTGCAATGAGTGATTCCGATTGGTTTTTATAGGCTTGAACTACCTGGACATAACCCACCTCGGGATCATTAAAAGGGGCTAATACATGGTCTAAAAAATCCGAATACGGAGCGTGGTCTGGGTCCAGAATCACGCAAATTTCTCCTTTAGCGATATTCAATGCGTTATTGATGTTTCCGGCTTTAGCGTTTTCGCGATTCGTTCTGGTAACGTGAATGACCCCTAAGTTCTCACACAACTTCCTAAGTTTTGGATCATTTCCTTCGTCACAAAGGTAATTTGTGTGCGGATATGTGACAGCAACCATGGCCCTCAGCGTATTTGCGATCATTTCATAGGGCTCCCCAGGATAAGCAGTTGTAAGCATATCGACAGTCAGGGCACAATCCTGAGAGGGCTGTTTAATACTTCTATCCTTTTTTTCTAACGCTGAGAAATGATACCATTCAAATAATACTTTTACTATTTTGAATAGTAAGGAAACACATAATAAAATATAAAGGTAAATATTACCTATACCAACCTCGAAAATAAATCCTATCAAAAAAACAAGTAACGTAACAATAGATACAATACTCAATACTTTGTTCGGCGTAAGACTACTTTTCATAAACCAAAAACCCCTAAATTATAATTCAAAATACATTAAAATAATTTTAAATAGCAAATTTTTATATTTAAAAAATTTCTGTTAGGTTTGTGAGGGCTGTTTGACAAAAAACAAATTTACACTATTTTTGCATGACTTTTACAAAAAAGGATATGAAATTTAAAAGAGCATTAAGCAAGGTTGGGTACCATATGCTTTGGGTAATGTGTTTTTTCGCATCGTGTAGTTCTGAAAAAAAGAATAACTTTTCGCCGACAGTTGAGATTAAAAATGAAAACGGTAAGTCTCGATTGTACAGGAATGGGCTACCCTATCATATTAAAGGTGCAGGTGGAACAGAGCATTTAGACAAATTGGCCCAATATGGGGGAAATTCGATTAGAACATGGAGTCTACATAATGCTGGTGAACTATTGGATGAAGCACATAAATATGGACTGACCGTCACACTTGGTATAGAAATCGGACGCCCACATTGGGGGGAGAAGTTCAATTATTGGAACCTTTGGAAAGTAGATCAAGAAATAGAAGCATTACGACCGTCGATAAAAGCCTATAAGGACCATCCCGCGTTACTGATGTGGGGCGTCGGTAATGAGGTAGACCTAAAGGGTGGTTCCCGCTATCTTATCTATTACGTTATCAACCGGGTAGCAAAGATGGTAAAGGAGGAAGACCCCAACCACCCAGTAATGACTGCTGTGAAAAGCCAAATAATAGGGCGTACTCGGTACTTAATGCCTGACATAGATCTTATTGGATATAATGGGTTTAGCCTAATTGAGGAATTCTACGGGAAAAATAAAAACTATCAGGACAAGGGATGGGGAAAGGGGTATATTTTCTCTGAGTGGGGGCCACCCGGTCACTGGGAGGTAAAAGATACAGAATGGGGTGCTCCTCATGAAATGAATACCTCTCAAAAGTTGTACTTTCTAGAAAAGTATTGGAACCTTATGAATGCTGATACGGTGGCCTTTTTGGGTAGCTATGCGTTTTACTGGGGTAACAAACATGAAATTACACCTACTTGGTTCAGCCATTTTTCAAAAGAAGGACTGGAAGCCGAGACCGTCCATTTTCTGCAAAAATGTTGGACGGGGGAATCGGCAGATAATTCTGCACCGGTTTTTTCGGACATACGCTTAAACGATGAAAAAGCGGAAGGGAATATTTATCTCATTTCAGACTCTAGCTATGTGGCCTCAACATTTGCCTTTGACAGCGACAACGATTCGCTTTCATTTAAGTGGGAATTAAGACCGGAGGAAACTCAGTTTTATGAAGTGAGTGCTTATCAATACAACATGTCCTACCTATTCACCCGGGACGATACAACGCATGTTACTTTCAAAGCTCCTGAAAACGAGGGCCCATACCGGCTTTTTGTTTATGCATCTGATGATAATGGTAACTTTGCCACCCAGAATATCCCCTTTTACGTTATAAATCGATAACGTAACAGCTTGAAATAATGTGATAGATTTTCCATTAAGGAGAGAACGACTAACGGCAGGTTTAGAGTATCCGGTTCATGAGTATTTCGGCTGAACAGGGAAAAGCAGCTGTCCTGATTTTCTTATCGTGGCAACATCCATTGCGGATGTCCACTTGGTTTGAGCGTGTAGCTCCGCTTGGTGATGTAGCTTGAATTTTTGTGGACATATGTAACGGCTGAAAATTAACGCTGAGACGGCTAAATCTCCCCTAGCAACTTCATTTTTGAAAGTAAAGTCTAAATACAGATCCTTCTCCCAGTTCGCTTTCAACCTCAATTTTTCCTCCGGCGTTTTCCATTATTTTCTTTACCAGATATAGGCCAATGCCACTACCTTCAACATGGTTGTGGTGGCGCTTAAACTTCAAGAATATCTCCGACATCTTTGATGGTCCAAGACCCATTCCGTTGTCCTGCAAGGATAAAACAACACAGTCCTTGAATTGCTCAGTGCGCAATCTCAACTCAAGCGGCCGCTCAATAGCCCGATATTTTATGGCATTATCAAGGAGATTCAGCAGGATACTACGCAAATTCTTCTTTGCAAATACAATCTCAGGTACTTGAAAATCTACTTTAAAGATCACCTTTGAATCGAGAATTTTATTTCGGATACTGAACTTCACCTCTTCTAACAGGTCCGATAAGTGAATCGACTCTTCCTCATTGAGTTCACTTTCAATTCGGGATAAGTCCGACAGTTCGTTAATTGTTTCCTTTAGTTTTGCAATGGAAATATCAATTAAATCGGTCAAATCTTTTATACTGCGGTTCTGGGGATCACTTACATCCTTCAAAAAGCTAATCAGCGCACTAACATTTGCCAGAGGTCCTTTGAGGTCATGGGAAGCGGAATAAATAAAGGTCCCATGATCAGTATTTATCTTTTCTAGTTTTTCTAATGCCTGTTTTAGTTCAGTAATGTCATTGAACGTGATTATGGCACCGTCCATTTGATTGTCCTGAAGCCGGATATAAGGAATAATCATCATTTGATACCACCTGTTATCGTTGGTTTGAATCTCTTTCTCCGACGGTTCAGAAGCTGCTATTACGTTGTTGATATCCTCTATCAGTTTTCCAAATTGGATATTAGTAGAAATGTCTCCGAGTGGGCGGCCGATATCGGAATCCTTGAGGTTAACCTGCTTAACCGCTGAGGGAGTAAACTTTCTGACGATAAGATTCTTGTCCACATAGATCTGCCCATTCAAGGTGCCTTTGAAATAATTGTTCAGGTCATCATTCAGTTCGGCGAGCTCTTTTATTTTTAATTGGTATTCGTTATTAACAGTTTGCAGCTCTTCATTGACGGACTGAAGCTCTTCATTCGTACTCTGCATCTCTTCATTGTTCGAGATCAATTCCTCGTTGTATGTGTTGATGTTTTCCCCCGAAACCCTAAGATCATCTAATGTATTTAAAAGTTTTAACTTCGTTTCGGTGAGTTCTATTCTGATGTCTTCTATGTATTGCTGGGCATGCTTTTCCATATGAAATACTTCGACAGAAGAAGCGGACGAAGCGATCGAGTTATAGTAGTTCATCTTGGCGTTGCTTTTCATACCTTACCTCCCAAAATAGAAAGGTTTTCTGAAGACACCTATCCATTGCCAGTCACCACGGATCTTCGTGTTGACTTTCTAAATACGGTACATGGTAGGATATGACCCTCACAATATCCGCGTATTTTAAGTTTGATAGTCAGATTCTATTGGTTTTCGCATTTTTTAAGTCTTTTATAAAATATCCACATCGATAGAAATTATCAATCTATTTTTATTTGGATTGAATCCAAATAATATAATCTTTGCATGTTATTTAAAATCATTCTTAATAAATGAAAAAAGCACTGCTTTTATACTCCCTAGTACTTCTCCTGTCTTGTACCTCTCAAAGAAACGAGAACGAGTCGGTGTCATCAAAAAAAATAATCACCGCAGGGGGAACAATCACTGAAATCGTAAATGAACTTGGGTTTGGTGACGCCATCATAGCTACGGATATCACCTCTACCTTTCCAGCTACCATGCAGGAACTTCCTTCTATAGGGTATCGAAATCAGATAAAGGCGGAGGGAATTCTTGCCCTAGGACCCGACCTAATCCTCATCGAAAAGGGGTACCTCACCAATGACGTGATAAGCCAACTTACGGCGGCGGGTATGGAAATGCATGAGTTTGAAAAACCAACCGACCTAGCCGGAACGTACAAAATCATCAGCGAATTAGCGGCGTTCTTAGAAGTGCCAGAAAAAGGGATCGCATTAAGCGAAACACTAAAAAAGGATATTGAGGCACTAGAAGCCTACAGGGCGACGTCAGTTCAGCGGCCAAAAATGGCTTTCATTATGGCAAGAGGACAAGAAACGGTTTTTGTCGCAGGAGAAGATACCTTTGCCGAATCTTTGTTTGACTTGGCGGGAGTGGAATCCGTAGGTAAAGGATTCAAAGATTTTGTCCCGCTTACACCGGAAGCATTGGTGTCTATGGACCCAGAGTACCTGCTCTTCTTTGAATCAGGCTTGCAATCGCTAGGCGGGAAAGAAGGAGTGAAACTTATCCGTGGAATAAATCAGACTACAGCCTTCAAGAATGATGGTATTTTGGCTTTTGATGGACTGTATTTATCCGGCTTCGGGCCGAGAGTAGGTAAAGCCGCATTGGAAATTGCCAAGCAAGTAAACAAATGATACAGACACTTCCCCTGGCTAAAACAAACTTTCAGAACCTTATACTTGGGTTATTGGGTGCCACGCTGTTGTTCCTAGCAGTATATTCAGTAACCGTCGGTGCCTTTGCCGTTTCCTTACCAAATACCATTTCTATACTCGTCTCCCAACTGGGGTTAAAGGTAGGCGTACACACGAATCAAGAAGCCAATGTCTTGTTATTCATAAGATTGCCACGTATTTTGTTAGCCATGTTGGTTGGCGGAGGACTGGGCGTCGCCGGTGCAGCCTTGCAGGGGCTTTTCAGAAATCCACTAGTAGAGCCAGGACTCATTGGCGTCAGCAGCGGTAGTGCCTTATTTGCTGTAATTTTTATCGTATTCGGGTCCTATTTCTCTTGGGCAACCCAATTTTTCGGTGGCTTCGGTTTGCCCATCTTTGCCTTTGTCGGGGGCTTGATAAATGTCTCGCTAGTCTACAACATGGCAAATAGCGGCGGAAAAACAGATATATCGTTGTTGATATTAGCAGGCGTCGCCTTAACTGCCCTTTCCGGGGCCCTTATTGGGCTTGCGATTTTCTATGCAGATGACGCTGCGCTTAGGAATTTTACTTTTTGGAGCCTTGGAGATGTAGGTGGCGCAAGCTGGGACAAAGTAAGCATCGCTTTTTTCCTGATCCTAGGCCCTTCTTTCTTGCTCGTGCTGCAATTCCGCAACCTAAATGCACTTGCAATGGGTGAAAACGAAGCGTTTCACATGGGTGTAAATGTGCAACAAGTAAAATATACCGTATTATTAATCAGCGCCTTGGTCGTAGGAGTGGGTGTCTCCATGACCGGTACCATAGGGTTTGTGGGGTTGATAGTTCCGCACCTCATCCGTCTGAAGTTCGGTGCAGATCACCGCTTGGTTTTGCCAGGATCATTCCTTCTTGGGGCCACACTGCTTACTGGGGCGGATTTACTGGCAAGAACGATCGTGATGCCTGCCGAATTGCCGATTGGCATTATTACAGCCATCATTGGATCTCCCTTCTTTATTTGGTTGATCATTAACGTAAAAAAAATCAGATCTTAAATATGTTGCAAGCAAATAGCGTTCAGTTCAATATCCACAACAGACCTATTATAGATCGGGCAACAGTTTGCTTACAAGCTGGGGAATTGACTGCCTTAGTTGGGCCAAACGGGGCGGGCAAATCAACCCTGTTTAAGCTAATTTCCGGAGACCTAACCTGTAAACATGGAAATGTAACCTACAATGGACTCCCATTGAACCGGCTGAAACCAAAACAGCTGGCTTGTTTGCGGGCGGTAATGCCCCAACATACCTCCGTTACCTTTCCCTTTCGTGCGATTGAGGTGGTAGAACTTGGGCTATTGCTTTCTAACCAAACCTATGCTACTACTACCATAGAGGAAGTCATGCGTACCACCCACACTTGGCATTTAAGAAAGGAATTGCTGGGAAACCTGTCAGGAGGTGAAAAACAACGTGTACAGCTGGCACGGGTATTGGCACAGATATGGGAACAAAAGCCGCATCCAAGATATCTTTTATTGGATGAACCAACATCAAGCATGGACATCTCACAGCAACACCATGTCCTTCAGGTACTTGGAGAACTCAAGCATCGAAACATTGGTGTGTTGGCCATCCTACATGATTTGAATCTTGCGGCGAATTATGCGGATAGGGTCGTTTTACTAAAAAATGGAACGATTCTCCACCAAGGTCGAACAAGAGATGTGATGACTTCCGGAAATTTGGAGGAAGTATTTGATTACCCCGTACAAGTGCATTCCGAAGGACCTAGAATGCCCCTATTTATAAGTAGTCTGCCTGCTGAAAGATCATCCCAAACATATACATTTAAACTTGCATAATAATGGAAACGACACTACACTACCCTACTAAACCCGCGTTGAGAGAGGCCTGGGATGCGTTAAAAGCAAAACAGCCAACCACTCGGATAAGGGACGCCGCTAGCATTCTAGGCGTTTCCGAACTAGAACTCCTCGCTACTACCTTGGGACCGGGAACCATCCGTCTAGAAGAGGACTGGTCATCGATTTTATTGGCCTGCCGCGAACTGGGAAAAGTTATGGCACTGACGAGAAACGAGGGTTGTGTACTCGAACACAAGGGCAATTTTCAAAAAATAAGCATTCACGGTACAGCACCAAACCAAATTGCCACAGTAATCGGCCCTATTGAACAACGGGTATTTTTTGGGAAATGGAAATTTGGTTTTGCAGTCGTAAATGAAACCCCAAGAGGTACAATGCGAAGCCTACAGTTCTTCGATCAAGCGGGCGAAGCTATATTAAAAATTTACCTTCAGGAAAAAAGCAATGTAGATGCTTATGATAAAATTGTTTCTACCTATTCAATGGAAAATCAATCCACACCGATCCCGATTGAGGCCTTTGAAAACGTAACATATGCTTCCTCCATTGATAAGGACGCTTTTACTAGTGACTGGGAAAACATGAAAGATACCCATGATTTCTTTGGTATGCTTCGAAAGTATAATGTCCATAGACTTGATGCCATCAAATGGATTGGAGAAAAGTGGGCCTATAAAGTGGACAGACTGGCTATCCGAAAAGTGCTCGATGTGGCCTCTTCAGAAAAAATGCCCATTATGATTTTTGTGGGCAACAAAGGCAACATTCAAATCCATCAGGGGAAAGTCCGGACAATCCGACAAATGGGCAGCTGGCTAAACGTTATGGACCCTGACTTTAACATGCATCTTAATGAAGACCAAATAGACACTGCCTGGGTGGTTCATAAGAATACAGATGACGGTTTGGTTTCGTCTGTAGAGCTATTTGACAAAGATGGGGAAATGATCGCTCAGTTCTTTGGGCTGCGAAAGCCCGGACTTGTTCAAAACGACCGATGGAAATCGCTCATTGATAGTTTATAGAACCTTCCCGGTGGCGTACCACCGGGAAAAAATTTTACCTTATGTATAGAATTAGTCTTAATAAATATAACACCATCTTTTGGCTGCTCTTTCTTGTTGGAATTGAAGTGATTGCCCAACCGGGAGACCATATTTATGTGAAAGATAAAAAGGGGAATCCAATACCTCACGCTGTCATTCGTATACAGAAGGACTCGGCATTTAGCGTTTCTCAGGAGGGTTCCTTTGAACTTCCCCTCCAACTGGACCCAGAGGTATGGATAGAAGTAACAGCTATGGGGTACGACCCACAGCTGATAAAGGTGAAGGACCTATACGCTAGGCCCATATTAAACCTCCAGGAGAAAATCGGCCAATTGGGAGAGGTAGTGGTTGCTGCTACGCGCACAGACAGAAGTGTTGAAAATCTACCTATGCCTGTGACGATAATTGGAAACGAACAAATTCAGGAGACAGGTGGGATGCGGCTTTCGGAGGTATTAAGGGAGCAAACAGGTTTGCAGGTAGTCAATAATCACGGTTCCGGTCTTCAGATGCAGGGACTATCTTCTGACTACATCTTAATTCTGTTGGACGGTGAACCGCTGATTGGAAGGACAGCAGGAAATTTTGATTTGGACCGAATATCCGTTTCCAATATCGAACGTATCGAAGTACTTCGTGGACCTTCAAGCGCCATATACGGAAGCGAAGCCATGGCCGGTGTGATCAACATCGTGACTAAAACCAGCCAACAAAGATTTTCCGCAACCCTAGAATCCCGGTACCGCACATTCAACACGGTGGATATGGGTGCGGAAGTAGGATTCAACAAGGATGATTGGAGTCTTTATGCCTACTTCAACCGGTTTTCAACTGACGGCTTTGATCTAAATCCGGAGGTCATAGGCAAGACCCAAAGTCCTTTCACCGCAAACACTGCCCAGTTTAAAATCGGCAAAAAGTTGAATAAATGGGACTTTAAGCTTTATTCCAGGTTTTATGACGAACGTTCTGCCAATGTAATGGAAGTACGTGGAGGATCTGAACGCAGGCTGGCAGACCTTACCGGAGAGCGGTTGGATTTAAATTTAAATCCGACAATCCGCTTCACGCCAAACGAAAAGTGGCTATTGACGCTGCGGAGTATGAGTTCAGTGTTTGAGACCAACACCAAAATGCGATTCCAAGAAAATCTCGAATTGCTTGACAATCAAGACTTCAGACAGATCTACCATAGAACGGAAGTTCAAGTTGACCATCAAGTGGCTAAAAATCAGCTATTAACCGTTGGCGCCGGACACCTGATTGAGTCCGTATCCGCAACACGCTACGATGACAACAACCGGTTCGATGCGGGGTATCTATTCCTACAGCACCAATGGGATCCAACGGAAAAATGGAACATCGTTAGTGGTGTAAGGGGGGATTTGCATAGCCAGTACGGAGGACGGATCAGTCCAAAATTATCAGGAATGTATGCATTTAACGATAAATTCAGTTGGCAACTGTCCGTTGGTGCGGGCTTCAAGGCACCGGATTTTCGACAACTGTTGTTGAACTTCAACAATGCGTCTGCGGGATACTATGTATTTGGGGCAACATTGGTACAGGACGGAATCGAGCAGCTGCAATCGCAGGGATTGGCACAACAAATCTTGATAGACCCCGCTCAGTTTGGTACCCTAAAAGCAGAAACATCAACCGCTATTAACACCGGCTTCCGCTGGAAATTGTCAAATGACCTGCTTATCACAGGAAATTTCTTTCAGAATTTCATCTCCAACCTTATCGAAACGGCACCTGTAGCAAGGCTTACTTCCGGCCAAAATGCCTTTTCATACTTTAACGTATCCAGTGTCATTACAAGGGGAACAGAAGTAGATTGGACTTACCGGATTGCTGATAACTTAGAGGTATCCGTGGGCTATATGTATCTAGATGCCAGAGATATGGATGTCTTAGCGAAAATAGATGAAGGGGAAATTTTCAAAAGAGATGCACAAAATCGTACCCGTCGAGTAACTAGAGGTGAGTATGGAGGCCTTTTTAATAGAAGCCGACACAGCGGAAATGTCAAAGTCACGTATCAGGAACCCTTCTCCGGAATAAATGCCTCCCTCCGCGCTATCTACAGAGGAAGGTTCGGCTTTGGCGATATCAACGGAAATCTCATTTTAGACGATCCTTCCGAATATGCCAGGGGACTAACCAGTTGGAATCTATCTATCAACAAAACCTTTAACAGTGGAGTAATGCTTGAGGCAGGAGGATTTAACTTGTTGAATCAGATCAACTTATTTGATCCAACCAATCCAGGCCGTTTACTCTTCGTTGGAGCCAAACTACCATTACACCAATTATTAAAAACAACTAATTAAATACATACCATGAAAAAAATGAATGCCTTATTATCAAGCCTGTTAATCCTTGCTTCGTTCACGAATTGTAATTCAGGCGAAGAAACCCAGCCAGAAGTACCTCTTGAGGCGGTATTGGTTGAAAACATCCATGCGCCCAACGATGTCATAGATAGAACTACCGGACAAGTTACCGAGGTACGGCCATTTCGGTATTTTAGTCTTGAAGGGAACAAACTGGTGGAAAGCCAGGGTGGTGACTGGGATATAGGCTTCAAAGGTATTACCATCATCGTAAATAGTGGGATAAGCGGTTCGGGCAGTGCCCGTGGAACCGTCGTATCCGGCGTATTCGACGAAATGGATGCGGTGCCTGCTACGGCAAACTTGATCAGCGATGGACCTAATGGCCTGGCAATTCCTACGGGTTCTGGTAATGGATGGTATAACTACAATTTCACCTCGCATGTGGTTAGCCCCATTCCAGGAAGGGTCTTATTGTTTAAGACAAATGCCGGAAACTATGCCAAGGTGGAAATCTTGTCTTACTATCAAAATAACCCCCCGCTTGCGGATGTAAGTGGCTTTTCAACTCCAAGTGCCTACTATACATTCAGATATATACTTCAGCCCAACGGAAGCAAAGAGTTTTAGCCGCAAAACGCCCACCTCGGGTTTCGGTGCCTAGTCCGAAATCCGAGATTTTTTCTTTGATTACATCACACTGACCAAACTACTGTAAACATCATCGCTAAAACCTAAACGTGCATGCCTATTTTACGGTAGACTGTATTTCCATCGCATTGAACCGGTCTGAAAAACGTTGCCAATTGTGATTATGAACAACAAAAAACGTATTCCCTGGATCTATTACCCAAATAAAACGGCTGTTGGTTCCTAGCCTTTCAGACACGTTGTCGTATTGAATATTGAAATTAAGCGAAACCCAAGGGGAAAAGTCATAGCTGCTGTTTAATCGAATCAAGTGCGTTTGAAAAATCCCCTGCTCCAAATGTACATTACTGTGAATATAACTGGCCGTCATATGCAGCCCTTCGAACGGACGCATAAAAAACTATACCGACAAGAGGGAACGATGGAAAACAATGCACTTACTTTTTGATGATGCCCAAACAAATTACCACGGGAAAATAGCACCATTTATATAAAAACAGAATAGGCTTCTGCATTTGAATGATTAAATTTGTCTTAGAATGCGAGAATTAATGAAAAGGATAATTTTTGTTTTTTTATGCACCCTGTCAGGATTTCTGTCAGCATTAGCCCAAACGGAGGACCATCCTGGGATTTTTGCGAACAAAATAAATGAACCCATCAAAATTGACGGCGTGTTGGAGGAAAATGTTTGGCACGAAGAAGGATGGGTATCTGATTTTGTGCAGACCTTTCCTTCTGATACTTCTTTGGCCATCGTCCAGACGAAAGTCAAAATCGTTTTTAACGAAAAATTCCTATACATCGCTGCCGTCATGTTCAATAACGATCCGCGAAAAGGGGATGACTATGTAAGCACTTCTTTGAGAAGAGACTTTAGGGGAAACCAAAATGACGGCGTCAGTTTCGTTTTTGATACGTTCAAAGATAAGACCAACGGCTATATTTTCGGCGTCAACCCGTACGGTGTGCAACGGGAGGCAATGATGGGAAATGGAGGAATGAACCGAAGTGATTTCAACCTCGCATGGGACAATAAATGGTATGCAGAGGCAAAGATTTATGAAGACAAATGGGTGGTAGAAGTGGCTATTCCTTTCTCTACGCTACGTTATAAAGATGGGGGAAGAAATTGGAACGTTAACTTTTACAGAATCGACAGCAAATACTCCGAAAAATCTACCTGGACGCCGATTCCGAAAAATTTTAATGTCACCCACATGGCTTTTTCCAGAAACCTTACTTTCTCTGAGGAGATTCCGAAGGGAGGAACCAATGTATCGGTGATTCCTTATGCCGCCATGGGGACCTCCAGAAATTACTTGGAAGGATACAGTGAACCGCTTAAGCCCTCATTTGGGGGCGATGCCAAAATTGGTGTAGGACCGGCACTGAACCTGGACCTAACGGTAAACCCAGATTTTTCCCAGGTTGAGGTTGATGAACAGGTTACGAACTTAGATCGTTTCGAGATATTCTTTCCGGAGCGACGGCAGTTTTTCCTTGAAAACGCTGATTTGTTTGCAGACTTCGGCACAGAACGGATCCGGCCTTTTTTTTCCCGAAGGATTGGCGTGGACAGGGACGAAAACACCGGCCAAAATGTTCAAAACCAGATTTTCTACGGGGCTAGGTTGAGCGGTAAACTTACCAATGACCTGCGCATAGGAGCGATGAACATGCAAACTGCCAATGATCCGCTACGAGGAATCTCAGGAAAAAACTTTACCGTAGCCGCACTGCAACGGAAGGTATTTAACAGATCGAACATCGGGGTAATGCTTGTAAACCGTGAGACCATGGACATCGAAAAAGGCGGAAGATCCGTGCTTGACGATGCCTATAACAGAATGGCAGGCCTGGATTACAACCTACTTTCCAAAGATAACCGCTGGAGCGGTAAATTTTTTTACCACCGGACGTTTGAGGAAAAAGCCGGAAATGATGCCGGAACCGCCCATGCAGGTCTTATGTTCAATGATGTCAATTTTTCTGCAGGCATGGCCTATTCCTACGTAGGCCGAGATTATAATCCCGCGGTAGGCTTTACCCCTAGAACCGATTTTCAGCGGTTTGCACCGGAAATCGCTTATGTGTTTTTTCCAAAAACGGGGACCATCAACCGCCACGGCCCTCTCGTTAAATCCGAAACACTGTGGAACGAAAGACTTGGAATCACGGACGAATTGCACACCTTAAGCTATCTGATTCAGTTTGATTCATTTGCGGAGATGACATTCAGCTATAATAACCAATACACCTATCTCTTTTTTCCCTTTGACCCAACCCGGACCGGTGGTGAACCCTTGCTGGAAGGTACCTCCTATAGAAACAACAACCTGGGGTTCGACTTCCGTACGGATCCAAGGAAGATTTTCGCTATTCTTGGAAAAGGCCAGATTGGTGAATATTTTAATGGCACCATGAGTAACTTTTCTGGAACCACCCAGTGGCGCTTGGGATATCTGGCCAATATATCGATGAACATCAGCTATAGCAGAATCAGACTTCCGGAGCCACAGCCTAGTGCTGATTTGGTTCTTATCGGTCCGAGATTCGATTTGACATTTACAAAAAGCCTATTCTGGACCACCTTCATCCAATACAACAATCAGATCAACAACATCAATCTGAACACAAGGCTGCAGTGGAGATATGCTCCGGTTTCAGATCTTTTTATGGTTTACACGGACAATTACTTTCCCGTGTCTTTTGCCTCCAAACAAAGGGCTTTTGTCATGAAACTTAATTACTGGTTGAACTTGTAACTGCTGTTCGACATTTGCAATGTCGTACTCAAGATAAAGAGGATTTGCAATCCTTGGACAGCACCGTTCGTCAACGGAATCATGCTGTTCGACATTTGCAATGTCGAACTCAAGATAAAAAGGATTTACAATCCTTGGAAAGCACTGTTCGTCAACGGGATTTACTAACTCCCGGTATCTGTCTAATAAGATTAAAAAAGACGAGGGGCAGCATCCAACTACAACCATTCCCTCAAAAACCGCAAGATATCTTCTCGCATTTCGGCAGTTTCCACATGCGCCACGGGATAAATGGTCAATTTCCAAGCCTCCGGTGCCCCATCTCGGGTATAAACTTCTTTGAGATTCCCGTCGATGATTTTCAATCCTTCTAGCGGCGTAAGCGGGTCAAATTCTCCGGCCAGCGCAAAATGAGGGCGAGGAGAAATCAACGCGTTAATAGTAGAGGTAGTGAAATGAGTCAATAAATCGGGTACGTAATAATAAATGCCATGAAGCTGTAAATCCTCTTTCTCCATCAATGTATGGAAATCAGTCAGGCAGTTCAGGTCAACCGTTACTCCGATCCGTTCGTCCAAAGCGGCCAGCCACCATGCCATCGTGCTTCCCATTGACATGCCCATGGTAGCAATCCGCGTATCATCTACATCGTTACGCGACACCAAGTAATCCAATGCGCGCAGGTTATCATAGACCATCATGCCAAACAGCGTCTGACCCTTCCAGAGCATTTCCTTAAAAAGATCGATTTCGGTCCTTCCCGAACGCTCGCCAAATCCCCAAGAATCTAGGCAGAACCCGGCATAGCCTTCCTTCGCCAATGCAATGGCATAAGGAGGAGTTTGCATTTCCATTCTTCCGTGGACAAATTCGTTCTTTCCTACCTCATATTGGCCAAAATGGGAGTGGTTGAAGAGAACGATAGGTAATTTACCGGTTGCGTTTTTAGGTTTGGAAAAATAGGCTGGAACCCGTTCTAAACCGTTTATATCAAGAAGTAACTTTTCGATTATAACTCCATCAATTTCTTCCCTTGATATCACCTGCACGTTTATGGGTCTATCGCGGTCAGGCAACCTGCCTAAAAGGGCATAGAGTTCTTTGCGTAAAACCTCTTTTTCCTTGATCTCATTTAGGCTATCTGGCATTATTGGGGTAATTTGTTGGGAAAAGGTGTCCGTTAAGCTACTCAAAATTAAAAACGAGAAAGTAAATGATCGGAATGTGGACATTCGTATAGGATACATAAGCAACTGCATTGAAGAAGACCAATTTAATCTTAAAAATCAGAATAAAAAAATTGAAATCAGTTTACGCGATTCGGACAAATTACGTTATATTAGGGGACAAATTACTTCATTAGTCATGTCAAAAAAGCCTACTAAAGTATGTGAACCTACTGTAGCTCCCTACAGAAAATCCAACTTGTCTGTTCAGGACATTCTTGATGTTGATTTTTGTCGTTTGGACGAGCCGTTAAATCGAGTGGATACGTTTCGTAATGGTTTAGAAAGAAAGTCGTTTGAAAGCCTTAAATCAATATCCGGTCTAGACAATCATACATTGGCTGCGGCCTTGGGAGTTTCAGCCAAAACCCTACAACGAAAGGATATATTTGATACCATACAGTCCGAAAAAATGTATGAGTTGGCCAACTTGTATGCTTTAGGCATCAATTATTTTGGAAAAGAAGGATTTAGACGATGGATGGAGCGTCCACTTTTTTCTATTGGGAATATCAAGCCCTTAGCATTGATCGATGTTTCAGAGGGTTTGGAAATTTTAAAGGCTGAAATCATGCGCCTACAACATGGCATTGCGGTTTAGTCTGATAATGAGGATTTACAGAATAGCGGTGACTAAATACTGCGATGCAAGTGGCGAAGGGGCAAAACTGTATGGTGGAAGATGGAATTTACCCGGAAACCCGGCTTTGTACGGAAGTGCTTCGGTTTCATCAGCTTTACTTGAACGGTTGACAGTAGATAGCGAGTTGCTATCATCAGAAAGATATGTGATTTATTCGGTGATGGAATTCGATATTTCAGATGATTTAGTACTTGTACCAAACCTAGGGGAACTACCCATGGGATGGTATGATATACCACCTATACAGGCCTCCCAAGAGTACGGGACAAACTTGTTGGAATCGGGAATAGTTTGTTTTGGTGTCCCCTCCGTTGTGGATCAAACCTCATTGAATTTTGTCCTAAATCCCCTATCAAGTAAATTTAGTTCGGTTTCGTATGATATTTACCCACTCAAATTGGATCGGCGAATTGTTACGTAAATAATTTCATTCTTTTAGATTTATTTTTTAGGTGGTTGAAAATGACTCCTTCCTACTTATCATTCGTCTCTGAATCAGGACACAAACCCCCATTGCCTTCTTTGGACAAAGCAACTGACATGGATGGATTGATTTGTTGGGATTGGGAATTCATGAAATTTCCAAAAATTGACAGCAAGAAGAAAAGTATAAAAAGGATCTTTAAGCGGCGTTTAGGCAACATAAGGTTGCTTTGTAAAATACCGAAAGTTACCAAAGAAAGAGGGCAAGATATGGATAATCAATCAATGATTTTTCTAATGAATGCGGCTTCATTCGCAATACTGGAATTTGCTAGGCCAAAACCATTTCGATATGAGTTTCGAAGATGATTTTTGACAATGGCAAACGTCATTTTTTTAATATTCTACCATCTATTAGTTTATATTATAAACCTAAAGTGATGAAATTTTTTTAAGGCCTCTATAAAGAATTTTCTTTATATTACATAAAAAATCATTGGCTGTTACTAGGGGCCAAAAAGAAGTCATTAAAGCTGTTTATTCTATGAACGCAAAAATAATCTTAAGGTGGATTTTAAAGTTAGCCTTTTTATTGCTACTTTATATACCAATCTGGATCTTGGGCGCGTTTGCTATGGGCGATCTGATCCCTGAGGATCAGTCCGAACCAGGTTTGCTTGACGAGGATATTGCTTTCCTTTTACTGGGTATTTTGAATACTTTATTGATTGTGGGATTGATTTTAACTTCCCGATGGAATGGATGGCGTTTGGTATTAATTCTTGCATTTGCGTATTACGGGTCTTTTACCCTGCTCACCCAAATTGAATCTTGGTATTTCCTGAGCGAAACGACAATTCCACCCATTTTACTTCCTCGCTTGTTCCTCATGGGAATTACAATTCCCTTCTTGTTTATACCGCTTGCGGTGTTTATTTGCGGTAAATGGAAAAAAAATAATGATACGGTTTATCCTAGAATACGAATTGAATTTTCCCCAAAACAACTCGCAGCTAAATTTGCGATTATTGCAGTGATATATTTGATCATATATTGGTTAGCCGGATATTTCATTGCCTGGCAAAATCCCGATCTTAGGGCGTTTTACGGTAGTCCGGGTGAAATAAAACCTTTCTTTACTCACGCACTTGATACATTTTTAAATACACCCAGTCTAATTGCCCTGCAATTGTTTAGGGGGATAATTTTTGCGTTCATTGCGTTTTCGATTATGATGGGGTCAACAACTGATTTAGTGAGGACCGCTGTTTTTGTGGCGTTGCTGTTTGCCTTACCCCCTTTGGTTCATATACTCCCTAATCCCCTGATGCCCAATGCCAGTATAAGAATGAGCCACCTGGTGGAAACAGCCAGTTCCAACTTCATGTTTGGATTAATCGTGGTTTGGTTGTTTCGAAAGAGACCTTCCAGTCTCCCCTATTCTTTCGAATTTCATTCCATACCAATCAATGATTATAACAAGTCAAGTTGAATATATTAAAAAAATCTACGGGGCCACTTATTCCTCCAATCCAAACCACCTTACCGCATTCTGATAGAAAATTTTATCCACCACCTCTTTGGGCAACTGCAGTCCCTGAAAGGACGCATCGATAAGGGAACTGTTCATCTCGTTAGCTGTTACAAAAAATTCCCAGTCCCTTCTCCAGTTAGCCTCAATAGACTCATAAAGTTGTTCTTTGCTTCTTTCACCACTGTCTCCTAAGTCAGTTCCATACAGGATACGGTCCTGATACCGGATAAAGAAATCCCTTACCTTTTCCCGATCACTGGCGGTTTGATAGAATACCTGCCCCATTCTAGCGGCCAAGTCTACCGCCATATTGGGAAACCGATCCAACCGACTTGCCAACTCATCCACATCATACTCCAAACTACCCAAATGTGCCCCCACAAATTTCAAATCCGGGTGCTTCTCCAGCACTCGGTCGCGCTTGGAGATGAGTTCTTCGTGCGTAGGCATTTCAGGCTGTAGGTACATGTGGTATTCCGGATGGTTGCCATAGTACCTCCTATCATTGTTTGTTGTCATTTCTTCCAATGGCAACCAACAGTTTTTAGGTTCCCCAAGGTGGCCCACAAGAACCTTTTCGTTTTTCTGAATATGCCTAAATACTGGATCAAAGCGTTCATCATCAATAAATATCAAATTTCCCGATGTATCGCGGGATACCATTCCAATATTCTTCCACACTTTCACGCCAACTGCCCCAGCTTCGAAACAGGAATCCAACCATGTCAATACGTTTTTCTCCCAGCTTGGAGAATCCCAATCTGAAACAGCAAAAGCAGTCACCATATCAACCACCTCAGGGTTTTTCCTATGCTGCTGTAATCCATATCGAAACTTTGTGAAAACATCGTTCCAACCATCCGTGTATTCAAGAGAGATATTGACCAGCCTGAATTTATCGGCTTTTGCTTTCTCCACGAACAATTCCCGATCAGTGACAATATGAACGTGCATGTCCATTTTATTTACGGAATCATAATCTTCAAGACGATAGGTATCATCAGGTGCCTTACAGTAGGCAAAGAGGGAAATCAGGATCAGCGCACGTAGGTACATTTTCATCGAGAAATAGATTTTTATGCAGGGTGAAAGATAAATTAATTTTCCTACAGAAACAGAAAATTTCTTACATCCGGTAAAGTTTTTTCCGGTTGAATAGTAAAAAAATAAAATTGCTTCGTTTTTACCCTCACTGTATATCATTCTGTGAATTAGAAATAAATCAGTTCCTTTTATTGACCACTTAGCTTGCCGCATCATGTCTCGAGATATTGATCTGTGTTTTGTACTATATTTGGAATGGTGTGCCGTATACATGTTTTTCGACGCGATAGCAGAGGGATGTACCTTATCATCTCCGTGCAATCGATGAAACCTTAAAATAAAAAAGGGAATTTTTAAGTATTAAAATAAAATTTGAAATTATTTTATATTATTTAACTTATATTTTTTTAAACAATTTTTTCACATTATTTAAGTTAATATAAATTAAAATATATTCTTATCTACTATTTATAATCTTTTAATTCTCATTTTATTTACGTGCTATGTCAAGCCCAGTAGTTTCTACTGTATATCCTTCACCAGACAGCAAGATTATTTCAGCAAGAATTCACGTGATTGATGCCTTAAGAGGTGTTGTTTTGTTAGGGATATTACTCATTCATTCTTTCAACGATTATCGATTTGTTTTCGAATCCGCGTTTGAATTTCAACCGCAAGATCGTACCTACAATCTTGCGAGAGCGATTATGAGCAATCTGTTTTCAAATCTGCTTTATACGATCTTTTCGTTCCTGTTCGGAGTCAGCGTAGCGATTCAGCTGGAAAATGCCAGATCGAAGGGTCGCTCCTTCGTAGGTGTGTACCTTTGGCGGCTTTGTGTTTTGTTGTTGATTGGGTTTATCCACAGCATATGGTTTCCCAGAGATATCTTACAGCTATATGCCATATTGGGCATGCTTTTATTGTTTTTCAGTGGCCTGAGTCCCCGCCGGTTGCTCCTTGCAGCAGCTATGGTTCTTGGGGTCGGTCTGGGAATTTTATATTTTCAAAACGTATTGATTCTTCCTGTAAACGAATTGGGAGAGTGGAGTCGGGAGTCGACGATTTTACGTTCACTGGGATTTTCTAAGATTGATTATTTGATTTTATCAGGAAGGATATGCATCATTTTCTGTCTTTTTATGTTAGGACTATATGCGGGTAAATCGGGGCTTTTAAAATACCCCCACAAACACCGCCTCTTCTTTGGAAAGCTGTTGGTAATGAGTTTTATGGCCACCCTGTTTATTGGAATCATTTCTAATTTGCTAGATGAGAGCGGGAAGTTGAGTTTCGAAACCGCGAGTGTATTAGACATCCTAAAGAGGCTAGCCCAATCGGCATTTTATGTTTCATTAATCATTACTTTGTATGAATTTGCCTTTTTTAGATCAATAATTAAGCCTTTTATCCCTCTCGGCAAAATGGGCTTGAGCATTTACGTCACCCAATCCCTTTTCCTCGTTTATTATTATTCCCTCGATCCGGCGTTTATTAGGTCTATGGGTCTGATGGGTGCCTTATCAGCCACTATTGGCTACTTTATCGTACAGACCGCATTTGCTTGGGCTTGGCTATCCGTCTTTCGCTATGGACCCCTTGAATGGGTTTGGCGGTCAATAACCTACCTAAAAGTTTTTCCACTACGAAAAGATTCAGCGTAAGCGCAGCTACATCTTTGTCTTCTGTCCCGTGGAACCGGCCCAATATAGCATTACCAGAAATAAAACAAAGCACCTGTTTTTTATCAATGGTTAGCTGTATTTAGAAGAATTGGTATAATTTAGCACGTTGTTTTTCGCTTGGGGCGGAAAAACCAACGTAGTTTGTAATATCCCAAATTTCTACATGAAGAACCGAATATTAACGGGTAGTATATGCTGTATTGCGGCCGTAGTCCTGAATGCCTGCGGCGTTGAAAAACCATCTTTTGACCTTTCCCCTGCCGACAGATTGGCTCCAAATAGAATCGAAGGGCCGTTCCCGGCGGTTTCTATTCCGGAGGAAGCCGATATGGAATCTCCGCGTTGGAAGGGAATTGATCTTTCTCCGGCTCCTCCTGTCATGCCCTTGTCCGCTTCGCAACAGAAGCAAACTTTTATTCTCAAGCCAGGCTACAGGATTGATCCCATTCTTGCAGAGCCTCATATAAAAGAGCCGGCAGCTATTCAATTCGACGGCAACGGAAGAATGTATGTCCTTGAGCTAAGAAGCTATATGCAAGACATTGACGCTACCGGCGAGCTATTACCTACGAGCCGCATTTCGAGATGGGAAGATAAAGACAACGACGGAATTTACGAGACTGGTGTAGTCTTTTTAGATAGCCTTGTTTTTCCCCGGTTTATTGTACCCTTTGGACCGAATACCATTCTTTCCATGGAATCAAACGAAGACCATGTGTACAAATTTACCGACACAAATAATGATGGGAAGGCGGACAAAAAAGAATTATTTGCCACAGGTTTGGGCCGCTCTGGCAATGTAGAGCACCAAACGAGCTTTCTTACCTGGGCTATGGACAACTGGATGTATAGTACCTACAATTCCCAACGTATTCGCTGGACTCCCGATGGGGTTATAAAGGAACCTACCGGCAATCCGTATGGCCAATGGGGTGTAACACAAGACAACTTTGGACAGGTCTGGTTTCAAGACGGCGCTGGCGGCGTACCGCAAAACTTCCAGTTTCCATTGGTATACGGCAATTTTCAGGTAAAGGGGCAGTTTCAGGAGGGATTTCGGGTACCTTACAGCCTGGTAAAGTTGGCCGACTTTGAGCCAGGAATGCGAGAAACGAAGCCGGATGGTTCGCTCAATAACGTGACAGGAGCGGCGGGCAATGATGTCTTTCGGGGAGACCGTCTTCCAGAGGAGTTGGTTAATCAGTATTTTTATGGGGAACCCGTGGGAAGAATCATCCGACAGGTTCGCTCCGATAAAAAAGAGGGGTTGACCTACCTCCAAAACGAATATATAGATTCCGAATCTGAATTTATCCAATCAACGGATCCGCTTTTCAGGCCAGTGGATATTGCTACCGCCCCGGACGGTACCATGTACATTGTGGATATGTACAGGGGAATTATCCAAGAAGGAAACTGGACGCAGGAAGGCAGTTATCTTCGTACAAAACTGCTACAATACCAGATGGACGACATCATTGAAAACGGCCGCATCTGGCGAGTGACCTATGAGGGTATGGAACGAAACAAAGAAAAACCCCGCATGTATGAAGAAACCTCCGCGCAACTTATCAGGCACCTCTCCCACCCCAATGGATGGTGGAGAGATATGGCGCAGCAGACGATTATTCTTAACCAGGACAAGTCTGTCGCTTCAGACCTTGAAAAATTGGCGTTAACATCTGACAATGAGCTGACACGAATCCATGCGTTATGGACACTTGAGGGTTTGGGCGTATTAGGTGTTGATCTGGTTAGAAAACTGATGAAAGACTCGAATCCACAGCTAAGGATTCAGGGGCTTAGAGCCGCCGAGACGCTCTACAAATATGGACAAAAAGCACTTGAAGCCGACTTTATCCGTCTCACCAAAGATCCGGACCACGCTGTGGCTATCCAAGCCCTGCAGAGTTCCTTTATCCTTCGGGTAGATGGCGTGGATAATCTTTTAACAACAATGCTTTCCGAACACCCCGGCAGTGGTGTTCAGTTGGTTAGTTCGCAACTTATAGAAAGAACCGAAGCTGCAAAGATTTCCGCAGCCACACAATTTGCCCCCTTGGACCGGGAATTATTTGAGAAGGGCAAGAGCATTTTCGACGGATACTGTGCTTCATGCCACGGCGTTAAAGGCCTAGGAACTCCGACTGGCTCCGGAGGTGGTGAGCTTCTTGCTCCTGCATTCTCAGGATCACCACGTCTACTTGGTCATCCCGAATATGCCGTTAAGACACTTTTGCACGGACTTACGGGGGCGATTGAGGGAAAAGAATATGAGGGCATCATGATTCCCATGAATACAAATGACGATGCCTGGATTGCCGCCGTGATTTCCTATATCCGCAATGATTTTGGTAACAAAGGAAGTTTTGTCACCCCCACTTTTGTTTCCCAGCTTAGACAAGAAACGGCCTCCCGCACTACGCCATATACCTATGACGAACTGATTGCCGAAGTACCCAAGGCGATGTTTCCCCAGGACAACTGGAGGGTAACCGCGAGTAGCACCGCGCTTCAGGGAGTGGGGTCCACCCGAGACCCCTCCTATGCCTTTTCCTTTAAGGGATGGAAAACAGATCTTCCTCAGGAACCCGGAATGTGGTTTCAGGTAGAGCTACCTCAACCAGCCAACATTGCGGAAATCCAGTTCGATTGCAACGAGAATCAGTTTCCTAGAGGGTATGCCGTATCACTGTCTACAGACGGTACTACGTGGACGCAGATTGCCACGGCCGCAGGAGAAAAAGGATTAAATTCCATAAACTGGGATGATCAGCTAGCCGCGAAATATATTCGTCTAGATGCTACGGATAAAAATGAACATCCATGGGCCATGCGGAATTTGAAGTTGTTTGCACGTTAGCAGGGCCAATAGTATATCATAAAAACCCAAGGCAATCGGAAGCGATAGCCTTGGGTTTTTAAGAACTATGCTGTATCAACCACGTAGAGCTACCTATTCGTTAATTTTTACAGTTGGCCAATTTTTATCTCCTTTTTTTATCATAGATGATCTTTCCGCACTCCATTCCTGCTGCACCTTTTGGTTGTAATTTAGATATAGTTTTCCTTCAACTACTGACCACGCAAACGGTGAGGTACTTGCTTTGTAACCGCCTGCTACGCCGAAAGCACAATAACCACCGTATTGAGGCATATATTTTTCAGGGTTTGCGGTGAAGAGATCCAAGTTTTCTTTGGAAGAAAAATACCAGTTCGCACCCTCAACAAATACCTTGTATTGATCGTCACCTTTCGTAGGAACGCCTTTTGTGAAATAAGCAACCGGATCATACCCCCGGATGGCTTTGTTTGCAGGCGCATATATAGTCGATTTTTGCGCATGGAGAGAAAATAGAGACACGGCAAAAAGGAAAAATGTTAAATAAACTTTCGCTTTCATACATGATAAATAAGGTTTTACGCTGCCTTGACTTAAAATCCGGTTTTACCGAATGAATCCATCCTCTGAATGGCTAGGTCAATAACAATCTAAATACAAGTTATGAAAATACTTTCATGCCATTTGTCAGGTAGCTGACATCTCAACAGAATAAACCGAAATTTTTAGAAATGGACCATTGACAATTGGTGAATACATTTTGATTTTATCTACTTTTGTTTGACAACGAATCAACAACTGTGGAAGACCTAAGGAAATCCGAGACGTGCCTGAATTGCGGCAAAACCCTGGCCGAGGCCGAAAAGTATTGTCCCGAATGCGGTCAGGA
>WGNT01000174.1 GCA_016124425.1 Cytophagales bacterium
CGAATTTTTCCTTTAGTAACTTTTATCATTAAATTGAAAAATAATAAAAAGGCCCGGGCAAAAAGCCTAGGCCTTTTCTGTTTGGTAACAAATGATTGCTACTATCTCTCCCAGAAGTTTGGCGGCGTAATCCCTAGCGCTCGCAGATAAACATAGGCCTGTCCCCGGTGGTGAATTTCATTGTCAATAAAGTAGAGAAGGCTACAATAGACCATGTCTTCATACTGCCCAAAAGCAACTGCTGTATCTTGAAAATGTCCGGTGGGAATTTTCGCCCACCAGTGATTTAGTTCTTCCGTAGCTTGGTCCCAAGCCTCAAGAAGTTTCTGCTTGCTGTTGCCCAAATCCACGTTTTCATTCAGGGTTTCCCATTTATCAGTGGCCATTCCCTTCGCTCCTGGCACCGCAATAGCGAGAAGCTCCTTTGCCATTTCTCCGAATGGACGCATACCTCCGACACTAAAGGTAAAAAGCTGATCTTCCGGAAAGGCTTCAATTACCCTTCGGGTCAGGCTACGGTGCCCCTGCCAATGGGCCAATAATTGCTCTTTGCTAATGATTTCTGTAGTCATCGGGTAAGATACTTTACTATTCTCCATAATATTCCTGGTTATATTTTGATGTATAAAACTGATAATTCAAAGTAAGTCCTCCACGCTGACAGCCCTGTGTCAGTAGGGTTAGAAAAAAATATTTCTTTTTTTACCCCCTTTTCAAATTACTATCTTTATCGGATACTATCAATCTCCTAAATGAACCGGCTGGACAGACTTACCTCCATCTTAACCCATTTACAGACAAAACGGTCCGTTACTGCGCAGGAACTGGCAGAGCGGTTTCGTATAAGCCTGCGCACGGTTTATCGCGATGTACGCTCCCTAAATGAGGCCGGTGTACCTGTTGTCGGCGAACCCGGACTTGGCTATTCGCTCGTTGAGGGCTATAGGTTGCCTCCGGTAATGTTCACAAAAGAGGAGGCCTTGTCTTTTTTGGTCGCCGAAAAAATCATAGCACAGGCAACTGATCGCGCAAGTAGCAGCCATTTTCAGAGCGCACTATTCAAAATCAAGTCAGTGCTCAAAGCTGCCCAAAAAGATGTGCTGGAAACGCTGGCAGATCAAATTGCGGTTATTCCCAAGTCCCATGAATTGCCCTCTGCCGTTCGCGACAGGGCCTTGCAGCTACTTGTCCAAAGCTTATCCGATAGTCGCGTGATTACGCTTGAATATACCGCCTTTGAGCCGGAGATAACTACACGCCGAATGGTTGAACCCGTTGGAATCTATTATTCTTTCGAACAATGGTATCTTATCGCTTGGTGTCGCCTTAGAACGGACTACAGAACCTTCAGATTAGACAGAATGACCGAAATAATCCCAAGTGAAGAACGGTTCAAAAATCACCATCCATCCTTAAAGGAGTACCTCGATGCCGTCAAGCGGGAACAACAACTTACCAAAGTCGTCATGGATGTTTCCCTTGAAGCGGTCAAGTACCTTCGGGTACAAAAGTACAATCAGGGGTTCGTCATGGAGACGAAAAAAGAAAACAGCGTTGAAATGACGTTCATGACGTGCCACTTGGAGGGATTTGCGAGATGGGCGATTATGCTTGGAGATTATATTCAGATCATCGAACCGGAAGAACTAAAATCCAGCATGCACGAACTTCTCCTAAAAATGTTGAAAAAAGTGGAAGAAAAAAATCAGATTTCCTAACTATCTTTCCTACCTGAAAGTAAAAAAACGGCCTCAACCACCCACTAAACGACCTCCAACTTGAACGCAAGTACTTTCTTAAAAACCCTAGGTCCAGGAATACTTTTCGCAAGTACGGCAATAGGTGTATCACACCTTGTCCAAAGTACCAAAGCCGGAGCGGAATACGGCTTTGCCCTTGTTGGATTTATCGTAGCCGCCAATCTATTTAAATGGCCTTCTTTCGAATTTGGGTCCCGGTACGCCACTGCAACCGGGAGATCACTAATTGACGGATATCAGCTTCTAAGCCCGTGGTTTCTTCGGATGTACTTGCTGATTAACCTGCTTTCCATGTTTTTTGTCAATGCGGCAGTGACCTTTGTCGCCGCTGGGTTTCTACAGAGTGTCTTGGGGATATCGCTACCACCTCGTTTCTTTTACCTGCCTACTTTGGGATTATTCGTATTTTCCTACCTTTTTCTTGTTTGGGGAAGGTACTCCCTCCTGGATAAAGGTATTAAAGTCATCGGCACTTTTATGTTAGTTACGACGCTGTTGGCATTCTTCATCGCCCTAATCAAGGGCCCGGAGCAGCCTTTGGTATTCCAGCCTTTTGGGGATTTGGTAAGCTTGGATTCCATCCCCTTTATCATAGCGCTGATGGGGTGGATGCCTTCGGCAATAGATTCTTCGACTTGGAATAGCCTGTGGACCTTGGAACGAACCAAGCAAAGTGGCTATCAGCCCTCTGTTAAGGAAACGGTATTTGAGTTTAATGTCGGTTATTGGACCTCGGCGGTGTTGTCTCTTTGTTTTGTAGTACTTGGAGCCTACCTCCTTTTTGGTACCGGAAAAGTACTTCCGGACAACAACGTCGCCTTCGCCTCCGGTGTAGTAAGCTTATATGCCGCCAACCTCGGCGCTTGGACCTTTCCGATAATTGCTAGCGCAGGATTTACGATTATGATAGGCACCTGCATTGGTGTGATGGATGGTTACGCCCGTTCTACTTCCCGGACCATTGCATTGATGCGGGGTAAAGAAGAAAGCCGCAAAGGATATGCGGTATGGCTAACTTTAATCGCAATAGGCGGCTTTGTGGTAATTGCCTTTTTTATCAGGGAGTTTAACCGTCTGATCGGCATTGCTACAACGATATCCTTTCTCATCGCGCCGGTTATTGCCTTCTTAAACTACCGGCTTACATTTAGCAAGCACCTAACCAAGGAACAACAACCGGGTACGTCCATGCGGGTATTAGCGTTGGCAGGTATCTTGTTTCTTTTAGTGTTTTCACTAGGAATGATTTTTTTCAACTGGTTTGTTCAATAGCCTACGTTCTGTTCCACCCTAGCGCAAAACATCCCATACACACTACTCTATTCTGGCTTTTTCGTATTGTAGGAAGGCAATTAAGTACAGACCTGTTCTAATCCGACCGATTACACACCCTTATCCAAAGAGACCCGCTTAAACAAATTCGATGTAATGTAAATTTTGAGCAATAACACGACGGCGATAAACCAACTAAGCGAGGAATACCCAATCAAGGATGCCATCTTACCAAATAGCAGCGGCATAATCGTGATGCCTATATAGGCGCTTGCCATTTGCATTCCGATGATGGTTTGTGAGTGCTTTTCGCCAAAATTCCGCGGGGTTTCGTGAATTAAACTAGGAAAGATGGGTGCACAACCCAACCCTATAAGCAAAAATCCGGGCATTTGGGTGATGCTAAAAGGTAAGGACAGCACGACAATTCCTAATCCGATTATACCTTGTCCCAAATAAACCAACCGTTGATTATTTAGCCTAAGGGTAATAAAACCAGAAAATATGCGCCCAATGGTAATCCCTACATAATACAGCGAAACCAATGTCGCTGCTTCCGCAGCGGTAAACCCTCTAACTCTAACGAGATAACTTGCACCCCAAAGGCCAAAGGTAGCTTCAATGGTACAGTAGAGAAAAAATACAGCAAGGGCAGATTTTATTCCCGGGATAGGAAGAAGCTTTCTGAAAGACGGCTCGGGTTCTGAAGGACCGTTTTCAACAGTGTCTCGATTTTGCCGGGTCCAAAGCGGAAATGATAGGAGCAAAAGGAGAACCAACCCTAATTGAATTAGGCCTACCGTCTTGTACCCGGCGGTCCATGACTCGCCCATAGCGAGGTACCGGCCCATAATGATAGGACCTATCGCTGCACCCACACCCCAAAAGCAGTGCAACCAATTCATGTGTCTTGCCTGATAGTGGATTGCTACGTAGTTATTCAACGCCACATCGACACAACCCGCACCTAATCCCAAGGGAATGGCCAAGAGGCCCAGAAAAAAAAAGGATGTGGTAAATGAAAAACCTAACAGTGCTAGCGCTGTTAGTAGCACGCTTGCGGTCGTTACTGCGGATACACCGAAGCGTTTGATCAGCTTCGCACTGTACAAGCTTGAAATAACCGTCCCCGCAGCAACGATCATTGAAATAATTCCCGCAAAATGAATGGGTGTCCCAAGGCTCCTATACATTGAAGGCCAAGCTGCCCCAAGCAGCGAGTCGGGTAATCCCAAGCTGATAAAGGCCAGGTAAATTACAATGAGCAGCAGTCTTTTTTTCATTCGTTTACAATTTCTACTTGCCACAATTTGCCGCGGCTATCGACTGAACCTATTCCGATCAGACCCGGGAGAAGCGGGCAACGCAAATTAGCCCCATGGGCCGCATGCGCTATACCAAATGTATTTCCAACCTGTCTTACAGGATCCATTCATTAGCCTTTCTATGTTAAGAAAAAAGCTCAAAATGTTTCTTATAAAATCCGTTATCTACACCGATCCTATTTACACCCTGGGTAATTCCGACAAAGCGGTATACAGGAAACTAGGCACATCACTCTTTCGAAATCACGGTGTTTTCTAGGATCAGGACATTGGGAATTTCGGATATGCCCCGAATGCGGAGCTTACTGTATTCGAGCGTATTGTGTAGGTACGTTCCCAACACGATGTCCTTATCCCCGTCCCCATCAATATCGCCTACATCCATTGTCAACCATTTGCCCAACGCAGCCTCGGGGATATACCTCGGGAAGAAGTCCATATTCCCCCTGTTTTCAAAAAGAAGAAACTGGTATTCGGGGCTCTCAAGTTCATCGTAAAACGCTATCGTTGCAAGATCCATATCACCGTCTCCATCAATATCCACCGGCATGGCCTTAGCGGCACCGTACTGGGGATAGAACCAGGCTTCTTCAAATACTCCCTTACCCTTATTTTCATAAATTCGAAACCCATGATAGGGTTTGGGAACTGCGGAGTAGTCCCAGTTATCCCCATTACTGACCAGTACATCCGGTTCACCGACCCCGTTCAGATCCTGCATCCCACAACAGCTGGCCCCCATCACGGGAGTAAACTGAACGAGAATTTTCTCGGAATCGAATTCCCCATTTCCCTTGTTACAGAATACGGAAAGGCGCTCATTGCCCTGACAAAAGAGGGCAACAATATCGAGGGTGCCATTCTTGTCCAGATCCGCAACGACCACGCGGCGAGCACCGGATCCGCCGAGACGCACCGGCTCCGCATCCAAATTTCCATCTTTGAAAATGAAAATGTTACCTCCGTTGTGGCCATAATTACAGAGAATAAGATCGGCTTTGCCATCATCCTCCAAATCCGCCCAACTCCCATCTACTGGTCTTGAAAGCCTGGCAGCGACCTGAGTCCACGCATTGGCCTGTAAATCCATCTCATACATGGCTCCCTGCGAAAGGTCACTAGGGGCAATGGATCCTATCGTAAGGAAATTATATATGTTGGGTGCCTTTTTAAAGAAATGTACCGCTGTACTTGAAATATCGGGAAGCGTAAACAACTCATCACTTGGCACCTTGACATAAAGCTGATTGCTCGTAGCATCAGAAATAAAAAGCTCTGCGCGTTCTTCATTGATCGCAACAAGGCTCGTTTTTGGGCTTTGGATGCCTTCTATAAAAAGTGTTTTTGGAGAAAAGCTGGATAGCTTCTCCGGAAGTTGACGTGCCTTCTGGGAGGGCAACGTATCAGGTGCTTCCGCGTTATAAAACGTCACGATCTGCTGAAAATCGGCGGCGGAAAGGAGGCTTGAAGCAGGATAAACACCAAGCCGCCTTAGTATGGCAATTTCCTCTTGCGTTTTGTTGGTCCATACGCCCAAACTATCCTGAGCCTCCCGAAACCCCATTAATGCGGCCATTTGAGGCAGTACCTTTTTGCTCCATATATCCTTTGGTAAAAGCGAAGGTGCTGCGTATGCGTGACAGGCACTGCAGTAACTTTCTGATAGTACTTTCCCATTAATGATGGCCTCACCTTGCGCCAAAACAGCGTCGCAAATCTGGAATCCCCAAATAATAAGCGTGACTAATATTCGGTTTAGCGCCATTTTTTCACTAGAGTCAATTATTTCCAACCATTCACTAAAACTCCGTATGCAGTAGACCTGAAACTGCTGTTGCGTTTGAAGACAGTGATTTCACGCTTGTGGAATCCAACCGTTCGCTGTACAGCCAATAGCTAATCAACATAACGCAACACGTTCAACAAGGCCATCAAACCCCACCCGAAATAAATCCCCAACGCTTAATTCCACGATACGGCAGGGCCGGTAAGATAGGATTTATCTTTTTCGATAATTTCGGCCAATTTACTACGATCTACAACAACTTTCCCGCTTTTTCACGCAAACTATCCCCGGCATGGGAAATTTTTGGTACCCGCACGGATGGAAAACAGGTGTCTGAAATGACGCAATAAAAAAATCAACGAGTCGAAACTCAGGCAGGCCAATCATTTCCGGTATAAATCCGCCATGTGAAACAGTTGGGTGCATTTCAAAAAAAAAGCCGTCAAACGCTACATTTGACGGCCTTCAAGCTACATTAACTGTTTGTAAATCAGCTCATTTTCTTTCTCTTGACGCTGTTGGATCGACAATAATTGGTTCAAGACGTTTCTAAAATGTTGTTCCCGATCAAGGGAGTTAAAGATTAGTTCCAAAAACGATTTTACTTCATGTTTCGCTTCAGCCTTAAAATAGAGGGTAAAGCTCTTAGCAGCGTGGTTGCTTTTTATGTAGGCTACGGGAGATCGGTACAAATCGCTCAGACCTCTCAACATTCCATATACGCCGGCCAATTTTTCTGATAATTCAAAGGAAACCTCAGCAAACGTATCCTTGCCTCCTGACTGCCGCCCTAGCAGCTTCACACCCTGCTGTTGCAGTGCCTCCCCCGGCCCCAGCACGTCCTGTAATGGATCATATCGGCTCAACGTAAGATTAGAATGGGGGAATTCTTCATTGCTTTCTGTTGTAGTTTTCAAGGCAGTTACCATATCTCTTTGTTTTAGTCTACTTATTCTTACGGATAATTGTTTCAATTTCAGTGACAAATATACAAAAGAAAATTCATTAATCAAATTACCCTATAGATTTAATAGGGAATTATTTTCTATTTATTTGTCTAATCCCTTCATTAATTTGAACCCAAAAAATACTCAACGATAAATCAATTTGACCTTCAAAGTATATTTAAAAGTAGAACCACGGAGGACACGGAGGATTTTTACATAAAGCTTTGTGCTCTTTGTGCCATCTTTGTGTCCTTCGTGGTCTTTTTAGCTAAATCTGAAAGAGTGATCTACGGCGTCGGGTTTTCTCTTAAGAGTTTCTTGGTATTAGGATAGTTCATAGATTTCGAATATTGAAGGAGTGCCTAGTTCTAAACTGTTATTACACTTCCTGATGTAGGTTTGAAATTGTTCCTATTTCCTTTTAAAATTCCACTTTTCGTCCTACATTCACCAATTACCAACCCTATTCCAATGTACCGTCTACTGTTTTATTTCGCACTTTGCCTCCCATACTTCGCACAGAGTCAAGTGCCTACCGCCCACCGAAATGATCAGATTGCCGCGATGGTTGATGACGTCAATGCCGACAGTCTGCAGCGGTTTATGGACCAATTGGTGGCCTTTGGTACTCGGCATACGCTTAGCCGGGATCAGGAAGGAAGCGGGATAGAGGCGTCGCGCCAATATGTACTTGCTAAATTCAAGCAATATTCCGCCGCCTCAGGAGGAAGACTGCAAGCTGAGATCGATTATTACACACAGCCTGCCGACGGAAGAAGGGTGTCTAAAGATACTCGGACGGGAAACGTTATGGCTACCCTCCGAGGAACCGATCCTGCTGATACCCGTATTTTCTTGGTAAGTGCTCATATTGATACCCGCGTATCGGATGTCATGGATGCGGAGCAGGATGGCCCTGGGGCAAATGACGACGGTTCCGGCGTAGTTGCCGTAATGGAGATGGTCAGGATCATAAGTCAGTCGTCTTTTCCTGCCACCATTGTATTTACACTTGTGTCCGGGGAAGAGCAGGGACTGCTTGGTGCTACCCATCTGGCAGAGAAAGCCAAAGCAGAAGCATGGAACTTGGTGGCCATGATCAATAACGATATGATAGGGAACAGCGCTTCAAACGGAACAAACATCAGGGACAATACGCGGCTGCGGGTCTTTTCAGAAGGTATTCCACTGGCGGAAACTGAACAGATGCAGGCGATACGTAGAGCTACAAATGGGGAGAACGACAGCAAATCGCGTCAACTTGCCCGGTACATTAAAGAAACCGGCGAACGCTATGTGGATCAGCTAGAGATCAAGCTGGTATATCGCAACGACCGCTTTATGCGGGGAGGAGACCACACTCCCTTTTCGAGAGCCGGCTTTCCCGCCGTCCGGCTATGTGAATACAACGAGAATTATTACCAACAACATCAGGATATCCGGATAGAAAACGGAGCAAAGTACGGCGATCTGCCTGAACATATTGATTATGAGTACCTCCGCAAAAATACCGCGGTGAATGTGGCTGTTCTCGCAAGCCTTGCCTCCGCGCCATCCGTACCCCAAGAAGTGGGGCTTGACCTAAGTGCCCACGCTGTGAATATTGAAAATATCAATCACACCTTGCTGAAATGGACTGCTCCGGCACAGGGAAAAGCAAAAGGTTATTATGTCCTCATGCGGGAGACGAGCTCTCCGATGTGGGAAAAGAAATTCTATACCGAAAATACCCGAATACGCCTCCCCTATTCCAAAGACAACTACTTCTTTGCCGTACAGGCCGTGGGGGAATTGGGTGCGGAGAGTTTGGCGGTGTTCCCGCAACCGGTGAGGTAGGTTGCGGATAAACGAAGGAAAAGAAAAAATATCAGGAAGATACTACCTAGCAGTCTTTTGTTAAATTTACGTTCAAGTTGGTTAAAGATTTGCAAATGCCCTAGCGAAACAAGTAACAAAACCCGTGATCACCTATATGTACCGATCGATTGCCCCTGCTTTTTTTGTTCTAGCCATTATGGCATGTTACGTTTCTTGTAATGTCACTGGAAGGCGCTTCGAAATCGAACAGAAGAACGATGATCGTGACTGTCTGAACAACTACTTGGACTGGGGAATATACAGGGGAGATAAACAGGCCAATCAGTATTCTGAAATGGGTCAAATACATGCTGCCAATGTGCATCGGCTCCTACCCGTTTGGGAATACCGTACCGGCGATGCAAATGAAACGTCGAACATGTATAGTAACCCCATTGTGATTGATGGCATCATGTATTTCTCAACCCCTGCACTCAATGCAGTAGCGCTTAATGCCGTCACTGGAGAAGAAATCTGGGTATTCAATTCTTCGGTTTACAACAAAGATCAAAAGGTGCTTCGTGGCAGAAACAGGGGGGTTACTTATTGGGAGGGAGAAGAAGGAAAAAGAATTTTTTTGTTTGTAAGGGATCGTGTGTATGCCATTGATGCCTTATCCGGTAAGCTTATTGAGGATTTTGGCGAAAGGGGCCACATTAAGCTGACAGAAGACCTGGGAATGGATCCCGAGAAAGCCTATATTGAAGTCACCACTCCTGGGATCATTTACAAGGATCTCTTAATTGTAGGTTCAAAAGTACCGGAAGATTACAATTCCACGCCCGGGCATGTAAGAGCATTTAATACCATAACAGGCAAACAAGAATGGGCCTTTCACACGATTCCCCAGAAAGGACAGTTCGGCTACGACACATGGAATTGGGTGGATGGGGAGACCTACGGCGGAGCCAACCCATGGGGTGGATTTTCACTTGATGAAGAAAGGGGCTGGGTATTTTTCGCAACCGGCTCACCTGCTAATGATTTTTACGGCGGATTCAGGAAAGGCACCAACCTGTTTGGCAATTGTGTAATGGCACTTGATGCTTCTACCGGAGCGTATAAGTGGCACTACCAGACCGTTCATCATGATATATATGACTACGACAATCCTCCTGCTCCCATACTTGCTTCATTAACAATTGAGGGAGAAAAAAAGGATGCAGTTGTGCAGCTTACTAAGATGGGGCTCACCTTCGTTTTGGATAGGGATACAGGCGAGCCTTTATTCCCCGTTGAGGAGCGGCCAATACCCGCGTCTAATGTTCCCGGCGAGGCAGCCTGGGCAACACAGCCCTTTCCCATCAAGCCACCACCCCTAGTCCGTCATAAGCTAACAGAAGCAGACATTAGTACCGCTACTCCAGCGTCCAATGCGTACGCAAAAGACGTTTTTAGCCAATATGATCTTGGTGGTATTTATACGCCACCATCATTAAAGGGAACAGTATCCTTACCCGGGCATCTGGGAGGCATAGAATGGGGAGGAGGCGCTTTAGATCCCTTTCTGAATATCCTCTACGTTAATTCCAACGAACTTCCTAGTCTTAATAGACTTTTGGAAGTTAAGGATAATGAAACGGATACCTATACGGATCCGTTGGAGCTGGGGGCAGTCTTATATCAAACTCAATGTACCATCTGTCATGGTGCCGATTTGAAGGGCAATCCCCCAGTTCATCCCTCCCTCTACAGTCTGGTTCTTGATAACCAAGACGTGTACCGCACAATCGCTAACGGAAAAAACCTTATGCCCGCGTTTAACCACCTTTCCGAAGCGGAGATAAACGGGCTCGTTGCCTTTTTAAAAACACCTCCACCCGTTCAGAAAAAACTAATGGCAACGGTCGAAAATAAGGATAACGATGGCGGAAAAACCAGGTATGTGATAGATGGGTACAAATACCTCCGGGACCAATATGGTGCACCTGCAATTTCTCCTCCTTGGGGTACACTTAGTGCCATAGACTTAAATAAAGGGGAAATACGTTGGCAAGTTCCATTGGGAGAATATCCAGAATTGGTTGAAAAGGGAATACGAAATACCGGCGCTGTAAATTTTGGCGGGTCTGTGACTACAGCTGGAGGAGTTGTTTTCATTGCCGCCACTCCGGATGAAAAAATCAGGGCCTTTGAATCACGCACCGGTGAAGTACTATGGGAGTATCAGCTACCGGCAGGAGGGTATTCCATCCCAAGTATCTATATGATTGATGGAAGGCAATACCTTGTAATAACCGCCGGAGGGGGAGGAAAAAATGGAACACGTTCTGGGGATTCTGTGATTGCTTTTGCCTTGCCGCAGGCAGAAAAGCCGAAACCTAGAGAGCGCACTGATGAGTGGATATCCCTCTTCGATGGAGAATCGCTAAGCGGGTGGGTTCACCTGAATGGTTTTCACCACTATTTGGCAGAAGATAATGCCATAGTAGGAAGAACCGTGGAAGGAAGCCAAAACTCATTTCTCTGCACGAAGGAGGAATTCGGAGATTTTGAATTAGTGATGGAAATCTATATTGACAGCATCACAAACTCCGGAATTCAAATCAGGTCCTCAGCCAAGGCACTAAAACATGGCGATCACTACAATGAAAGCGCTGGAAGGGTATACGGTCCTCAGGTAGAGATCAGGCAAAATCACGGACAGGATTTGCTCACCTCCGAGGGCTTCTCGCCCACTACGGGCGTTCTATATGGAGAGGCCTTAGGTACCGGTTGGCTTTCTCCGGAAAAATTGATGAGAGAAGGGCACCCTCATTATAAAAACAGGGGCTGGAATGAGCTTAGAATTCTCGCCGTAGGACCTCGCATACAAACTTGGGTAAACGGCCATCAAATTGATGACAACACAAATGCGTCCGTCTATGAGACGCATCCGAAAGGATTTATAGCCTTGCAAGTGCACGGCGTAGAAGGAAAAGGACCTTTCGATATGAAGTTCAGGGAAATTAAAATCAGGCCAATTACTCATTAAAAATCAACGATATCGCTGAGACGAAAGCGATGAGCGGAAGAGAAATATCCTTCCAATGAAAGGGTTTTCCATATTGGATGCGTTAGATGAATGAATTAGGCTTTTGTTATATACTACATTTCAATCCTTTGAATTCAACAATAAATCAATTTGACCTTCAAAGTAAATTTAAAAGTAGAACCACGGAGGATTTTTACATAAACCTTTGTGCTCTTTGTGCCATCTTTGTGTCCTTTGTGGTCTTTTTAGCTAAATCTGGAATTGATTGAATGATCTACGGAGTTAATGACCCCCTTTCTGCGCAAAGGTCGGTGGAAATGTGCTTAGGTGTGCTTTTATTGATTGTGTTCGACATTCTTGAACTACTGGTCCGGTGATTTTGTCATTTTTTAGTAATAAAAATACCACTTATCAAATTTTCACTTATCTTTATTCGAATAATGCAAGATCAATAGGATTATCAAACCAGGCTGTAAAGCAGATCGTAAGGCTACTCTTTATATCAAATTAAAAGCGACAGTAAGATGACCGCCAGTGGATGGATTTTTCGCCAATTTTCAGTTGAAGCAAATCGAAAATAATATGTCTAAAGCTGAGTTTGACACCCTAACTAACCTAGCGGCCCACATTTGTAATTCCCAAGTAGCGGTGATCACCCTCGCAGATACTGATGAACCCAATTTTAAAATTGTGGCTGGCCTTTCCGAAGATGATCCGGAAAATCACACATTGGAACAGTATTTAAAAACATTCATGCATCATTCCTCCGGAGTTGTCATAAAAGACCTAACCAAGGAGTCAGAGATAGAGTCTATTTCCTTTCAGGGAAACCGGATTATATCTATCGTCAGAGTGCCTTTCCTTGTTAGTGACCACGCAGTAGTTGGATCACTATTTATCCTTGACAATAAACCTCCCGCACTGAACGGCCAACAGCTTCGTTCATTAGAACTTTTAGGAAAGCAGATAACATTACTGTTGGATAGGCAGAAAAGCCAACAAACCCTTGAAAACCGGTATGGTTCTTTACAAGCGATAGAGAAAAAAACGGAACAGGATAAAATCAACTATGAAGCCCTTATTAACAACACTTCCGATGATATCTGGAGCATTGATACAGCCTACAGGTTAATTTCGTTCAACCGGGCCTTTGCCGACAAAATGAAACTGTTTACCGGAAAAAAAGTCACTAGCGGTCAATACGCCCTTTTCCCCGAAAAAATTCCCGCAGACATGCACTACCGGTTTAAGTCTTTTTTCGATAGGGCCTTATCAGGTGAATCCTTTATTGAGGAATATAGCAGGCCGGACAAACTGGACTACGGAATGGAGATCTGGATTGAACTAAACGGCCATCCTATATACCAGCAGGGGCAAATTACGGGAGCAGCCTTCTTCGCTAGAACCATCACCACACGGAAACATGCCGAATTAAAAACCCGGCAATCCGAAGAAAACTACCGCATGCTTTTTGAAAGCAGTCCGGTCCCCATTTTACTATTGGACATGGAATCGATGCAAATACGTAAGGCCAATACAGCTGCCTTGTATAAATATGCTTATACGAAAGAAGAAGTTCAGGGCAAAAACATCACGATGCTGCTGGATGCCGAAAGTACCCCCCGGTTTCTCCAATTTGTTGCGGAGTTTAAGAAAAAGGGAGAAAACACCCTGCTGAAAGACATTACACACCGAAAGAAAAACGGGGCGGTGCTTCAGGGAGAAATGCTCGTACATGAACTCTCTTATGAAGGAAAAGACTGTCTATTGACCATCTTTAACGATCAAACAGAACAGCTAAAATCCATCTCCATCAAAACGCAGATGGCGAGGATATTGGAAAACAGCCTGAATGAAATTTATATTTTCGACACAGAAAATCTACGCTTCCTTTATGTCAACAGAGGTGCTTTGCTGAACATCGGCTACTCGATGAATGAGCTTGCTGCCATGTCGCCCTACGATATCAAACCCGAATTTGACGAGCCCCAGTTCAGAAAGCATATCCAACCACTGCTATATAACAAAAAAGAAAAACTGGTCTTTATCACCCAACACCGAAGGAAGGACGGCTCCATATATCCCGTGGAAGCACATTTACAAAAAATGCCCTATGAAGGGCAACCGGCTATTGTAGCCATTATCATCGATATTACCGACACGAAAGCCGCGGAAAGCAAGCTTCATGAATTGAACCAATTGCTAGAGAAAAGTAACGACGAGCTTGAGCAATTTGCATCCATTACAGCGCACGACATGTTGGAGCCGTTACGCATGATCTCGGGTTTTACCTCATTGCTAGAAAGAAAATATGCCGAAAAACTTGATGCAAAAGGGAAAGAATACCTGCGGTTCGCCACAGACGGATCCATCAGGATGCAGCGAATGATAAAGGACATTTTGGATTACTCTAGGACCACAACAGGCCCACGCGAATTCGAACCGTTCAGCCTATCCGACATGTTGGACGATGTACTGAACGATTTGCAGGTGCAGATCAAAGCTAGAAACGCATCGATTCAAGTCCCAGACCTTGACGTTACCATTTACGGTCACAAACAGGGCATCTACCGGCTTTTCTTAAACCTGATTAGCAACGGACTTAAATTTGTTCCAAGGGATAAAAAACCTGAAATCAGCGTTTTGGTTGAGCAGGACAAAGAGCATGATCAATTTACCGTCGTGGATAACGGCATAGGCATTGATTCTGATTCCATACCTATGTTGTTTAAGCCCTATAGTCGCTTGAGCAACCGTAATGAAGTAGACGGTACCGGATTGGGATTGGCGACATGCAAAAAGATTGTGGACTACCACGGCGGCAAGATCTGGGTAACGTCCGTGCCGGAAGTCGGTAGCCGCTTCCATTTTTTTCTTCCAAGAGCGAAGGTGTAGCGAATTGTTGTTAGATCCCTATTGCCGCATATCCAAAAAATCGCTTTATTCGCCTTTGCTTATCACCCAAATCGTATGCGTGGCCTTCTTGTTATTTTCCTTATTATAATTCCGTTGTATTATGCGGATGCTAAACCAAGAGTTATCGTATTCACAGATATCAATATCGGAGGAGGCGACCCCGATGACCGGCAGTCACTCGTGCATTTACTGTGGTATGCAGATGAACTGGACATTGCAGGCATTATACCCTACAGGTGGAATAAAAGCAGCCTGGAAGCTTGTAGGCTAGCAGCAAACGCCTATGCGGCTGACTTCCACGCTTTCGGATTTGGATCAAAGGGCTATCCCAATCCTGAACAAGTCTCGCAGTTATTTGCGACAAGTGCTGAAGATGCAAGAGCGAGGTTTTCAGCGGCTATCCAAAGCAGCTCTGAAAACGACCCGCTTTATGTACTCGCTTGGGGAAACATGGTTCTAATTGCCGAATTGATGCTCGAAGAAATTGATCTTCTCCCCAATATTCGTCTTATCTCTATAGGAACAGGTTTAAAGTACGGTCCCGAAGACGAAGTACCTGGTGAAGCCTGCGATGTACCGAATTGGAACGGTGGTGGCAGAAAAAGGGTGTATGAAAATGAGGCATTCGCCGGTCTTTGGTGGTTAGAAATTAACTGGACGTACAACGGCATGTTTTCAGGAAATGGCCCTACGGAGATGTTCGAATTATTGTCTACCTATGGAAAGATGGGAGACCATATCAAGTTTGTTACAAAAGACCATGATTGGGCCCAATATTTTCGGGTGGGAGATACTCCCTCAGTTTTGTATCTGATCGATCCCCGCAACAACTTGGATGATCCCACTCAGAGTAGTTGGGCGGGCAAATTCAAGCAGCCTTTTCCAGAAGAGAGACCGAATTACTTCACAGACGACAACGGACAGATTCAGTGGGACTACCAAAATCCCTGTAGAACCTGGCACAATCTCGTTCCGATGTATGCTTACAACAAATCTACACTGGAACGTGAAAGGCCAGAGATGTACAGCAGTCTGTTGGAAAAGCTTCAGAAAACATATACTACACCTAGCCCATCGCAAACGCCTTGAGAGGCTTTTCATAAATAGGGGCTTACCATTTAGATCAAGAGCATCGTTATGACGTTAAAAAAGAAAAAGACGCTACTATTCCTTGCTGTGCTGATTGCTGTAGGTGTATTTACGATTGATTATGCGTGGAAGTCTTTTCCTTTGATCAGCGCTTATGGGGCGAAAATAATGTGCAGCTGCGTATTTGTGGCTGAAAGAACCGAAGCATCCGTTCATGCACAGGAATTGGGAGCGTTTCTAATCAGTCTCGGAACGTTTGAAGTCGACGTAGCTGGGAATAAAGTAACTGGTTCGGTTTTCGGCACCGCCAAAAGAACGGCTATATTCCGTCCCGGACAAGGTTGTACCCTGTTGGCCGGCATGGATGAGGCGGCGGTTAGGAATCAACCCTATTTTCCTCCCCAATCACCGGATTGGAGTCAGGACACCATCCCATGGCCATCGGGAAACCTCGTCAACGAATCCATAACAAGAGACACTCGCTATCATAAGATACAGGCACTCATTAATGATGAGTTTGAGGATTCCGGCAAAAAATCCCGTCGTACCCATAGTTTGCTAGTCGTTCATGACGGAGAACTGGTGGCTGAGGGCTATGGGAATGACCATGGGATTCATACAAAACATACTTCATGGTCTATGGGTAAAAGCGTTATTGCATCCCTTGTAGGTTTGCAGGTAGACAAAGGAGATTTAAGTCTGGACCAAACCGGAATCTATCCCGATTGGACGGATGATAGAAGCCGCATCACCCTTCGACACATGCTTCAAGCGACCAACGGATTAGATTGGGTGGAAGAGTATGGAGGTGTATCAGATGCCACCAACATGCTTTTCCTGAAACCCGATGCGGCGGAAATAGCGGCCTCCAAACCCCTTAAACATATCCCTGGATCGGTCTTTTCCTATTCTAGCGGTACTACCAACATCGTGTCCAAGTTACTTCGCACCCAACTTGGAGAACAGCGATACCAAGAAATGCCCTATACGGATTTTTTCTTCCAAATAGGCATGCATAACACCGTGATGGAAAAGGACGCCTCCGGAACTTTTATTGGCTCTTCGTTTATCTTTGCACCGGGAAGGGATTGGGCTAGATTCGGTTTGTTGATGCTTAAAAAAGGTAATTGGGAGGGGCGACAAATTTTGTCAGAAGAATGGGTAAACTTTGTTACTACTCCTTCTCTTGCTGCGCCTTTAGGTGAATACGGGGCCCAGTGGTGGCTGAACGCAGGCAATGCGAAAAATCCCCAAGACAAGCGGCTCCCACAACTACCCAATGACGCCTTTTATGCAGGGGGCTTTGAGGGGCAGTGGGTATTGGTGATTCCGTCTGAAAACTTGGTCATTGTCCGCTTAGGCTATACACCTAGAGAGGAGTTTAGCATTGAGGAGTTTACGTCTTCGGTAATCGCCTTGCTTCATGCAAATGACGATGAGGGATCCAATGCTGAATGACGCGTGGCACCTTCGTTTCATATTGTTTGGTCGTGATAGCACTACATATCAACCGTTTTCTTTTGCAGCCTTTTTTATATGATGCAATTCGAGCACTAGTTTCTCCAGATAGCCCATGGCCTCTTCGGCCTCGTTTGAAATAGCTGTAGTCATTTCGAGTGATTCCGCTTCGCTGAACACATATTCCGTTCCAAGCAGGTCAGCAAGTCCCTTTATTCGAGCTATCGGAGGACGAAGGTTTACCTGGAGTAGGTTCAGTTGCCATTCTAGGGATAAGGCGTAGGCTTTCCATTTTTCGCTGTTCAAATTGATTGGTTCATTTTCCATGGCTTAAGTAGGTTTTATTTAATTGTTACGGTAGCATCAAAGCGCCTAATCATACGGTATCAAAGCAGATTTCGAATAGTGCCGAAGTGTGTAGTTCTACGAGATCCTTTAGCTAGCACGTAACAATTTTCTCCGTTTATGCTTCACAAGAATAATCATATCTCTTCGATGATCGAATTTCCCTCACTTTCATCTCCAGATGTCCATTTCCAGCTTTCGTAGAGACGGATTTTCCCGTTTTGCAATAGCTCCGGGGTTGAACGGCAAGTACCGGTCATCAACCTCCCTTCCGTATTTACTTGGTGATACCGCATATCTATAGCGCCCTTATCATCTACAAGCCCAATTAGGTGGCCTTTAATTATTCCCCCGCCTGAATAGGTAGCCGTTAAAATAAATCCTTCCTGCACATAGTGAAAGATTGTTTCACTATTCGTTTCTCCATTTGCTGAATTGGCAATGGGTTTGAATCTTCTGTTGTGATAGTTAATCATAGTTACGTTATTTTAATCCACTGGCTCGGAGGCTAAGGATTTTTGGCCTCTACCAGCTCGCTTGGCAGGCTAGCATCGAGGTCAACGACCGTTATCTTTCGAATAAGGGGAATACACAGCAAGCTGAGGACTATCGCCCAATAACCTATCCACTCGAAGTGCAACAAGCGACCCTCAGTGCCTTCCACCAAAATCATTCCGCCAATAAACGAAGCCACACCCGAACTTAGTTGCTGAACCGAAGAGTTAAAACTCAGGAAACTGCCCCGATTTTCCGGTTTGGCAGTCCCGGTAATAAGCGCTGCCGCAGGAACCATCCTGCCGTTGGAAGTGACGAAAAAAATCGTCGAAACAAGCAGGGCATAGCCTATCGGTGTAACCCCGAGGTTTGTAATGATTCCGATAGGTATGACATTCAGGCTCATAAAGATGGTAAACACCCTAACCTTCCCGTATTTGTCCGTAAGCCTGCCAACCCATGGGGAGGTAAAAACGGTAAAAAAACCCCCCGCCATGTAGATGTATGTCAGCTGTATTTCGGAAAACCCCACGTTGGCTACCATGAAAGGACTAAGAAAGGGGATAACCATAAACTGCCCCAACATCATCAGTATCGTCAGCGAGATCGCTCGCATCTGATTGGCATTGCCGGTGACACGGCGAATGACCTGAAGGGGACTGGGTTTGTTTTCCTTTGCTACCAAGTGGGAAGTCATGGACGGTACATAGGAATAAATCAATCCCAATATTATGAGCGCCAATAACGCCAAAAAGAAAAATGGGGCATGCCAAGAAGAAAGGCTCGCGATAAACAAGCCAAACGGGACCCCGAAAACGGAAGCAACGGAAAAAGCAGCCATCACCAGTCCCATCGCCCTACCACGCCTGCTATCCGGAATAGCGTCACCGATGACAGCCAGTACCAGCGCTGATGTTAGTCCGCCAAACAGGCCGGAAACAATACGTGCGATCAGCAAGATGGGATAACTCGGAGAAAGGGCACAAGCTAGGGTGCCCACTAAAAATCCGGAAAAGACCCAAAGAAGCATACTCCTCCGGTCATACTTATCAAGAAAAAACGCTCCAAGGAAACTGCTTGCACCCGCGCTAAACGTATAGGAAGAGACTAACAAACCAAACTCCCTAGGCGTAATTTCAAAAATCCGCATGAGTTGTGGTCCAAGCGGCATCAAAATCATAAAATCAACTATATGGGTGAAATTGATGGCCGCTAGCGTCCATAGTAAAAGTTTTTCCTTTGACATGCTTCCAAAACGTTGCCAAAAGAACCTTGCTTACATCGCAAAAGTTCTTTGTTTGCCTATTAAATCCAATGCAAAATCACTGGATTCCGAAGCATTTTGAAATCAAGAAGCGGCGTAATAGTTACAAATTGGTTTACCCAATATATTGAAAACACACGGATTACCTGTAATAATGCCGCGAGTGCAATTGCTGATACAATATTTAGTTCTTTTTTTTATGAACTAGAAAAACCATTTTGGATTTGGAGCGTTAGAAAAAACTGTAAGCTATCAATTCGTGTTACATCCGTCAGCAAACATGCCGGGGCTTCGGTGTGAATCGTCATACTATCCAAAAAAAGAGTCAAGATGCGTTTGATCGCCGGAACATTGATTAATTCCGTGTTTCTTACACACTAGTCTGGATGGTGGAGGTTGAAAAAGCGAATTCCTCGTTGACACGTTATCAACCAGTGGTAATTGCGAAAAAAAGTAGTACAGAACCCGCAAAATAACCGATTGAAAAAAATAGGCGTTTCCTACATTCCCGCTTTTGAAGAAGAGAGTTGTCTCCGAAAGTGGTGTTTCTTAACCGGCATACTATGAATAACTATTCAAAACTTAAAAAAATTGTCACAATTTTTCAGCTGTACGGGATCAGACTGACTGGCAGACGTAAATATGACAACCTTTACAAAGATCTCAACATGGATCAAGTATTTGTACTCGGGTTAATTTACGAATTGGAACTTGCGCTACAGACTCAGGTAGACGATGAACTTGCCTATGGCGTGCAGGTCCCGGCATTCCTTATCCAAAAATTGGTGGCCTGACCGATCTTGGGGGAAGAACTTCCGGATACATTTTTTGAGTTGATGATCTGTGTTCGATCCAGTAGCCAGCTTCCCCCATTATTTTTAATCTGCGATAATAATGGCAGCATCCCGTTGATTTAAAAATCGCCAATAGGCAAAAAATACACATGAAATCGAGCCTGCCTACCGGACAGGCAGGCATGAGGAAAACCTCACACGGAGGGATGATTATAATTCATGCGAAGATTCCATCTGACCGCTGAAAAACAAATTTTAAACAGATGAAAAAATTCACGTTAAGCCTATTGGTTTTAGCTGCGGGAGTGCTAAATCTAAAAGCGCAAGAAGCCTCATCGTTGCGCCAATATGTACAGCGCTTTATTTTGGATTCAGGGGATGTTGCGAGCACGCAGTTCATCGTCTATCCAACGCTTGGTTTTTCTCCAGAAACCAATGTTGAATTTGGATTAAGCGGACTCCTACTCTACTACGCAAAAAAAGATACGCTGAATCGGCTCAGTGAAATCGTTACAAGAGGTTTTTATACCATAGAGAGACAATATGGAGTGTTTCTGGAACACGCTGTATATACCGACAAAAACAGTTGGTTTTTTCTTGGCAATGTACGCTACCAAAATTTTCCCGTCTATTTTTACGGGATAGGCATGGACTCGAAAACTTCGGATGAACAGCGCGTCGAAATCAGCCAATTTGTGATAAGAGAACGTATCCTAAAGAAAATTAAGGGAAATTTCTTCGGTGGCATTCAAGTCGAGTTAAATCAAGCGTCCGATGTGCAGTTTTCTGCACCGAATTACCAGGAAGAGGACAGTCGATGGTTCGGAACAGACGGGTCAACCAACCTAGGGCTTGGGGTAGGGCTCGTACTGGATACTAGACATAACGTGCTGAACGTGCGGGACGGCTATTTTTCGGAGATTGGATTAGTCAATTCATCAAGGTCATTGGTAAGCGATTACAACTTCACCTACCTGACTAGTGACTCGAGGTACTTCAGAACCACCCGGAAAAACCAGGTATTGGCGCTTCAACTGATGGGCCAATTTACCTGGGGCAGGGTTCCTTTTAACCAACTGCCTCAATTAGGCGGTCCGAACCTGCTCAGAGGGTACTATCTTGGTCGGTTTCGCGACAACCATTCTATTGCCTCACAAGTGGAATACCGGTTTCTCCCCTTACCTCTTGGGTTCAGTGACAGAATTGGTGCTGTGGTCTTTGCATCGACCGCAACGGCTTTCTCATCTCCAAACAACCTTTACTGGAGGGATTTTCGTGGCGCCGCGGGTGCCGGAGTCCGGTTTCTGCTTTTTCCCAAAAAGGATATCTATTTGCGGGTCGATTATGCCCTTACCAGAGAAGGAAGCGGCCTTTACGTCTATATAGGGGAGGCCTTCTAGGTGATTTAAAAAGCCTGAAAAACTTTGGCCAATAGATTAATGAATTAAGTTTTTGTTGAATATTATATTTCAAGCCTTTGAAACCAACAAAAACTCAACGACAAATCAATTTGACCTTCAAAGTAAATTTAAAAGTAGAACCACGGAGGACACAAAGGTAACACGAAGGACACGGAGAATTTTTACAAAAAGCTTCGTGGTCTTTGTGCCATCTATGTGTCCTTTGTGGTCTTTTTAGCTAAATCTGGAATTGAATGATCTGCGGCGTCCGATTTTCTCTTAAGAGTAGCTTGGTAGTATGATCGTTCATAGATTTCGAATATTGAAGAAGTGCCGGTTTAATGCTGTTATAAAGTTAAACCGGCATGTTTATACTTGGCTGTTCCTTCTTCCAAAGTGCTTATGTTTCGCTTTTTACGATCAACGGCGTTTTTGATGTATCGGCCTGTCCACATTAGGTCGGGAGAACCGTCAAACAATCATTTATCCGTGGCTATTGGTAGCGTATACAATCGTGCCAACTGAAATTAACTGCCGGCACTGCTTAAACCGGGTAGGACGCGCTCCGCTGCTATTTTACCCAAGGCATAAACAAATCGGTCCAAATCGTCCAAACTTGTATACACATGGGGCGATACGCGTACACAGTTGATGTTGCCATATACAATGGATGTGGTATGTATCTTAAATTTTTCCAATAGCTTATTACCTAGTTCTTGCGGGGTCAATCCCTCTATAGATACGCCCGCTATAGCGCAGCTATAGGCCGGCAACAGCGAGGTATGGAGTTTAACTCCGGAGATTTGCTGCGCCTTCTCCGCCCAGTAGTTTTTGAGGTATCTTACACGCTCTTCCTTCCGCTTCGCACCGATCGCATTGTGAAAATTTAATGCCTCCCCTATCCCTTGTTCAATAGGAAAGCTACGGGTACCAAGCGTTTCGAACTTTCGAATATTTGCGCTTCTGGGATCGCCGTTGCACAGCAATGGCCACACCTTCGCGATTTTATCCTCTTTGATCCAAAGCATCCCGCTACCGATTGGCGCAGAGAGGTATTTATGAAGGCTGGTGCCAAAATAATCCCCTTCGAGTTCAGGTATCTTAAAGTCTAATAGACCGAAGGAATGCGCTCCATCCACCACTACCTCTACACCCCGTTCATGCGCCATTCGGCTAATTTTTTGTACCGGCATAATCTGTCCCACCCAATTGATTACATGGGTGACGTGGATGATCTTGGTTTTTGAGGTAATCGCGGAGCGATAGGCCTCCACGATGGTATCATCATTCTCTATGGGGAAATCAAAACTTAGCTGTTTATAGACGATGCCCTCCCTATCTTGCCGCTGACGCCATGCCTGCATCATGTTGGGGTAATCCTGAACACAGCCAATCACTTCATCCCCCTTACTGAGATCCAATCCAAAAATTACGGTATTCAAGGCCTCGGTAGCGTTTCGGTTTACAGCAATTTCTTCTGGGTCACATCCGCCCAATAAGGCCAACTTTTCGCGAAGGGGCTCTCTTCCTTGATCCAAGATCCGCCACATATAATACGAAGGAGCCTGATTCGAAAGCAAGTTATACCGCTCAACAGCCTGCTGTACTACAAGCGGTGAGGGAGAAACCCCTCCATTATTCAGGTTCATAACGGGAGAGGAACTTGCGGTATATCCACGCTGCACTACCGACCAGTAGTCTTCATTGGCAGCTATGTCCGTGGGGGAAAGGTTCGCCAGTTTCTTATGCAGGCTTTCCCATTCTGCCGCATGCAGCTGGGAAAATAAGCTCGTAGCGGAAAAGGCACCTGTAAGTGCCAAGGCCTTCTTTACAAATGAACGTCGATTTTCGTTAGCATTCATGGATTTTTATTTAGTTAGTGGTTGATAGAAAGTTGCAGAAGAAAATAATCATGAGGAAACACAAAAATTGAATTTATGATGTATCAAAGGATGCAATCGAGCAGAACGTACCCGCGATACACTGCGATAATTGTTGATGCTGTCTTCTCCCGATTTTGGTCGGAAAAGGGTATGAGATCATGTAGACTATTCATAGACGCATGAAAATAAACCAAAAAATAAGTAAAAACAAAAAAGAACCCGTATCCGGGTTCAAAAGACTAGCAAAGCGGCTACATTTTCGATATATGGAAAATTCGTGCCATGAGTGGTTGGCGCAACCTTTCTACCTTTCCGTTGCTGATCTGCCGGAAATGTGCCAATTTTGGCTTCTAATTACGAAACTACCGGTATGCGCGATATCACCTTGGTTGAAGTACGTTCAGAACTTGCAGCAGGCACGCGGGGGTCAAGTATGGGCATCGACGCCTTAAAAGTCGCTAGCTTGGACAAAAAATCGGATTTCTTTTCCCGGTTTGACCCCATCAACGTTCCCGATGCAAATAAATATCTCTGGCAAGGAAACGCACACCCCTATGCCAATTATATAGATGGTGTATATGAGGTAGTTCAGAATGTACATCAGACGATCCAAACCCTTCGCCGCGATAAAAAATTCCCCATTATTCTCGCTGGAGACCATTCCACTGCCGCTGGAACCATCATGGGGATCAAGTCTGCCCATCCTGACAAACGGGTAGGTGTAATCTGGATTGACGCCCATGCTGACCTCCACACTCCCTATACGACCCCTTCCGGAAATATGCACGGAATGCCGCTTGCCTTGTGTCTGGCCATAGACAACATACCCTGTGAAATAAACCAACCGCTTCCTGGAACAATCGCATTTTGGGAAAAAATGAAGCAAATTGGTGGCGAGGGTCCAAAGATTCTTCCTCAAGACATCGTGTTTATTGCGGTGAGAGACACGGAGAAAGCGGAAGACCACCTGATGCGGGAATATGAGATCCAAAACTTTTCTGTCTCAGAAGTACGACGCCGAGGGGTGGCGGAAACCGCAAAAGCGGCACTAAGCCTATTAAGCGGCTGCGAGCAAGTGTATATATCCTTTGATGTGGACAGCTTGGACAGTGCCCTTTCGGTAGGCACAGGTACGCCCGTCGCCGGTGGGCTGACGGTAAAAGAAGCCGTGAAATTGAACGAAACCCTGATCAAAGACAAGCGGGTATGCTGTTGGGAAATCGTGGAGGTCAATCCAACGCTTGATACTGAAAACCGGATGGCGCAAAACGGATTTGAAATACTGGCGTCAATGACAAGGAGTCTGGTAGAAAACTTTTAGCCCTAGGAAACCGCCCATGGGGAAAGGCGGAAACACTGCCCCTGCATATTCAAGGAAAATCCTATATTTGCAGCTTAAACAACATGTTGAGGCGGCTACCTGCCCAAATACACTACTGTAGACGATCTGATGGATATTGAAAAAGAACTAGTACGACATATTTCATCCGCCTTCAAAAGCCTTTTTTCACACCACGTGGCTCCGGAGGACCTGGCATTACAGCCTACACGAAAGGAATTTGAGGGGAACTATACCTTTGTGCTTTTTCCTTTCCTGAAGGTTACCCGACTCTCTCCCGAGGAAAGCGGGAGACAAATTGGAGCGTATCTGCAGCAGCAATTTCCCCTTGTCACCGGCTTTAACGTCATCAAGGGATTCTTAAATCTCTCTCTGGATGAAGCCTATTGGCTAAACGTATTTACGGAGATGGTCCAAAATACCCGTTTTGGCCAGCTAAGTGCCAATGGGGAACGGGTCATGGTGGAATATAGCTCGCCCAATACCAACAAGCCCCTTCACCTGGGTCACTTACGGAACAATTTCCTCGGATATGCAGTCTCAGAAATACTCAAAGCCAATGGATTTGACGTAATCAAGGCAAACCTGGTAAACGACCGGGGCATTCATATTTGTAAGTCCATGGTGGCCTACCGCCACCTAGCAAACGGAGAGACGCCCGAAAGTGGCGGACTTAAAGGAGACCACCTTGCCGGAAAATACTATGTGCTTTTTGACAAAGAATACAAAAAGCAGCAGGATGAACTGGTGCGAGGCGGTATGGACAAGGAAGAAGCCAAAAAACATGCCCCATGGATGTTGGAAGCGCAAAAGATGCTGATTTCGTGGGAACAGGGAGATCCGGATATCGTGGCGTTGTGGAAAACCATGAATGCCTGGGTATATGCGGGATTTGAAGAAACCTACCGAAGGATGGGGGTGGATTTTGATAAAATGTATTATGAATCCGACACCTACCTGTTGGGAAAGGACATTGTGACTGAGGGATTGGAAAAAGGGGTTTTCTTCAAAAAGGAAAATGGATCGGTTTGGGTAGACCTCACGGCGGAAGGTCAGGATGAAAAACTGGTACTAAGAGGCGATGGCACATCCGTTTACATCACACAGGATATGGGTACGGCTGACCTTAAGTACGCAGACTATCAGATCAGCCGGTCGGTATACGTCGTAGGCAACGAACAAGATTATCATTTTGAGGTGCTATTCAACATCATGCGTAAATTGGGGCGACCATACGGGGCCGGGTTGTATCACCTGTCCTATGGCATGGTGGACTTGCCTTCAGGGAAAATGAAATCCAGGGAAGGCACCGTCGTGGATGCGGATGACCTAATGCAGGAAATGGTGGATACGGCACGTGTCCATACGCAGGAATTGGGGAAAATAGACGGATTTACGGAGGAAGAAGCTGAAATCCTCTACGAAAAACTAGGAATGGGAGCATTGAAATATTTCCTATTGAAGGTAGATCCAAAAAAGCGGATGCTTTTTAACCCCGAGGAATCCATTGAATTTCAAGGAAATACCGGACCTTTTATCCAATATACCCATGCCCGCATATCGGCTATCTTACGAAAAGCCGATCAGATCGGCCTCGACTATACCGCTGGAAGCCTTCAAGGACTGTCGGCAATTGGAGAGACCGAGAAAAACCTCATCGTTCTGCTTCATGAGTATGAAAAGAAATTGAAAATAGCTGCCGAGGAATATGCACCCTCTGTTGTTGCGCAGTATTTGTTTGATTTGTCTAAAGAGTATAACCGTTTTTACGCAGAACTTCCTATTTTTAGTGAAACAAAAGGACAGCTTCAGGCCTTTCGTGTGGCCTTGTCCATGCAGGTTGCCAAAACAATCAAGATCGGAATGAAGTTATTAGGAATACATGTACCCGAAAAAATGTAACTATGAAAACACTGCTTATTTTATTTACTGCGTTGGCTGCTTCCGCCTCGCCTCTTTGGGAATCAACTACCAATTCCCCCTTATCACCCGAAAGTACTGAAGTGGAAATTAACGAAACAGCTGCTATGGAAAAATCAATTTATGAGTTTAAGATGAAGGATATCGACGGAAAGGAAATCGATTTCTCCTCGTATAAGGGCAAAAAGCTGTTGCTTGTCAATGTAGCATCAAAGTGCGGCTATACGCCCCAATACGCCGACTTGCAGGAACTCAATGAGAAATACGGAGATAAAGTCACTATACTTGCATTTCCCGCGAATAATTTTGGCGGACAAGAGCCCGGAACGAGCGAAGACATCAAGGAGTTTTGTTCTACAAACTATGGCGTGACGTTTCAGCTTTTTGAAAAAATATCCGTAAAAGGCGTCGACAAGCATCCGTTGTATCGTTGGCTATCGGATAAGAACCTGAACGGATGGAACAACACAGAACCTTCCTGGAACTTTTGTAAATACCTCATCAACGAGAAGGGTGAGTTGGTGAAATTCTTCCCGTCTTCGGTAAAACCGCTAGATAACGAACTCATTTCCCTAATCAACGCCTAATTCCACTGGTAATTCTGACTTAAATAAGCGAACACTCCCACGACAACCGATGATGGTTTCGTGGGAGTTTGTTTATCAGGTACTCACTAGACGCTAAACCGTTTTGGAAATCACACTAAAAGACAAACGACAGGCATGGATTCATGCATTCCGTCTTCGCACCCTACCTCTTGCCTTGTCAAGCATTTTTTTGGCTAGTTTCATCGCGGCACAAGCGGATTACTTCAGGTGGGAAGTTTTGATCTTGGCCGCATTTACCACCATTCTACTTCAGGTATTGTCGAACTTATCCAATGACTACGGAGACAGCATTCATGGTGCCGACGGTGTAGAACGAAAAGGCCCCATACGTGCCGTGCAGTCTGGTCTTATCTCTACTACTGAGATGAAACGGGCCATGGTCATCGTCAGTCTGCTGGCGTTAATCAGCGGACTTACCTTACTGTATGTGGCGGTTAGCGATTTAAAACGATTTCTAATTTTTCTTTCCATCGGATTGCTCGCTATAGGGGCAGCCATTACCTATACTACCGGCAAAAAGCCTTATGGCTATGTGGGTCTCGGCGATATATCGGTGTTTTTGTTTTTTGGATTAACTGGGGTTCTTGGTACTTATTTTCTGCATAGCCACTCACTAGATACCGCGTTACTGCTTCCAGCAACTTCCCTAGGCCTGTTTAGCACCGCTGTGCTGAATATCAATAATATCAGGGATATCGCTTCTGATAAAAAAGCCGGAAAAAAATCAATTCCTGTACGCATAGGGCAGCGGGCCGCAATCACCTACAATTGGGCATTGATTATACTTGGCAACTTGGCAATGGCGCTGTATTGTCTCGTGACCAAATCCTATGGTGGCTTTCTCTTTCTTGCTGTGATGCCTGTGATGATCCATATCGGCATTGGAATACAGCGAGCCACATCCCCTTCACAAATAGACCCTTATTTGAAAAAAATGGCTATTACTACGCTTCTGTGGGTACTGATATTTGGTTTGGGGATAACAATTCTATAAACAATATACGCCCAATAATTACCGTTTTTGGATGGTTTTTTGTAGCTTAACTGCCAAATAAAACCTAAGAATGTACTATGAAAAGCATACTTGTTCCCTACGATTTTTCCGAAGAGGCTGAATACGCCTTTAAATTCGCCCAAGAACTTGCCGCAAAGGCTGCCTGCAAGTTGAAGGTCGTGCATGTTATCGAAATTCCCACCACGAAACATTTCAATACAATGGGAGAGGTCAATTTTGATGAAAACTATATTGACCGGGTTTTTATAACCGAGATGGTCGAAAAGCGAAAAAAGCAGATGAAAGAGCTTGAGGAAGCCCATTCCGTCAAACCCTACCAGTTTAGTACCAAGATTTCCTTTGGAAACCCTTATGCGGGAATTTCAAGCGAAATTACCGAGATAAAAGCCGATTTGGTAGTGATGGGATCCAAAGGGTCAAGTGGTTTGGAAGAATTGCTGATCGGATCCAATACGGAAAAAGTAGTTCGTCATTCCAAATCGCCCGTTATCACCATCAAAAGGGCGACCGCTATGAGCGATGTGAAAAACATCGTATTCGCCAGCGACTTTAGCGAAGACAGCAAAAAAGTCATTTCCCAATTAAAAGACCTACAGGATTTGCTGCATGCAAAAATCAGTCTGGTGAAAATCAATACGCCAAATTCATTTGAAAACACGCTCACGACAAATAAAAAAATCAATGATTTTATTGCGGCCAATACCTTGGAAAATGTAAAGGTGGATATATTCAATAGTAGTTCGGAAGAAGAGGGCATCATTGAATATGCCGACGAATACAATGCCGACATGATCGCCATGGCGACACATGGGCGAACAGGGTTCATGCATTTGTTGAGTGGAAGTATTGCGGAAGACGTAGTAAACTCTGCAGAAAGGCCCGTATGGACGATGAAATTATCATAAGTAGGATTGATGGCGAAAAAAAAGGACAACGACTGGAAAAAAAGAGACGGCTTGGTTTACTCCACTGCTGAGGACTTTGCATTTGAAGGAAACCAAAATCCGGAAGCAGAGACCCTACCTCCCTCACAGCAGCAACTAAGGGTGCAGCTGGACAAGAAGGCAAGGGGAGGAAAGCAAGTGACGTTGGTTACCGGGTTTGTGGGATCAGACGAAGACCTTAAAGAACTGGGCAAAACGCTGAAAATAAAATGTGGCGTAGGCGGAAACGCCAAAGAAGGTGAAATACTAATTCAAGGCGATTTCAGAACTAAAATAATGGAGTACCTGCTACAAGCCGGGTACAAAGCAAAAAAGATAGGAGGATAGGGTGACTGTCCTCCTATTTCGCATTCGGCAAGGAGACCTCAGGAGTGAGGTCCATCTTTTACGATATCCCCTACTTTATACCCGATTTTTTTGTAACGAAAGGGCTTAAAAAACAACGAACGGCTGTTAGCCCATACCAAGTCCCCAATAACTAAGCACCTGTATGGCATGAAGGGAACATAGATCGGAACGGAATTTTTTCTACTGATGATCCGTTTGCTGTTTTGACGAATAAATCCACCGATTATATTACTCGGTTTACCTCCCATTTTTAGCAGTCTAACGACTAATGATTTTCGGCTTTTGATTCTACATTACTTTTGCTAGCGTTAATCTGAAAGATAATTTTTAACAATACGAAAATGAAAAATAGCAGCATAGTGTTTGCGTTTGGAATCTTATTACTGATGTCTTCATGCGATCTACGCGAGTCGATCGAAGAGACACCTGTAGGAAGTGTGAAGGAGGGGTATCTCGGAATCGATGTTCCCCCAGGGTTTGATTTTTCCACAACGAAACATGTGGTATTTAATCTTTCTGCTAGGGGCAGGGACAAAAGTCCCATTCCCTTTGTAACGTACAAAATCTATGATAAAAACCCAGTAGAAGGCGGACAACTTATGCAAACCGTACGCCTAGACGCCTCAGGACAGGCTAATACCGTGCTGACCCTCCCGAGTTTTGCGTCCGAGATATGGGTGACATCTTCCTTTATTGGTGTTGAGCCGGTGGCTGTAATCCCAGTTACGGGGACTTCCATCAGGTATGCCTACGATGCTTCCAGTCCAAATATCCTCCCTGAACGGTATTTTCAGGAGACACAAACTGATCCAAATGCGCGGGTAGCTGCCATAAATGCGGACATTGCAACATTAGGTACCTGGAACAATCAGGGGCGGCCTAACTACTTCGAACAGCCGGATAATATTTCCGCGCAACTGTTGACGAACATCACCCTAAGCCTCCCGGAAACGGCAGATGTACGCAAGCACAATCCGGATATTTTGAAAGATGAATACGTCCGGGAACTATATTTGAACGAAAAGGCGGAGGTGTGGATCACCTATGTACACACAGGTGCCGGATACCGAAATGCCATCGGCTACTACTGGTACAAGGAAGGCGAAAAACCCACTACTGCTGCCGAGATTAAAAATAAAACCATCATTTTCCCCAACATCCAGCCGGGCGTTTTACGATCAGGGGACAAAGTCAAACTTTCCGGGCCAGAAAACGGAGCGTTTGAAAAGGGAACCTATATCGGCTGGTTTCTGATAGCGGACGGTTGGAGAAACAGTGAATTGACCAGCGGCCACTGGACGCTTTATGGCGATAAGAATTTGAACAGTCAGATTGAAGACCGAAGCCTTCGCGAACAAATGGTGTTTTTGTACGATGCCACTGAAAAAATCCTGTTGATGGGATGGGAAGATATACAGCGGGATAAGAGAGGATGTGACCACGATTTCAATGACGTAGTGTTCTATGCCAGCTGGAACCCGATTACGAGCGTCGACCTCTCCGAATATGCAAGAATTGATACCGATCAGAAAGATCGCGACGGGGACGGAGTCGCTGACGAATTGGATGAATACCCTGATGATAGGGAAAGAGCCTTTAACAATTACTCCCCTGGCCAATATACGTTTGGCACCTTGATGTTCGAAGACTTATGGCCAAGTTTTGGAGACTATGACATGAATGACCTTGTAGTTGATTATCAGGTAAACGAAATTTCAAATGCCAACAATCAGATAAAAGATGTTGCCTTTACTGCGGTAATCAGAGCTACGGGTGCTGGCATGAAAAACGGATTTGGCGTTCAACTACCAATTCCCGCAAATACCGTAGCTACAGTGAGGGGGCACAGACATACCACCGGTACGATTAGCGTTAGGGAAAATGGTGTAGAAGATGGTCAGCGACTTGCTACCATCATTGTGGCAGATGACGTAAACTACCGCCTTCCCGTAATGGCTAATGTCTCCGGAGAAAAAACCCACAGCGGTGAGGATACATTGCGGGTGACGGTTACATTTAATCAAGCACTACGGAAAGCAGAACTGGGTTTCGCCCCTTACAATCCCTTCCTGATTATCAACCAAGACCGCCGTAGGGAAATCCACCTGATGAATCAGCCACCGACAGACCTTGTAGACCGTTCCCTGTTTGGGACCGCTAATGACTATACCAACCCTATTGCCGGCAGGTTCTATACGAGTGAACAAGGCCTTAACTGGGCGCTGCATACGCCAATCAGTATTTCACACACGCAGGAACGAGTGGATTTCACAAAAGGGTACAAAAAATTTGCGGCTTGGGCAAGATCCGGCGGATTCGAATACACCGACTGGTACGTGGATAACCCAGATCAACTAAACCCAATTGTACTTTACAAGAAGGATAGGTAATACAACGTATCAGCTAACATCTTGTTAGTGATGGGGAAGGCGCTCTTCCCAATAATCCCCTGGGAAGATCCAGGGGATTATTTTTTGTGTTTGGGCTTCGTATTGTTTCAGCGTTAAAAAACAGGTGAACCTTTGGATGTTAGAAATACCTCCTTAAATTTGTCCCTGAGTTATGAAGCAAATAAAGCAACATATTGCAGCCGACACCTATTTTTTCCAGGTCTATGCGCACCTACATACCGTGCACCATCATTGCGGCGCGGCGGTTTAATCCTGACTTCGTCTTAGCGATGAGCCTTAAGGTTCCAAATGCTTCCTCCATCCCTTTTACACCAATCCTTTACCTGATTAACAAGACTTCATGGAAAATATACTACGCATTGCCGTACAAAAAAGTGGAAGACTAAGTGACGATTCACTGAGCTTAATAAAAGAATGCGGTATAAAATTTTACAACGGGACCGGAAAGCTCAAATCCAGTGCCACTAACTTTCCTTTGGAGTTTCTCTTTCTCAGGGATGATGACATTCCGGGCTACGTTGCGGACGGTGTCGCTGACCTTGGGATAGTAGGAGAAAATGAGCTTGTCGAAAAAAACAAAGACGTGGTAGTCCTCAAAAAACTGGGCTTCTCAAAGTGCCGGCTTTCCCTAGCCATTCCTAAAAGTGAAACCTACACCGGATTGTCCTTTTTTCAGGGCAAAAATATCGCAACCTCTTACCCAAAAATTCTTGGTGATTATCTAAAAGAAAAAGCGATTCAGGCGGACATTCACGAAATCAGCGGCTCTGTTGAAATTGCACCTAGTATCGGCCTTGCGGAAGCGATATGCGATATCGTCAGTTCCGGATCTACGCTGATGATGAACGGCCTCAAGGAAGTGGAGGAAATCTTTCGATCGGAAGCTGCATTGATCGGTCACCCACTGATGAACCAGCAGAAAAAGCACTTGGTTGAAAAGCTGCTTTTCCGCATGAATGCGGTGCAAAAGGGAAAAAGCAGCAAATACGTGCTGCTTAATGCTCCCAATCATGCGCTGGATAAGATTGTTTCGCTCATTCCCGGGATGCGCAGCCCAACGATATTACCACTTGCGCAAGAAGGATGGTCTTCGGTACATTCCGTACTAAGCGAAGAACAGTTTTGGGAAAACATCGAAGAGCTTCGTGCCGCTGGTGCGGAAGGCATACTTGTAGTGCCCATAGAAAAAATGATCCTTTAACATCCCCTTGTAACATCACTTCGTGTCTTATGAAAGTAATCGTCAATCCCTCGAAAAACAGTTGGAAAAAAGAATTGGCTCGGCCGGTTCGCAAGCTGAAGGAAATAGAAAAAATCGTAAAACCCATCATGCAAAAAGTAAAACGACAGGGAGACAAGGCCTTGAAGAAATTTGCATTGGAATACGATCATGTTGAAATTCACCAGCTGCAGGTGACTGAGGAGGAAATCAACGAAGCGATAATCGCTGTACCCGACGCTTTGAAGGCAGCAATTTTACAGGCACAATCAAATATAGAAAAATTTCACAGGGCGCAGCACACCCCCGACCTGTCTATGGAGGTCATGGAGGGTGTCACCTGTATGCGCAGAAGTGTGCCCGTCCAAAAAGTCGGACTTTACATACCCGGTGGTACAGCGCCGCTTTTTTCCACTGTACTTATGCTGGGCATTCCGGCACAACTTGCCGGCTGTAAAGAAATCGTGCTTTGTTCTCCCCCAAATCAGGAAGGAAAAATCCATCCCGCCATTTTGTATGCCGCAAATTTAGTCGGCATTCACACGATCATAAAAGCGGGAGGTGCGCAGGCCATTGCGGCATTGGCCTACGGTACACAAACCGTTCCTCAGGTGGACAAGATTTTTGGACCCGGCAATCAATATGTCACCGCGGCCAAGCAAATCGCCACAAAAAAAGGATTGGTGGCCATTGATATGCCCGCGGGTCCTTCCGAGGTACTTGTCTATGCCGATGAAACCGCCATTCCGGCATTTGTTGCGGCAGACCTTCTCTCCCAGGCCGAACACGGCATAGACAGCCAGGTCGTATTAGTAGCCAGTTCGGAAAAGATAACTAAAAAAGTTCTAAAGGAAATCGACGAGCAGCTTGAAAAACTCCCAAGAAATAAAATCGCCCAAAAAGCCCTCGACAACAGTGTGGCATTTGTGATCAACAATCCCGATAAAGCAGTCGAATTGATCAACGAATATGCTCCAGAACACTTAATCATCTCTGTGGCTAACGATGAAGAAATCGTTTCCCAGATCGTGAATGCGGGATCGGTGTTTATCGGGAACTACACCCCTGAATCAGCAGGTGATTATGCTTCAGGAACGAACCACACCTTACCGACAAATGGATATGCAAAGAACCATAGTGGGGTATCACTTGACAGTTTTCTGAAAAAAATTACCTACCAACGAATTACCCCGGAGGGGCTCCGTACCCTGGGACCCGTAGTAGAGACCATGGCTGCCCATGAATTGTTGGAAGCACACAAAAATGCCGTTTCTATTCGTCTAGCCTATATTGACGCACAAAATGGAAATTAATATCAACGCACTTCTTCGACCGCATTTAGTGACATTGAAACCGTATTCGTCAGCAAGAGACGAATATACCGGAAGCAGCGGTATCTTTTTGGATGCCAATGAAAATCCCTATGGGTCCGTCACATCCGAAAACTTCAACCGATACCCAGACCCCTATCAGCAAGCGCTAAAGGAACGTATAGCCACCATTAAGCATGTACGCACCGAACAGCTTTTCCTGGGAAACGGAAGCGACGAGGCAATAGATCTGCTCTTTAGGGCTTTTTGTAGACCCGGCATTGACCAGGTAATTCTACTGCCACCTACCTACGGCATGTACGAGGTCAGTGCGGGGATTAATGATATAGAGACGTTGAAGGTCCCGCTTACGACCGATTTCCAATTAGACAAGGAAGCAGTCTTAGCAAGCGCTACAACGCATACAAAACTGTTGTTTATCTGCTCGCCAAATAACCCCAGCGGCAACAATATGCGGCGGGAAGATGTGCTGTACCTGATCAACCACTTTCCCGGACTGGTTATCGTGGACGAAGCCTATATTGATTTTAGCCAAGAACCTAGTTTTACCGGAGACCTTGCCAGCTGCCCAAACCTGATCGTCATCCAGACGTTTTCAAAGGCATGGGGCCTTGCGTCGCTAAGGCTGGGCATGGCCTTTGCCGCACCTGAAATCATTGGCGTGCTGAACAAGATAAAGCCTCCTTATAATATCAGCGGTCTTACCCAAAAAACGGTACTTGAAGCGTTGGAGGACTTATCAAACCTAAAGCAAATGACCCGTGATATCTTGGAAGAACGGGCCTATTTAGAAAAAGAACTGGCCCTTTGCCCGCTTGTAGAGAGAATTTTTCCATCAGATGCCAACTTTATTCTGGTCAAAGTGAGATCCGCAAAGAAAACTTATGATGACCTGGTAGCGGAACAAATCATCGTACGGGACCGATCAAAAGTCCTCTTGTGCGAAGAATGCTTACGTATAACGGTAGGTACCCGCGAGGAAAATAACTCACTGCTAAAAGCACTGACCAATTTAGCTTAGATCTGAAACTCTATACCATTCGAATTTGCATGCCATCACGCATGCCGTGATGGACTCTCGGAGGGATAATTATTGAAGCTAGTGTTCACCGATCCTGACCAAGGAAGGGTTTAGCAGATTAAACACTAAAAATTACCACATGAAAAAAATATTATTTATTGACCGGGACGGCACTATTATCAAGGAACCACCCACTGATTTTCAGGTAGATAGTTTGGAAAAACTTGAATTTTTACCCAAAGCCATCTCCAATCTCCGTAGGATTTCAGAGGAGCTGGATTATGAGTTGGTCATGGTTACCAACCAAGATGGCTTGGGCACTGATTCCTTTCCGGAATCCACTTTTTGGCCCGCTCAATATAAGATGTTGAAAACGCTGGAGCAGGAAAATGTCTACTTCAGTGAGATACACGTTGACAGGACCTTTGAGCATGAAAACGCGGAAACACGAAAGCCAGGAACCGGAATGCTGAAAAACTACATGGACGGTAGCTATGACTTGGAAAACTCCTATGTCATCGGAGACCGTAAAACCGACGTGCAACTCGCGCAAAACCTTGGATGTAAAGCCATTTTTATTGGCAAAGAGAATCTTTCCGACGCCGCACTAGTAACAGAAGATTGGGACAGTATCTACCGGTTTTTAAAAATGCCCCCAAGGAAAGCCACTGTGAGCAGAAATACCTCCGAGACCCAGATTTTTATAGAAATCAACTTGGATGGAGCTGGCAATAGCTCGATCTCAACCGGACTTTCCTTTTTTGACCACATGCTGGATCAGCTAGCCAGACATGGCGGTACAGACCTTACCGTGAAGGTAAAGGGGGACCTCCATATCGACGAGCACCATACGATTGAGGACACCGCATTGGCGCTCGGCGAAGCGTACCTCAAGGCCCTTGGCAACAAAAAAGGCATAGAGCGGTATGGGTTTCTCCTACCCATGGATGACGCATTGGCACAAGTTGCCATTGATTTCGGGGGTCGTCCTTGGCTTGTATGGGAAGCCACGTTCAACCGGGAAAAAATAGGGGATTTACCCACTGAAATGTTTTATCATTTTTTCAAATCCTTTAGTGATACCGCCAAATGCAACCTCAACATAAAGGCAGAAGGGCAAAATGAACACCATAAAATAGAAGCCATTTTCAAAGCCTTCGCGAAAGCGATAAAAATGGCCGTAAAACGCGACATAAATGCGCTGAACCAATTACCCAGTACGAAAGGCATTTTATAACCAAGTAAACCAGTCGGAGCCCCTCATCTCCGACTTTTTTTTGTTCCATGTCCCAAAGGCGATATGCAGGAAATGTTAGGCGAATTATAACGCCAAGACAAAACCAGGCATGCTATTTCTGCGTTCTTTGCAGGTGGAGGAAGGAACTAATACACCCCCCTCGCCGGATATTTTGGTAAAAAAAACCTATATACTTTTATGGGTTACCATTTTCCATTATATTTAACTAATCAATTAGTATAAATAATATGAAAAGACGATCGGCGTTTATGATCCTCCTTTGCGCATCTGCTTTGACCGGCTGCCTCGGGCAATTTCAGCGGGGCGAAAGCTACTTTCGCAATCAGGAGTATGAGAAAGCCATCAAGGAATTTGACAGAGTGCTTTTCGTTAGTATCACCGACCTTAAGTCATTGCACTTGAGAGCACGTGCCTTCGAGGAGCTGGAAGATTATGAAAAAGCCATTGAGGATTACGAACGCATTTTAAGCTTGCAACCTACCTATGCGCAAGCATGGGCAGGATTAGGAAAAATCGCATGGAAAATGGAGGAGATGGAAAAAGCTGAAAGGCACCTATTGAAAGCGGCCATGCATGATCCAAACGATTTTGACATTCTGATGCTGCTAGGAAGGACACTTATAAAAAATCAGCGTTTTAAGAGCGCGGAAGAATTTATACAATTAGCCATCGATATTTCCCCAGATCAGCCCTCACCTTATTTCTATCTGGGGATTGCGAGGGGCTACCAAGGTGATGGACTAGGTGTAGTCACCGCCATGAACACCTACTTGAGCTTGGAAACGGACAATGTTTCCGCCCATTATAACCGCGGGTTTGCCTTGATGAAACTGGGTTTTAACGCGTGGGCTGTTGAGGATTTTGATGCTGTATTAGAAAAAGTACCCACCCATTATGAAGCTATGGCCAGGCGGGGAATCTGCCTTTTGGAAGATGAGCCTTCACGGGGAATAAGAGATATAAAAAAAGCCGCTGACAACGGGAATAAACTTGCCTTGTCCATTGTAAAGCAGTTCGGCAACTAAGTCCAACCCGATTTTTGCCCAAGGCGAGCGCGTCACTGAACGCTTCCTTTAGCGTTCCTGCCGAGGAGACGGGTAACACTCTTTTCGATAAGCCCTCTTTTGCGTTTTCGTATCTGCGACAAGCCAACATGGTAGCCCTACAACCAGCTATATGGCCCGGCCAACTTCTGCCAGAGACCGCAGCATACTAATGCATACACATGCGGCACCCATGAACAAACCAGAATGATTTCTTCCGTTAGGAACAAAGAAGCTCTCGCGGGGTCGATTTTTTAGCCGAACTGCTAAATAATGGGATAAACGGTCTCAACAGAATGTGAAAGTTAATGCCCGTTATGTGAATTCGTTCTACGAAAAAGCAGAGAACGCCTCTGCGAAACCTCCATCGGCCAGAATTTATGGTATGGCTATTCCCTTTAACAAAACCGATCTACCCACCTATCGCTGCGGACCTTAGCCTGAAATGTACATGCTGCGAACCATCCCCTTTTAACCATATCCCGAATAGTGGTATAGGTATTGATACCATGCTGTAGTAATCACACGTTCGAACTAAATCAACGACGCACGCCGAACCTAACGAGGACGTCCAACAATGGGATAATAATCACCGGGAGGTTCTCCCGATTCCAATCGGGACGATTTAGGGCAATCAACCAACAAGTTTAACTTCAAAACGATGAAAAAGGCAAATTTTTATTCAAAAATGATCCATGGCATGTGCATTGCAGGTTCCATGTTTATCGGTACCTCCGTATCTGCGTTTCAAGTGTCCGGGTCTGTGTCTGATCCAAGTATCGAAGTAGCCGAACAGGATACGCTTGCCACAAACGATCATGACAAGATGTTTGTGTCAGAAGCCGTAAAAATGAACTTGAACGAGATAGCGCTTGCAAATCTTGCTCAGGAAAAGGATGTCCCTTCTTATATAAAAGTATTAGCCAATACGATAGAAGAGGATCACATGCAGGCTATGGCAGATATTTCTGAGATGGCACAAGCCAAAAACATCCCGTTGGATACGCCAGACACCCATGAAAAAAGTGAGGAGGTCGAAAAGCTGGAGTCGCTAGATGGACACGAATTTGGAAAAGCCTATAGCGAATTGATGGTAGAAAAGCACAAGAAAACCATCGAAAAGTTCGAAAAAGCCGCAATGGATGCTGAAGATCCCGAAATTAAATCGTGGGTTAACGAGCGACTTCCAATTCTAAGGTCGCATTTGGAAGAGGCGGAAAAGTGTCATATGGCGTGTATGAAGGAAGAAAAAGAACAAACATTAAACTAAAGCAACGATGAGCGGAATAGACAACCTCAGCAATATAGAGGCAATAACAAAATTAAAGCAGCTTGTTGAAGAGATCGATATCTGCTTATTCTGTACAAATTTGAAACAAGATGATGGGGAAACTTGTCGACCCATGAGCTCGAGAGATGTTTCCGATGACGGGAGTATTTGGTTTTTCAGCGAGATGGATAGCATCAAAAACCGGGAGATCGAGCGGAACAATGAGGTTCAGCTTTTCTACTCCCACCCGGGGAAAGACAGCTATCTTGTCGTCAACGGAGAAGCAGAAATCGTTCATGACAAAGCGACTATCGAAAGACTATGGCATCCAGCCGCAAAAGCCTGGTTTCCGGAAGGAAAATCTGATCCGAGAATTTCAGTGATCAAGGTCAACCCCTCCTCGGGCTACTATTGGGATACCAAAGGATCTAAGATGATTAACTTCTTCCGTATGGTTGCATCTGCAGCCTCTGGGAAAAATCTCGTAAAGGGCAATGAAGGGAAAATCAACCTATAGTATTAAAAACCACTATATCTTAAATTTAGCTACTAACTTTAACTGTAAACAGAGGCGCGCTTATGGTGCGCCTTTGTTCGTTTAGGCCATCTCCCTCCATCTTTCGTGTATCCATTGCGGCGTTTGACTGACCCTACTGTTATTTCTGTAAAAGTGGAAGCATCTTAAAAAGCTTGGTTCTTACCAGAGGGTGTGTTGGCCAAGATCGTCCACCGCCTCGCAGCACGTTTGGGAATATTATCCGGTGTGTAGGCATTTTTTTTAATTATATCCAAACTTTACATCCTAATTCTGTACTTTGGTATTTAAATTGATATTATTTAAATAAATATTATTTTAATCTAAAAAATAACCAACTATGAAAGAGAACCCAGAAGCAACACCGTTACTTTCCGCATCCACGATATCGGGTACTACCGTTAAAAATCTCCGAGACGACACTATAGGAGAAATAAAAGATATCATGTTGTATAAGGATACCGGAGAGATCGCCTATGCGGTCCTGTCGGTCCATACGGGCTTTTTAAACCTTGAAAGTAAGTACTTTGCCATCCCATGGGAGGCCATGTCGTTTATACGTGCAGATAGATCCGGAGAAGAAGTGATCACTTTGGATGTAGACAAGCATAAGCTTGAAAATTCCCCGGGGTTCGACAAGGATGACTGGCCAATGACACCGCAATCGGAGGTAATTAGTGCCGCATTCAAATATTACGATGTACCTTTACGAAATAGACGTTTTACGACCTGAGCGTAAATGCACTACCAACAAAAACAAGAAGAGGCCGCTATCCGCGGCCTCTTCTTTTGTGTATTTTCGGTATAAAGAATGACTTTTATCCCATCAGCATAGCATGAAGGATAGCAGAGAACAGAAGATACCCTAGCGAATTTCCCCCCGTTTAGCTGCATTTACCGCATAGTCCACCGCTCGTGCCGTAAGCGCCATGTAGGTTATAGATGGATTTTGGGTTCCCGTAGAAGTCATGCATGCGCCGTCCGTTACAAACACGTTCTCGCACAAATGCATTTGGTTGTACCCATTCAATAGGGAAGTCTCGGGATCTCTTCCCATCCGAACGCCGCCCATCTCATGGATATCTAAGCCTGGGGCCTGCTTGCTGTCCCTTGTGGTAATGCCGTAGCAGCCTGCTTTTTTTAACATGTCTACACCTTGTTCCAGAAAATCTGCCAGTGACTTTTCATCGTTGTCGTCATACCCGACGTCCACACGCAACAAGGGGATTCCCCATTTGTCCTTTTCGTTTGGATCCAGAGTAACCCGACTTGTTTCTTTCGGAATGGTCTCACCCTGCATCATCATATACACGCTCCAGTCTCCAAGTGCCGAGTTAGCATCCTTAAATTCCGGTCCGAAGTTAGTGTCTCGGGAACTCCCCCACCCTTTTCGGCCTGCTGAATAGAAGGACATATATCCCCGGAGAAAATCCATTTCCTGACGCTTCACATTTCGGAAATTGGGTAACATGACGGCGGTAGGCCTTCGCCCGAGGTAGTACGAATCCAAGTGCCTATCTACACTTGCGGAAATGGATCCGCGGTAATTGTGGAAGGCAATGTATTTCCCCAATAAGCCGTTATCATTCCCCAACCCATTAGGGAATCTGTCAGAGACAGAGTTAAGAAGGATCAAATTCGAGTTCAGGGCAGAGGCGTTTACGAAAATAATTTTTGCGAAAAATTCCGTGCTTTCCAATGTCTCGGCATCTATGACGCGAACCCCCGTAACCTTTCCCTTTACATCATCATAAATCAGCGAATGGACCACGGAATGCGGCCTTAGTGTGAGATTCCCCGTAGCTGCGGCTGCCGGAAGCGTAGATGCATTGGAACTAAAATAAGCGCCAAAGGGACAACCCCGCTGGCATAGGCTTCTCGCCATACACTGTCCCCTGCCTTGGGCAATATGGTGGGCCGCAGGTGCCGTCAGATGGGCACAGCGACCGATGATAAATTTCCGGTCTGGATAAGCACCTAGAATACGTTCCTGAATGTCCCGCTCTACCTTGTTCATCTCCCAAGGTTGGAGAAACTCCCCATCAGGGAGTGTTTCTAGGCCGTCTTTGTTTCCGCTTACCCCAATGTAGCGCTCCACGTAACTATACCAGGGTGCTATATCCTCGTATCGTATGGGCCAGTCTACTGCAAATCCGTCCCTTTCGGGCCCCTCAAAATCGTATTTGCTCCAGCGCTGTACCTGTCTTGCCCAAAGCAATGATTTACCGCCGACTTGATAGCCTCTAATCCAATCGAAAGGCTTTTCCTGTACGTACGGATGTTCTTTGTCCTTAACAAAAAAATGGTCCGCATCATCCTTAAAGGCATAGCACCTCGAGACGATGGGATTTTCTTCTTTTACCGCCAAGGGCAGTTGCCCCCGGATCGGGAATTCCCACGGTGGCGTGTGCATGGTGGGATAGTCAATCTTATGCCTCACGTCCCTTCCACGTTCCAACACCAAGGTTTTTAATCCTTTTTCGCACAGCTCTTTTGCTGCCCAACCACCGCTAATGCCCGACCCAATGACAATCGCATCATAGGTATGGTCGGCCGTTTGAGTTTTTTTATTCATACCGCAGAGATTCTATGGGATCCAACTTGGATGCTTTA
>WGNT01000098.1 GCA_016124425.1 Cytophagales bacterium
GACGGGACGGGCCAGCTTTCCTGCTGTACACGCTGCAGGTATGCTTTCACCGTATTTTTGCTTATTTCCAGCTCCCGGGCTATGGTTTTGATCTTCCAGCCCTCTTGGTGTAGTCGAAGTAATTGTTTGATCTGACTCATGCGTTTTGGTTTTCCAGCCATCTGAAGTTCTGTTTAACGGTTTGGTAAAACCGCTAATTAACCAAAATCCATTTAGGGGGGTCAGCATAATCCGGATTATCGACCTTGACGGGTCAGCATGCTCCGGATTATTCAAAACAAAGGGGTCAGCATCTGCCGGATTGACAGTTACTTTTTCACTATATTTAGTCGCCGGAATGGGGGGTCAGCTTAGTCCGGTATATCCACGGGTGGCCGAAATATAGCCTTCGGCGGAAATATGGTTGAAATATGGTTGAAATATTGTTGAAATAGGTTTTTGGATATTGGTTGATACCTGACTGACGTCAGGCCGGCTGGATACTGTTGGATATTGGGAAGGGATATATGGTGGAAATATAGTGGAAATACAGTTGAAATATGGTGGAAATAGGATATTGGATATTTATCGATATTTGGGAAGGGAAAATATTTTTCGGGTAGAATTATCCAGCCCTAAAGAGCGAAATTTTGGGTTCTAAAGGCCAATAGTCAATAGCTTCGAACGCGCTGATATTAATTCTTTGTAGCTTTGCTTATGGTCTTCGGTTAAAAAAGACATGTCGATGAGCTCAGTAGCCTTGGGCAGCCATTTCCCCAGTCTTTTATACACTGCATTGATTTGTTTATCATTTAATTTTAAAACAGTTCCCAAACGGTCAAAATACCCCTTATTAAAGTTTTCCTTTTTACCACCTAACATCAAGGCCGTATCCTCCTTATCTTTTGGTAAAATGATTTTCACATTTAACAAGTCGTAGAAAGGCGAAAGAACCCAACCCATTTCTGCTAAGAGCATCGAATAGTTAGGTTTGTATATACGTTTCGTCATATACAAACAGATAGTCTCCATTATCTTCTTCTGTCAGAAGCCCAGCCAGTAAAGTAATGAAAATGCTTTAATTATACGCATATACATATAATTTTCTTTTTTGATTCGAATTTATATGCAAATAGATATAGTTTTTAAAAATGGATTCGAACTATTCCGCAGCCTGTAAGCTGGCGAAAAAATGCTCTCCGCGGTCCGGCCCCTCGCTAAAAAGTACCAACTCCGGTATTTTTCTTTACGCTCGGTCCTCCTTATGGTAGTGGATTGGTTTTTTGAACCTTTTATCTTTTCTTTCTTTTTGGAAATCTAAACGGAAATCCATATCCACTTCTATAATAGGAATTTCGGAGTGATACACTGTCCATGCACCTCATAGTTTCTTAGGTCCAAAAAACTTAAATTAAGCACCTTAGTCCGCATTACGCTTATACAATGTTGTGGGTTGTATATCATTCGGGTCTACTTCAGTAATTTTCCCTTCTCGCAAAACAATCATCGGACTATTCTTTTCCTTTTTGAACAGAACTAGCTTTCTGTAAGTCTCTTCAAGTCCTTTTACAATTTTGTCACGTTCTTCTTTTTATTGCTCTTTAGTTCCCATAATATTTATCTTTTAACTCTCTCCATTGCAAAACATTGTTGACGGTAATTTCATTCAACGAACCTTCTGCGATAATTTCATAACTATCTCCAGAATTATCTACAAATAACCAGTGCGAAACTTTCACCTGCTTGCAACAGGTTATTAATTCTTTTCAGGTAATCAGAACGGCACAAACTATTACCCACAATCGGGTCAGGCGGGGGCATTTCCCCGCTATCTTCCCACAGCTTGTCCCGATTTTCGGGAGAACTCCCGAATTCCCTGAGAGTCTGCTTCCTCTTTAAATTTTACCGAACGATATACCGCTCCCCCTAAGACTTTGTTCCGGACATGCTCGAAATGGCCTGTATCGCGTTTCCCGTTGACAGGACAAGCACTGCCAACCCTGCCTGCCAAATAGGTAAGTTTACCCCGGATGCGGTGTATCCACCTCCCTCTCTTTCCAGAATTCCTTCGGCCTTTAGTTTCTGAATATAGGTCTCGGCTGCCCTTGAGGATACTCCCAAAATTTCCCCAATTTGCGCTGCTGTAGCTTCAGGAAACAGTACGATAATGAATAAGGCTTTAGTCGGATTGGGTATTTTCTTTTCCGAAGTTATTCCGAAGCTTTTCCGAAGTTATTCCAAATTCACCTTGCAAGTGATCCATAAAGCCTTCAAAATGATCCTGAATAAGCGCATTATTCCTGGTTGCTTCGCTATTTATCAGAGTAGAAATGGTTCCGAATTTCTTCCAAATTTCCTCCGAACTCATTCCGAAGGTCTTCCGAAGGTTTTCCGAAGGTTTTCCGTATTCCCGATTGTAAAGGGTAACCGCTATGCCTCCATTCGTCTGTTCTATCAGTGGTTCTGCCAAACCAGCTTCTTTACACGCCTGAATAATTTTTAATGTGCCTCTTCCCCAAGTATCAATGTAGCCTGCCATAAAACAGGCTTTGGCAATCTTTGGATTTCTTGGACGGGAGTTATGCTCCGATTTATGATTTTCTAACGTAAGCCCACGAAGTAAGGAACTGGCTTATCTATTGGGCTTGATGATGTAATCATACCTACGGAAAAGGATCCGTTGATTGACAAAGCCAAAAACAAAGTCGATCAGGTTTGGAACAATTATCTGATGGGTCTGATTACCGATAATGAGCGATACAATCAGGTGATCGATATATGGACCCGTACCAATTCTAATCTGACGAATATTCTATAACGGTTCTCAGCTATACAGGAAGGTCATTTTATTACTGAACTTCCTACGAAGAACTGAACTACAAATTTACTACTTTCCTGTCCTACGAAGCACGAAACCCCTGCTTGCGTATAGGTGATGTTATGCCTTCGCCATTCTTTTTCTGTCGTTTGTTTTGCTGTCATTTTGTGTCTGTCTTGGTGCGTTGGCTTGGTGGATCTTTTGCATTTTTCGCTTGGCTTTGTGTGGTTGGAAAAATGCAAATGTGACACCAATAGCGTGGGCTAATGTGTCATTGACTTTAAAATTCTTTTTTGTTTAATTATTGGCTGTTCCTCTTCAAAGTCATAAGTCAATGTCAAGTCAATAAAACGGTCTGATTTAATTAATTTGTCAAATTGTCTCTTGAGAGTCTTATATTCTTCATCCTCATTTTTCAATGTGCTACGTTGAATTTGATAATGTCTTAAAAATTCTCTAATAGCTGGATTGGTAGTCTTTTCATCTATGTCTGTGAAGGTGTTAGTTTCAATGATGGCTTTAGCTTCTTCCCATTCATTGCTTTGGCGTATAGACTTATACTCCTTTTTCCAAATGTCTGTATAGCCAAGTTTCTTTTCAAAAACACTTCTGTAAACTATATATGTTTCAGGCATATACAAAATTTCGTAAAATTCTTCTAAGTCATTACCAAATGCTTTATGGAAAAATGATGTGTTGTCATTTCTTGTTGCAGGTGCAACAATTCCTTTAGTAACATTTAAAACTGACTGGACTGCACGAATAAACTTTTTGTTCCAATGTTTGCCCGTGTATTCACGGTGTTTCGCTTCTTCACCAAAAAGCGGAATATATTTCATTGGAAAAGAGAAAATGTCAATATTAAACTCTTTGCATAGGTTTATATTGATTTCTAAACGATTATAAAGGTCTTCGGGCTTGTCATTAAAATTATATAGAATGTAGTTTGAAAGTTCTTTTATACCGTATTTTGCCGCTAACATAACAGCATTAACATACTTATCTTTCATTCCAATATAGTCAAAAGCAATTCTTAATGGTCTAATTGGAATCTCACTCATAAGTTTCATTAACTCATCAGTAACATATCTAGCATCTGTTCCTTGATTGAAATCTACATATCTCAATTTGGGCGATTTATTTCTAAATCTTTCGTTTAGGTCTTTCAACTCCTTATAAGCAGCTAATAAATTTTCCTTTGTAGTTGTTTCAAAGTTAAGTAGCTGGTAATTGTCAAGAACATTGTAAGCGAACTGTTTATGTTCGGCTTTAAGTCTAGTCAAAAGTTCGTGTAAAAGATTGAAAGTTCTTTTTATGTATGCTTTTTGGTTCTTGTGATTTTCTAAATTTCTAATTGAAATATCAAGTTGGTTTGATTCAATAAAAGTTGCACCTTTCACGAACCCCATATCTTTAATCTCTTGTATGATTTCTGGAAAGTTTGGCGAAGCCAAAACATTATTATCCATCAATAAAAGATTTTGTTGCTCACCATACAGCTCTTTAATTTCAAAGAATTTATCATAAGTCTCAATCTTCGGTTTGTAAGTAGGTTCTAAAATAGGAACTGAACAGAATGCACATTTTCTTGTGCAACCCTTTGTCATAAAGGTAAAATATGCACTTTGGGTTGGGTATTGATAATCTATTTCATCAAGAATTGAATAGTCAAGGGCTAAATTATCTATTATCGTTTTATCGCCTTTATCTAAAATACCTGGCTTGTCAAGCAATCCTTGATGTGGTTTGATACCTGTTTCTTCTTCAAGTTCCTTGTGAAGCAAAGAAGCCAATACCCCTCCAATCCAAATTTCGTTCGGGTCTTTAACGAGTTTCTTTACAAAGTGTATTGTTTCTACGGTAATTTTCCAATAGAATGTAAAAAGAGTAGTTACATAGATTCTATCCCAATAAGGCTCATTTTCATATTCCTTTTTACGGAAATTTTTTGAAAACTCTTCTAATGCTTGAACTACTAAAGGAGCGTATTTGCTTCTCCCTAGGTCTAACATTTCGAGATTGTCTTTTTTCCCTGTTTTGATGTATTGTTTTATAAAAAATCCTTTTTGTTTCCAATTCAAATTGCTATCTATAGAATTGAGTTTGATTAGGCAGTTTTCAAAAAGTTGGTCAACAACAAGGTCTTTTAAATCTCCTTTGAAGAATTTTACGTCATCACCTAAATTACGATGATACGTAGCAATTTTCATCAATCCAATTGGTGGATATTTGTTCTTATAATTTGGTTCTATTAATAGGATTTGTCTTTTCATTCTTATTTCCATAATTTGTCAAAGGTTTTAGATTGAGAAAAATATTCAACTGGATTAGTTGGAACATCTATCTCCTCTGCAAATATTTCGGTTGAGTTTATAAATTCTGATTCATTAATGTCAACAAATTTTTGATTTAATATTTCATCAAATTGTTGATATATTGGGGTAGCACCAGCTTTGGATTTGGAATGTATGCCCAAAACTACGAAATGCAATAATGGAGTATCTTTAATTCCTTTATACCTTATTACAGGAAGTATTTTTGGTGAAAAGTCATTAGCTAAAAAATGTTGATGAACTAAATGAACTACAAATAGACGGACTATACGTGAGTTTTTCTCAACGTCTTTTAAAGAATGGTATTTTGCTAAAAAGGCTTTTATAGTTTCATTTGGTGGGTTATTTAAGAAATTTTCTAATTCCTTTCCATTGTAATTGCAATGAACTGTCAATAGAAATAAAAACCTGTTTGAAACTTGGCTAATTTCTTTTTGTATTGAGATTAACCTTTTTATTGCATCAAACTTGAATACAGTTTGTAAATCACCTAATTCATCAACAAATTCAATGGGAGATGCAATGTCATTACAAAAATCTAGGTTGTAAAGTGTAATAAATCTTTGTATTTCAAAATGAATACTTTGAGGAGAATTATCCCTACCTTTCAAAACTACTTCCTCAAGGTATCCGTCATAAACAACATAAGATTCTAATTTACTCTCTCGTTCCAATGCTCTAAGAAACTCTTCTAATTTTTCAACATCTTCTCTACTTTGTGTTGAATCTGAAGGTTTGCTATATTCCCTGCATTGAAAGGCAATCACGACCTTAATAAATTCAATCCAATGATTTACATCATCACCATTTGGTGAGGGCAATCCCATATAGACCAATTTGTCTTTAACATTTTTAGAAAGAAATTTGATTAATGGTTTGTTCCATTTATCTCTTAGAAAAAACTTACGTTCTGTATTAAATGAATTATCTACCATATTTTCAATTGTTATTTTGTATTCTTTCTTTGAGTGTGTTGAGTAATTCATAATACTCTGCTTTAGTCTTTGCAGTGCGCTGTACAAATAACTCGTCAATTGAATGAATGGCCTCTTTAAATTCGACATCAATTTTAAATTCTAAATCATTTAATAATTCCAAGAGCGTTTCGTATTTCTTAGCCTCGGCTACTTTATCAACTTTAATTTTTGCGACATTCTTAGCAAGGTCAATTTTTGAAGAAAAGCCTTCTTGTTGTTTCTTTTTTTTGTTGTCGGTTAGAATTTTAATTCTTTGTTGTATCGTGTTTTCAAATTGTTGGACTTGTTCTAAAAGTGCTTTTGCTTTAATCTCAGATTCTTCGCTAAATCCTTTTCTATCAATTCGATTTTTCAATTTGTCAAAAACATTCTTTAGAATAACAATCTTGCTTACTAGCACTTCAGTATCTTCTTCAAATTCATTATAACTTCCGAGTTGCTCCTTTACTTTTGTATGGATATCTGCTAAATCCGCATCAGCTTTTGATTGCTCTTGATAAATATGACCAAAATCATCATATCTGTCAGCAACTTCTGTTAATGATTCATAAAAAACTGACCGCAAAGGAGAGTATTCAATATCATTTCTGGATGCATTAGGTAATAACTTAGCATTTACAATTATAACTTCACCACTATACCTATCAAAAAAGGTGTTTCCTCTTGGAAAAAACTTAATCAATGATTCTCTGTTTCCTATAGAAAAGCCCTGTTTCTTCAATATAAAACCTCTTAAATTTTTATTATCAAGTTTTTTCCTTTGTGAGTTCAAACACCCCCAAGCAACTCCAAAAAAAATTCCTTCTGATTCAATATTGTGAAATATCGGCTCTAATGAGGGGGAATCTTTTGAGAAATCAATATCTCTATAAGGTCTGAATAATTGCTCAATTTTAGAATTGACCTGCAATGTCAAATTTACAAGCTCAAATTTTTGGTTCTTCTCAGTGCAAATTCTTGAAATATGATCTTCTATCTGTTTTGCATATTTAAACTCCTTTTCATTAAACTTCAATGGAATTACATTCCTGAAATAATCTGAAACCTCATCAAAATTTGAAAGTGCAGTATAAAATTCGGGTTCGATTTTAGACAATTCAACTCGTGTTCCATTCGTTGGGTAGGAAGCGTCATCAAGTTCACCATCGTTTGTTAACGTTATACAATCTTCTAAAATAGTTTGTAAGTCAATCAAATCTTCACTTTCTATCTCGCCTTTTAACCTTTTATCTTTCTGGGAATCAAGTATCAACTTCATTTTTCCAAAATCCATTTCCAATTTATTTGGAACATCTTTACTCCCTCTACTGAAAATCGTCAACTTGTCGCATAAATGGAAAGAACTGTAAATACCAATACCCATAAAGCCCACATTTCTTGTTGGACTTTTATCAGAAATCCCAATTCTTATAGCCTTTCTTAAAGTCTCGAAATCCATTCCTATTCCATCATCTTCCACTACAATAGATTCCTGACGAATTTTAACTGACATATTTTTCGCTTGAGCATCAACTCCATTTTGAATATATTCTCTTAAGGCATCCTTTGGATCGGGATACATTCCTTTAGTTATAATGGATATTATTTCTGCACCTATGTCAAATTTTGATAGTTTCATATTGCAAAGTTATTTATATTCTTCTTCAATCTTTTGGATTAATAATTCTGCTGTTTCTCTAGGAAGGACGTTTTGGATAATGCTAAAAATGTTTCCTAAGAACTTTTGTTCACTTTTGTTTAGCCTTGAAAGTTTTGTAGTTCTATAAACAGGCTTAGATGAAACTTCTGTTTCAACACCATTCTTTATTGCCAATGTATGATTAGATGTTGCTCTTTCAATAATTTTATTAATTGGAGTAAGTGAATCACCTGATTTTTCTTTTATACTTTCAAGTTTCTTTTCTGCTTTTACCGCTTCTTCTTTTTTCTTTTCTATGTTGTCTAAAAAGGTTTTCTGCTCTGCTTTGTCAATAAATCCCTCTTCCTTTTTCTTTTCAAATTGTTCTACAATATAGTTGTAGCTATTTATTGCTTTAACTGCACTATTTACATCTGATGCAGTATAACAAAGTTTATGAATTATAGTATGAAAGAAACTTTTGAGTTTATTTTCAAATTCATAATAAATTTCAGTTTCAGAAAAATTATCCCGCCTAGCGTTTGGAATTAAATCAGCGTGTAATCCATAAACTTCTCCAAAAAAATAGAACTGAAATCTTCTGTCTCTATGAAATCTTGTCAATGTATCTTCATTTCCGATTTGAATGTTTGCTTTTCTTAATCTAAATCCTCTTGAATAATTGATTTGATTGAGTGATTGGTTTTTCTCGGTTATGCCATACCAACCCCAAAATAGCTTATTGTTTTCATTGTCGTGTTCTTTAAAAAATAGAACATCTATAACTTCTCCGATTTTTTTACGATTATTTGCGTCTGTTCCTTCATAGATGTATGAATTGTAGCCCTTAAATAATTGGTCTGTATTTATGAATGTTTTGTATTCGTCAACTTTGATTCCTTCTTTCTCTAATTCATCATAAATCTTGCGTGCATAAACAAAGGATTTACTGAATGGAACTGGTGCAACCATTGATAAATAGTTTCTTATTTCTTTAAAATCCAATAGGTCTTTATTAGAAACACCAAACATTGTTACCTTAAAATAATGTGATTCAGGTTTTTCCTTTGACTTTTCTAAGGTTGTAACTTCATCAATTACCGCTGACGCTTCTTCTTTTTGATTTCTATTGTTAATAATACTTTTTAGCTTGATGGCATCCCAAGTCATTATAGATTTTACTGCTTCTCCCTGAAACGAAGTTTCAAAAACAAGTTTTTCACAATAACCCAAACCTCCCAAACGACCAATACCTCTAAATCCTTTATCAACTCCTCTTTGCTTTGTGGATTGAGCAATGTTTCTTAAAATCTCAACAACTTTATTTTCTTCAATTCCTGTTGCATCATCTTCAATTGATATGATTTTCTTTTTGGGGTCAATTTGAATGTGGATTTCTCCTTCATCAACCAAACCTTGTTGCCTTGCCTTGTCGATTTGGTCAGCAGCATTCTGAATATATTCTCGATAAATAAACCTTGAATCGTCATACATTCCTATTGTAAGCGATTCGATTACATCTTTACCGATTACTGTCTTATAATTCTTATCCATTCTTAAACTGTTTGTATAATGGTCTAGGAAATTTGATGTTAAGCAATGATCTAAAAACTGGATTCTGTAATATGTATTCTCCTTGTTTCAACCTTGTAAGCATTGATTTATAAACTGGTGGAACAAACTGATAATCGGGTTTTGAAATTTCAATTGCGTTTGTTCTACCGTATGCGTGGGTTGCACAATTTCCTTTAACTCTGTCATGAATGTCGCTTTTGAATTGCTCCGCTGCAAAAAGAATAATTCCTAAGGAACGACCTCTTTCGGTAATATCTAGAAGTTGTCTAAGAATAGGAGAGTTCTTAGGAACATCTTTACTGCCATATTTATTCAATTCGTCAATAAAAATCAAAATCTTTGAAGGTATTTCAGCTTCCTCTCTATCCGTAATTTGACCAAGTTTCAAATCGTAAATAGCTCTCATAACATCTCCAAAAACAAATCCTTGGGCTTCTTCATCAAGTTTTGCAATGTCAATAACGTGAACATCATTTTTTCTTATCTGCTTTATTGATTCTTGCAACCGAACTTCTGTTCCGTCTGGCTTCAATGAATTAGAGAAAAACAAGTTTCTCTCTAACGCCTTTCTAAATAATCGATAAAACTTTCTCCAACTCAAAACAGAAATTGTTTTGTCTTTTCCTGTGTCTCCTTTTTCTTGGTGTTTTTTAATTTCATCCTTCAAATCTTCCCAATTTGTTATTCCATTAAAATGCCCTTCGCCTGATGTGATGTAATTCACAATCGATTCCATTGATTGCGTTGGGTCATCAATATTTGAAAACAATAAGTCTAAACTGTCTTTGTCATTTTCAAAAAGATATTTGTATTGAAAGGCTTTGTTTAAATGTTTTTGACTGTCAAAATCTCTTAAATCTGCATATGTTGTTGATTTAACGTCTTTTGAATAAGGATAAAAATATTTTACATTCTTGAATGGTGTTACATCTAATTCTAAATCGCTATAAATTTTTCTATCAGCATCAGTTAGTTCATCATTTGGCTCGTCAATGGCTAATAGGTCACGTCCTTTTACGTTAAGTAAAACAAATGCAACGCTTTCATTTTTATCGCTTTTCATATATTGTTCTTGAATAGCTTTTAGCAAAAACATTGCGTAGGATGTTTTGGATGCCAATCCTGAAATTCCCGAAATGTTTAAATGTGCTCCTTCTGGTCCAATAAGGAAATGAGAATTAAAGTGAACTGGAACAGTTATTTTATCTTCGTCCTCATACATTTCAATTACACCGCAAGGCAAAGGATTTTTAATTCCCTTTAATCCTAAAGCCATCTTGACATCCTCTTCATTTGCTAATGAAACTGTATAACCATCTAAAACTGGTGTATAGATATTTTCCGAATTTGCGACAACTTTAGCTTTAACATAGTTCATTCCTATTCTTTGGGTGTTGCTTTTTGATTCAACTTCTCCAAAGTCGCTTGAAATGTAACCTGCAAGAAAACTTGCTCCGTCAGTTAAATGTGAAATTTCTTCAACAACGCCAAAAGTTACAGAGTTTTTAATGTGATTAACCTTTACTACATCAAATGGCTTGATGATAAGGTGTTTGTCCGTCCAAAAGAAGAATTCATCTACAGTTGTTGGAACTTTTTCTGTTGCTATTATTTTGCCTATTTTTTTCATTAAAATAAATTTAGAAAGTTAATGTCGCTTAAATACTTACTCTTGATAAAACTTTCGGTAAGATAAACGGGGTATAAATGATTAGCCCATCTTGCATCCTTACCATAGCAAACTGGATTTCTCTCATTTATAATGTTTGCAGTAATTGTATCAATTTCTGCACTATCAAGTCCGTTCTCGATTTCTTCATCAGTTATCAAGATTTTTTCAACTTTTACAATTCCCGAAAATGGGCTAAAAGTATGTTGCGACTCTCTAATTCTAACATACCAAACAGCAAAATAAACATTTCCAACTCTTTCGCTTTTGTATTTGTATGCTGGTGTTCTATGGTAATTTGGCAGCATTGCAATTTTATCCGCATTGCTTCTATTATTGTTATCTCTACAAAGTTCGGGGTCAAACATTTTTGAAATGCCAATTACACATTTGTAATGACTTTTAAATTTCGAAAGCTCTTTAAAGTTTGAACTTCTTGAAGGAGCATATTGAAGTGAACCGTCTTTAATTAAATATCTATCAGGATTAATAAGGTTTTTTGTGCTTAAATGTGCTACAATTCTTTTTTCCGTATCAATCATCTCATCTTGAATTGAAGCAATGCCTTTATGTTCATATTTTAAATCTCCATCTCTTTTGCTTGATTCGTATGAAAGGATTTTTGAAAATTCTATTTGTGATTTTTCAAGTCTTCTTGTTTTGTTGATTTTTCCTGTCAAGGAATTGAAGAAAAGTGAAGCATCACCTCCGTTGGGATTTGCAGCTTTTGGAAGCGACAAAACCAAACTGTGTTCAAATTCAGCACATTTGAATTGGCTTGGATTGTTCCTTTGGCAACAAGCTACTCCAATTTGTCCTGCAATAATTGGATAAACATTCCTATTTATTTCAATGTCATCAACTTTGTATGTTCTTCTTGATCCGTCAAGAAAAAAATGAAACAACGGTTCATTATTAATTAGTCTATCAGCTAAAGGCTTTAAACTTTTTGATTTTGTAAGGTTCGTGTCGGTTTCTCCATATTCTTTTACCACTACCGATATTTCTTTCTCTTTAGAATCAAAGTCAAGTGTAGGAACCCGAATTTCGTCATCTGCACAATAACGGAATGATGTATAACACTTTCCATTTGTTGCATCTGCTACTATGTCTAATACTTTATCCACTAAGTTTATTTAAGGTTTCAAATGTAAGAATTCATTTACCGTTATATGTCTGTCAGCCCAATAATTGTCTGTCAGGGCGGTGGGCGGGCTTTGGAGCGTGGGGCAAAAGCAAATATGCTGCATTGGGTTGGCTGTGAGCGTTGGGATGCAGCTCTTTTGATTTTGCAGAAGCGTTGGCATTTTGTCTTTCATTTTTCTGTTCGTTTATTGTCGGTCGTGTCGTCTTTTAGGGTGAGGCATAACGTTAAATGTATGTTGCGTAAGGGATTGCGGAGTTCCAACCTGTCAAGTTGCCACCCAAATTTGATGCGAGCGAAAACGCCCGAAAACCAACGAGCCCCTTATGCAATATACATATTGTTGTGCTTTCGTGCTTTATTAATTGTCTTTCCATCGTTTAAAAAACCACGATTCAAAATAATCATTTGTTTCTATGATTTCATGAGAATCAGGTTTGGTTTTATATAAATCAATCAATCCTTTTGGAATAATTGCATAATCAAATTGCCATAGCTTTGTTGGGGCAGGTATTCTAATTCCGTCAAAGTCTTCACCGTCTTGCGCTTCGTCTGTGAAATAAGTCCCTGTTTGGCAAAATTCGATTGCTAATTCTTTCGTCAAGGATTTTACAAGTCCGTATGTTTCAGCATTAAATTCTCCAGTCCTAAAATCTCGTAATCTCTCTGCCTCAATTAATAAGTCAGCAACAATCCAGTTGTCTTTGAATGTCTTGTCCAGTCCTTTTGTGTAAACCATAAAAAGAGGTCGAACTGGAATGTCAGAATATTTTGTTTTATAAAATCCAGTTTCCGTTAATGATGAATACACAAATCCATTATCTTCTATTTTCCATTCAAAAGAATCGAATGCAGATTTCACCTCATTATTCCATAAGTCAATTCGCTTTAAAACATTAGCAAACTTATCAAGTGTCGGTTTGTAATTTTCACCTGATAGTTTTTCAAAAGTCTGTATGTTACTCAATTCTGGCATTGTCAATGTTTAATGTGTAATATTCATGCCACCAATAATTTTAAAGTTCGGTTTCACCCATAAAAAACAATCGGTCATATTTTCAGAGTTGAAAGTAATCTTCACATATTCTAGATTATCTTTTTTCTCTATTTTTAAGGACTCAATGTCATAGAATCGCCAATTAAACTTCAGTTTTTTATCTTGCTCCCAAAATATTTCAATATCACCGTATGAAGGTGAAATATTAACTTCAATCCTTTCTTGGTCATTAGTGACAACATAAGTCAGAATATTATAATAAAATGGAACAGCAGAATCCTTATCAGCTTTGATTGGCTCAACTTCAAAGAAACTCATTAATTCATATTCTTCTGGTATTTCATTCATTTGCACGGTCTTTCTTGCATGAAGCACAACACTTGTATATACACAACTTCCCATTAGACCTACTGCGTCTATATCCACTTTGTCCACGATCTCTCCCTCCAAATTACAAAATCTACCGAATGATTCCTGCCGATGCTCGGAATTTTATTTGAACTAGAACACAATAGGTCAGAGTTTCCACGTGGATACTACTTCTCGGCGAAAATATACCTGAGGTTATTCCGTCTCTCTCTGTCTACTTTTAACCGTTTACAAACGTTTGTAATCGGCTATTGCTGATTATTTCTATAGAAGTAGGCTTTTGCCCGAAATTAGGCTTCGACCGGCAGAGTAATCACAACCCTGATTTGTCAGCGCATCGCTACTGTCAAAGGGTTTAGCGAATTAAGGGATTTTTGCGGTAAGATAGGTCGTTAAATTGGTTGAAAAAATACCCGAATCGGGGTATTTTTCATAATTGCTTGGAAAAATAGACACTACCTAGGGCAAAATCGACTTTGAATACTAAAGAAAAATATTCCTCCGCGAAATCCACAATCTTAAAACCAATGCATATAGGGAGAAACCGATCGCAACTTTCGGGTGTTGCATTTTTAGTCCACGTTGTGTAATTTGAGCTGAATTAGGGTGTGCCGTTAACGAATTAATAGAATAATTATGAAGCGAACATTAAATTTATTGTTACTTTCTTCGGTGGGAGTGATTTTTTTTGCTGCCTTGAAAGTTTTATTTGATTCGTCGATACCTTCTTGGGGGATAGCTGTTAGTGCGGCAATTTTTTTGTTAACAGCGATTTATAGGGTCGTATTGATACGTAGGAATAATGAAGGAACTAGATCAAAGAATCTAGATAAATTATAAAATTTTCTTAGAATTAGGCGCTTCGTCAATATTCGAAATCTACGTTGTATTAGGTTATATTGCGTTTTTAAACATAGAAACTGATGTTACCGATCATTACTTTATCTCAGGTCAATCTAAAAGGACCACGAAGGACACAAAGAAGGCGCAAAGAACACAGAGATTGTTTTAGAAAATTCTTTGAGTCCTCTGTGTTACCTCTGTGGTCTCTGTGGTTCTATTCAAGAAATTACCTTCGAATGAAACTATATTTGGAGTAGATTTGATTATTCATAATTTTTTTTTCAGGTCAATCGGTGGATGGTAGTATTGAACAAATGCCTAATTCGGAAGTTTCTTTAACACCGTTTCATTGCGACAGACCAGACTATTGATCTGGCTTTTATTTATTGATGTTGTTCAAAAATATTAACCTCCCAGTGTGATTTTGAAGCGTCATATCCAAGAGTCTCAATCGGATAGCCAACTATTTGTTTTTAGCCACACCCGAAATTTACCCCCTTTTTTCTTTTCCGTCAAATTGCTTTTACCTCCAATTCCAGTTAATTTGTAGCATCCATGCAGCGCATAGGCAATTCAATGCAAAAACCCATTTAACGCTCACCCAATATGTCCAAAAACCTCCCCAAAGAACGCCGCGATTTTATTAAACAGTGTGCTATCGGCGCAGCAGGATTTTTTATCGTTCCCAGTCACGTTATTTCCGGCTTGGGGCATGTGCCCCCTAGTGACAAGCTAAATATCGCCGGGGTAGGCGTGGGAGGCAAAGGCCGGCCAAACCTGAACGCCATGAAAAGCGAAAATATCGTGGCCCTCTGCGATGTGGACTGGGCTACGGCAAAGCGCTGCTTTGACGATTTCCCCAACGCCCGGAAATTTTGGGACTGGCGTGAAATGATGGACGTAATGGGGAAAGATATAGACGCGGTGATGGTGGCTACCGCCGACCATACCCATGCCGCCGTCGCCTCCCATGCCCTCACACTTGGGAAGCATGTCTACTGCCAAAAGCCCCTCACCCACTCCATCTATGAATCCCGGTTACTGACCAAGTTGGCAGCGAAGTATCCCGTAGCCACGCAGATGGGAAATCAGGGAAACTCGGGCATTGACGCCAAGGAAGTATGCGAATGGATCTGGAATGGCGAAATCGGCGAAGTCAAAGAGGTGCATGCCTGGACTAACCGCCCCATTTGGCCGCAAGGACTGGAACGTCCGGCAACAGGCATGACGGCCCCGGATACCATAAACTGGGAGCTGTTTTTAGGCCCCGCGCCTTACCGGCCTTTTCACGAAATCTATACGCCCTGGAACTGGCGCGGGTGGTGGGATTTTGGAACGGGCGCCTTCGGGGATATGGCCTGCCATGTGCTGGACCCGGTGTATGCGGCATTGAAGCTGAAATACCCCTCCCGCATAGAAGGAAACTCCTCGCCCCTAAACACCGAAAGTGCCCCCCAATCCGAGCAGGTAAAATTTAGTTTCCCCGCACGCGAACCGTTTGGAAACCTGGCCCTTCCGGCTGTAGACGTGTATTGGTATGACGGCGGATTGTTGCCCTATAGGCCCGATTTGCTTCCCGAGGGCGTGGACCTGATGGCCGACCGGCTGGGTGGTTGCATCTTTGTCGGCACAAAGGATACCCTCTACTGCGGATGCGGGGGTGTTGGCCGTAGGCTGCTTTCCGGGAGGGAACCCAAGGTTTCTCCTACCCTACGGAGAATCCCGGAAGCAAAAGGCTATAAGGACGGCCCACACGAACAGGATTGGATCCGTGCCTGTAAGGAATCACCCTCCAGCCGGGTGGAAGCAAGTTCGCACTTTGGCTATTCCGGTCCGTTCAATGAAATGGTTCTGCTTGGCGTATTGGCGGTACGGTTGCAAAGCTTACACAAATCCCTGGAATGGGATGGGGAAGCCATGAGCTTCAACAACATCAGGGCCGGCGAAAAACTCCGCGTTATCCAAAGCGACCAGTTTTCCATCAAAAACGGACAGCCCTCCTTTAACACCTCGTATGTAGAACTTGATGCCTTAGCCTCCGCTACCGAGTATATCCGACATACGTACCGGGACGGCTGGGAACTGCCGCCTATGCCTGTATGATCCACGTGTAAATCAGCCCCGCAAAGATTGCTATACCAAAGCTTAGCAAGGTGCCAATAAGGATGTATTCGGTGAGCTTTCTGTCCTTGGACTGGCGCAAGTCCCCAAAGCGGAAAACGGATTTTGCGGCTACGAGAAATCCTATGGCCTCCCATTGCCCACTGATGATAAAGACGAAAGTAAATAAGCGCTCCAGTATACCGATGTACTTTCCCGCTTCTGCGAGGGAATCCGATTCAGATTCATCGGTAAACGGCGTCCACCTGGACATGATTGTTTTGATAATAACGGCGGTAGGCAGGGTGAGGAATGCAGCAATGGTCAGCACCGCCCAAAAGGTAAGCCCGAGGCTTTGCCAGGGCTTCCAATCCAGACCCGTATGCCAGTACCATACGCCTATCAGTACTGACAAGTGCGCCAACTGATCAGCAAAAAACCAAGTCCGTTTGCTTTGCTCGCGCTGAAAATACATCTTAAGGGCGTCGAAGAGGGCATGTGTGGTCACGATAATCACGACATAAGGCCACCAACGCCACTCCCATAGCAGGAGAAAAAGAAGCGCCGTATGGACCAGCAGGTGCAGGTAAAACTGATAAGCGCCCAACTTTTTTTCCACCTTTGCCGCTACCCACTTGTTTGGTTGAAAAAAGAAATCTCCCAATAGGTGGGCGAGGATGAGTTTTATCAAAAGGATCATAGGTAAGGCAGGAGTTTGGTGGGAAAATAATCCTTCCATTGCAAAATTGCGTCCAAATGTGCGCGGCTAAGGCGTGTGCTAACCGCATTTTGTGCGATGCCCAGTTTGGAGCCCAGTTCCGTTTGGGTGAGACCGGGGTGCTTCAATACCTCTAGAACAGTAAGCGCTGAAGTGGTAGTCCATCGGTCCATGGGAATCAGGGCCAGTCTGAGTGTCATGTTCACCTCTTCGTCCAATGCAGGCCAGGGCGTTTTTAAAGCGATATGTTGATCCATCTTGGCTAGCTGATCAAAAATTTCCCCGGAGTGGATAAATGCCGTGCCGTTGGACTCGGTAATTCGTTCAGATCGATAGCTGATCTCGCCCACACCTATTCCCATGCGTACATCGAGTCCGGAGTGGGTACGTATGGCCGCCTTCATCCACACCGCCGCATCCATTAGCTGCAAGGGGTTGCTTAGCCTCAGTTGGAAGCTGTCTCCGCGGTAGAGTTCCCAGTCGGTGGGCTCGCTGCCCCATTCCCCGAGTGCCGACTTCAATGTCGGCAGCCAGATTGTAGGCGCACGCTGTGTAGAGTTTATGATATCTCCGGTGATAACTGCTTCCATAGGACTTGCTAATGAGGCGAAATATAACTCCTTATCAGCGAATAAACAAAATTATCACGTAAAAAGAAGATAATTATAAATATCACCTAAAAGCATGATAAATTGAGTTATCGTATCGAAGGATGATAGTTCCCGAAAAGGCGTGAAGCAGGAAAATGCATAAGGGAGGCAGCACCTACCTCCCATCCAGCAAGACATCCGTTGCGCCCCAAAGGCCTATAACGAGAAACCCAATCAATCCCGTAAGCAGCAAGTAATAGATGGTAGGAAATACGGTTTTCCTCAAAACCGTTCCTTCCCTTCCAAGCAGGCCTACTGTGGCGGAAGCCGCTACAACATTGTGGATGGCAATCATGTTACCAGCCGCAGCCCCCACTGCCTGCAAAGCGAGCATCCAAGTGGGAGCCATAGACAGGCGGTCGGCCACGTCGTATTGAAAGAGACCAAACATGAGGTTGCTGACTGTGTTACTGCCCGCAATAAAAGCTCCTAATGCCCCAATCAGCGGTGCAAACATCGGGTAGACGGCACCCACCCTATCGGCTACCCATTCTGCCATTACAATAGGCATGGCGGAAAGACCCAGTGCATTTTCTCCGGAGTTGATATACACCCGGACCATGGCCACCGCAAAGATCAACACTACCCCCGCACTCAAGATCATGCGGCTACTTTCCCTAAAGGCCGCAGACACCTGTTTTGCCCGCATCCCATGCAGGAAAAAGGTAAACAGACAAACCAGCAGGATAATCGAGCCCGGCAAATACAAGGGCGTGCTGCTCGCGGAGATGCCCGTACCCAAAATCCGCTCAACGCCAATCACGACACCGGTAAGCGCTCCCTTAATGGGAAGCTGCGGAAGTCGGCTAAGGACCAGCAAGATGGCCAACAAAAAATAAGGCGTCCAAGCCTTCCAAAGCGGCAGTTGCTTCGTGTCCTTTTCCAGGGAAAAAGACAGCGTTCCGATCCATTCCTGTGGCCAAGCAGCCGGTTCCTCAAGCTCCCACTGCTTCTTAGGCAGCAAAAACCCCTTTTTTGCGGCACTGACCACGATGCTCAACCCAACAAGGGACCCAAGCAAGGAAGGAAATTCAGGACCTAAAAACAGGCCGGTAAGCAGGTAGGGCACCGTAAATGCAATTCCTCCAAATAAGGCAAAGGGGAACATTTCAAGTCCTTCTCTCCAGGAACGGTTCTTTCCAAAAAAGCGGGTAAGCATCAATACCATCAAAAAAGGCATCAGCGATCCGACAAGGGCATGGGTAAGGGCCGAATTGGCAGTGACCAGCTGAAGCACATCGTCATATTCCATACCGAGTGAAGCAAGTTGCTCATCCAGCTCGACGTGCTTTATACCTCCGCGCAATCCCACCAAGATCGGCGTCCCTACCGCGCCAAAGGTGACCGCGGTACTCTGAACCATCATCCCCAGGATAACCGCTGCCAACGCAGGGAAGCCCAACGCAACCATGAGTGGGGCCACAATGGCGGCAGGGGTACCAAATCCGGCCGCTCCTTCAATAAAGGACCCAAACAACCAGACAATGATGATAACCTGAACCCGGCGGTCGGAACTGATCCCCGCAAAGCCAAGCCGAATGGCACTTACGCCGCCGGAATACTTGAGCAGGTTAAGCAATAAGATAGCGGCAAAAATAATGTAGAGTATATCAAAGGTGATAAAGAGGCTCTGAATAGAGGAGGCAACTACGTTCACCCAAGAGAACTCCCAAAACTGCAGGGCTATCAGTGCCGTCAATACAAAGGTGACCGGCATCGTCTTTTTGGCGGATATCCGAAACCCCACCAACATCACAGCGGCTACAAGTATGGGGAGAAAGGCTAGAAGGAACAGAAAATCAAGCGGCATGTTAGTTGGGTTTATACAGTTTTGGGGGCGTACGTTCTACTAGCCTTGGAAGCCGAAATCCAGGTTTTCCGTGATCCGGTCATTTTGCGCTTTCAGTACGTCGAGATACTTAGCGATGCGCTCTTGCGCGGTGGCAAGATCTTCATTGTTCAAGTTGATGTTTAACAGGTCAATGAACCAAGGAATCTTTTGCTGCTCCGTCACGTATACCTTCGCGATTTCTTTGGCCACCGGCAGTGTGGTACCTTTAGATGAATCATGCACATCTTTATTATTGGCTTTCAGTAACTTATCATACTCTTCCTCGAGTAGCTGTTGAAAAAGTTCCAGCGAAAAGACAGTACCCTCTGGAAGCCCGGTTTCCGGGTCCGATTCGGTGAGTTTGGCCCCCTTATGCACCCATTCCCAAAGGATGCTAAGCCGGATTTCGCCCGTAGCCATGTCCTCCATCAGGTAGAGTACATCGTCATTGCCAAAATAGTCGGCGGGCTTTAACGCTGCTGCCTGCATTCCCTGCCCGAAAGCATTCCCGTACTGAAGGGCCACGCTGATAAGGTTTCTGGCTCCACGGATATTTCTGGGTGCAGGTTCCAGCAACATCAGTCCATCGGCATCTGCCGCGGTATAGCTAAGCCGTGGAAATTCCCGGCCCATCTGATTTGCGGCTCCTTCCTTTTCCCAGACTGGTCGGACGATATGCACCATTTTCCAGTGGGCTACCCATTTGCCACTTGCCCCTTCGCGCTGTTCCCGCTCGGCACCTGCTATGGCCTTTGACATGCTGGAGGATACCCCGGCCTCCGAACCCACCGGAATATTCGGTTCCATGCCCCCTTGCCACAAGGCAAAGTTACCGTTTCGATCCGGCGTATTGACTGCCCGTCGTACCCGGTCCTCATAGTTTCGCATATAGCCATAGGTCATGCCTATGGACTCAATATTTGGATTTACAAAGGTGCTGTCCCAGGCCAAGGCATCGGATACGCTGTTGATATAATCCCATCGCCCGGTATTATACCCTACGAAATGTTTTCCAAGCGCAGCCCTGATTTCCATCAATTGAAAAGTGGCTTCCAGCTGTTCTACCAAGACATATACTTTGACGGTACCAATTTCAAGCTTGAGAAAACCCTCTAGCTCTGATATCAGCTTATTCCAGAAGGCAGCTTCCTCCGCTGTTTGGATCTTGGGAAGGTATAGAACGATGGATGCACCCGCATCCCTAAGCGCCTGATAATTGTTGACCACATAGAGGCTCAAGTCCACGATGGAGGCAGCCACGGAATTCCCATTGGAATCGCGGATATGCCTGTCATCGAGGTGAAGCCCGCGCGCCCTGAATATTTTCGTTGTGAAATCCAGCTGCTTTGCCCAGTCCTGTATCTTTTCCTCCCCAAAGAACCCCAGCGACCACGCGTTCATTTGTTGGGCGACCTTCTCCGCTACTTCGAGAAAGAGCGGATCCTTATGGATGGCCAGCTTAAGGTTTCGCTGATTGTCCAGTGACATGGCGCTGATCTGCCCTAGGGCATCTTCGCCGTCAAACATCCAACCGTCCGCTCCGGAAAGCAAGGCATACGCTACATTGCGGATGCTATCGGCTACCGGCGCGTTTGGCTTCGCTCCTGGACCGGTACCCTGAATCCATTGCCGCTGTAGGTCCTCGGGGATTTCAGCGCCAACGAAATTGCCTGAGCGGGCATCTGCTACAAGGATATCCGTACCGGGAATCTTGTCGGATTCATCTAAAAAGAGGATGCGCTCTTTGTTTACGGATCGGCTGAGCCGCTTGTCCATCCGCTTTTTCATCAGTGCTTTCAGTTCAGCGTTGAACTGCACCATGTGTTCCAGTGCAAGCAACGCGAAGGGGGTGTATACATCCGGATAATTTTCTTTGAGCGTGTCTCTGACGACGATAGAGAGATTATTCATGGGTAAGTGTTGGTGTTAAAAAAAGAATTTGATTTCGGATTCCAATTTATAATAAATTTGGCGGTAATGCATGAACAAGTGGCTGATTTCCGATGGGCAACTCTTTTTTTCGGGTAATCTTGCCCCTTCTTAGGATGGGGATGGAAATAAAAATAAACCTGATTACCTTTGCCCGTCTGCCGAATGAAGTGCTGCTTTGAAAATTTACCGATGATTTCACCCCCTGTTTCTTTACACCTGGACAATCTATGCGAACCGTTGACATTGCTGAAAGAGAAGGCGCTGTGGATGCCCCAAAACAAGCGTCTGTTTCTGGCAGACACGCATTTTGGTAAAGCGGGACATTTCCGAAAAGCGGGAATACCCATCCCGGAAGACATACATACCTCGGACTTTATCAAGTTGGAAGGCATGCTTGCGGTGCTAGGTCCTTCGGAGGTCTATATTTTGGGCGATTTATTCCACAGTGACTGGAACGGCGCTTGGGAGCAGGTCAAAGAGTTCCTGCTTGCTTATCCGTCTATTCAGTTTCATTTGGTACTTGGAAACCACGACATATTGAAACCGTTTCACTACCGACAGACGGTGTTGCGGGTACACCGGCCCGGATTGGAATTGGATGGGCTTTTACTGACCCACGAACCACTTGCGGTAGTCCCGGAAGGAAAGATCAACCTATGCGGTCACCTGCATCCCGGAGTTAGATTACGGGGAAGAGGCCGTCAAAACCTGCGTTTACCCTGCTTTTTCCTCCAAAACCGCCGCCTTGTGCTGCCGGCTTTTGGACAATTTACGGGATCAGCTTCGGTGCAGGTAAGTCCCGGTGACCGGGTCTTTGTCATTACACCCAATGAAGTTATTCCGTTGAATTTACACGATAAGGTTGGTTAAGTTGGGATACCTGTTTAATTTTGAAGTCAAACTAATGTGTCATGACTAGGAATCAGCGGAAAAAAACGCGCTTGGGAAGCTACAAATTTGTCAGCGTGCTGTTCAGCATCACCCTGTCCCTCTTCATCACCGGTTTGGTGGGCTTGATAATCATTCAGGCAAAAACCTTAACATCCATTATCCGTGAAAATATTGAAATACAGGTATTTTTAAACAAAAACCTGAAACCCGCGGATATTAGCCGCCTTACTAATCAGCTAAAGGAAAAGCCCTATATCCTCGAAAAGGAGGGCAATAAGCGCTTTGCCTTTGTCTCTAAGGAAGATGCCGCAGCGATTTTTATGGAGGAAGTCGGAGAAGATTTCACCCAATTTATCAATGACAACCCGCTTCGTGACACCTTTACCTTCTCGGTGGCCGAAGCGTATCAAACCCCGGAATTGCTGGAAGACATTGTTGCCGAAATTCAGGCAATTAATGGCGTATTTGAGGTTACGTACATGAGTGACCTGGTAGCGTCGATCAATAAAAACTTATTGAAAGTCAGCATAGTATTGGGCGCTTTTATCCTAATTTTGCTTATCACAGTTATTATTTTAATCAACAACACCATCCGATTGGCACTTTTTTCACAGCGCTTTCTTATTAGAAGCATGCAGTTGGTGGGAGCGACAAAAGGATTTATCCGCAAGCCGTTTTTGGTGCGCTCTTTTTTCTACGGGGCATTGGGCGGGATCTTGGCCTCTGCCCTGCTGTTTGGGCTTATGGAATATGCAAAACAGGCGATTGACGGATTCAACCTGCTGTACAACCTGGAGTGGTTGATGATTTTGTTTGGAAGCCTTGTCCTTTTGGGTGCCTTTCTTTCCTTTTTCAGTACGCTAAAATCAGTAAACAGATATTTAAACATGTCCTTGGACGAACTCTATTAACACTATGCAAAAAGACGCATTTCCTTTTAACCGTAAAAATTACCAGTTGATGTTGATTGGCCTTGCCATTATAGTGTTGGGCTTTACCATCATCGGTTTAGATGGAGAACAGCATGGATTTGGTTTTATGGGGCTTACTCTGGGGCCTATCGTGACCTTAACCGGGTTTCTTTTTCAGTTTTACGCCATTTTTTACCGACCCAAGGAAGATAAATGACAGTAATAGAAGCCATTATTCTTGGCATTGTACAGGGATTGACTGAATTTCTACCCGTCTCTTCAAGCGGGCATTTGGAAATTGCCGGTGTGCTTTTGGGAACAAGCGCCCTTCCTGAAGAAAATCTTATGTTTACGGTCGTCGTCCACTTTGCGACCGCCTTGAGTACTATTGCCGTGTTCCGAAAAGATATCTTTGAGATTCTCAGGGGATTGTTTCAATTTAAATGGAACGAAGAGACGGCCTTTTCGGTACGGATCCTTATTTCCATGATTCCGGCGGCCGTTATTGGGTTGTTTTTTGAAGAAGAGCTGGCACAGCTTTTTGGTGGAAAGATTGTCTTTGTAGGCTCCATGTTACTCGTAACGGCGGTTTTGCTTTTTCTGGCCGATAAGGCAAAAGACACCGGCAAGCCCGTGAACACACTTAATGCGGTTATTATCGGCATTGCGCAGGCAGTAGCAATGCTTCCGGGTATCTCCCGCTCGGGTGCGACTATTTCTACGTCCGTGCTGCTAGGGGTAGATAAGGGAAAAGCGGCGCGATTCTCCTTTTTGATGGTGCTTCCCTTGATTATCGGTAAAATTGGAAAAGATCTGCTAGACGGGGCCTTAACCTATTCCGATTCATCGTTTGGGGTGTTGGCCATTGCCTTTATCTCAGCCTTTGTTGCCGGTCTTGCTGCCTGTACCTGGATGATACAATTGGTGAAAAAGAGCAAACTTACCATTTTCGCCATCTACTGTACCATCGTGGGGCTTACAGCGATTGTAGCTGGAATACTACTATAACTATGGAAGAAGGATATGTTTTTTTAGTAGACAAACCCTACACATGGACCTCCTTTGATGTGGTCAAAAAAATACGGAACACGCTGAAAATAAAAAAGGTAGGCCACGCCGGTACTTTGGATCCTTTGGCTACCGGGCTACTTATTATCTGCACCGGGAAAATGACCAAGCAGATCGAC